>NZ_JBIAZN010000009.1:0-324681 GCF_042899225.1 Streptomyces sp. NPDC000134
CAGGAGGTGATGAGTCGGTAGAGGGCGACTTCGACGGCGAACAGTGCGGTTTGTGTGTGCTGGGTCTGGTCGAGGCGGTCGGGATCGTCACCGAAGACGATGTCGCGGGTGTCGTCGCCGAGGGCTGTGCAGACTTCGTCGAACGCTTCGCGGTAGGCGGGGAAGGTTTCGTACAGTTCGCGTCCCATGCCGATGCGTTGGGAGCCCTGGCCGGTGAAGAGCACGGCCAGCCGTCCACGCCGCACCGATCCGGAGTGCACGCCGGGTGCCGTCTCGCCCCGTGCCACCGCGCCCAGACCCGCCAGCGCCTCGTCCCGGTCACCGGCGACCACCACCGCCCGCTCCGGCAGCCCCGCCCTGCTCGCGGCCAGCGCGCTGCCCACTGCGGTGAGGTCCAGCTCCGGTCGCTGTCCCAGGTAGGACAGCAGCCGCTGGGCCTGCGCGCGCAGGGCGTCCTCGCCCCGTGCGGAGAGGGGGAGGAGCGTCAGGCCGCCGGCCGGGCGTGCCGTGGTGACCGGCGCTTCACCGGCCTCCGCGGCTTGTTCGAGGATGACGTGGGCGTTGGTGCCGCTGACGCCGAACGCGGAGACACCCGCCCGGCGCGGACGGTCCGCCCGCGGCCACTCCCGCTCCTCCGTCAGCAGTTCCACCGCGCCGGCCGACCAGTCGACCTGCGGGGTGGGGGCGTCGACGTGCAGGGTACGCGGCAGGATGCCGTGCTGGAGGGCCAGTACCGTCTTGATGACGCCGGCGACGCCCGCGGCGGCCTGGGCGTGTCCGATGTTGGACTTCAGCGATCCGAGCAGCAGCGGGCGTTCGCGGTCCTGGCCGTAGGTGGCGAGGACGGCTTGGGCTTCGATGGGGTCGCCCAGTGCCGTGCCGGTGCCGTGTGCCTCGACCGCGTCCACGTCATCCGGGGTCAGCCCGGCCTGTGCCAGCGCCCGCCGGATCACCCGCTGCTGGGCGGGGCCGTTGGGGGCGGTCAGGCCGTTGGAGGCACCGTCCTGGTTGACGGCCGAGCCCCGCACCACCGCCAACACCCGGTGCCCCAGGCGTTCGGCGTCCGACAGCCGCTCGACCAGGACCACGCCCGCGCCCTCGGCCCATCCGGTGCCGTCCGCCGAGGCGGCGAAGGACTTGCACCTGCCGTCGGCCGACAGGCCCCGCTGCCGGGAGAACTCCACGAACGCCTCGGGCCCGGCCATCACGGTCACACCGCCCGCCAGGGCCATCGTGCACTCGCCGGAGCGCAGGGCCTGCGCCGCCAGGTGCAGGGCCACCAGCGACGACGAGCACGCCGTGTCGACGGTCACCGCGGGCCCCTCGAAGCCGAACGCGTACGACACCCGGCCCGACAGCACACTGCCCGCCCCGCCGGTCATGAGGTATCCCTCGGAGCCGTCGGGGGCCGTGCGCAGGCGGCTGGTGTAGTCGTGGTTGACCATGCCGGCGAAGACACCGACGTCCTGGCCGCGCAGGGCGGTCGGGTCGATACCGGCCCGCTCCAGAGCCTCCCAGGACGTCTCCAGGAGCAGCCGCTGCTGCGGGTCCATGGCCAGCGCCTCGCGCGGGGAGATGCCGAAGAACTCCGCGTCGAACTCGCCCGCGTCGTAGAGGAAACCGCCGCGCTGCGTGTAGCTGGTGCCGGCGTGGTCGGGGTCCGGGTCGAAGAGCGAGTCCAGCGCCCAGCCGCGGTTCGTCGGGAACTCGCCGATGCCCTCCTCCCCGGCCCGCAGCAGTTGCCACAGGTCCTCCGGGGAGGCCACGCCGCCCGGCAGCCTGCACGCCATGCCGACGATGGCGACCGGCTCGCCGGGATCGGCCGCCCGCCGGGCCGGACCGTCCTGCCCGGCGGTGTCGTCGCCGAGCAGCCGGGCACGCAGGAACGACGCGAGCGCGGCCGGTGTCGGGTGGTCGAAGACGAGGGTGGTGGGCAGGTCGGCGCCGGTCAGGTCGTGCAGGCGGTTGCGGAGCCGGACCGCGTTCAAGGAGTCGAAGCCGAGGTCCCGGAAGGGCCGTTCGGGGTCGATCACCGAGGTGTCGTCGTGTCCGAGCACGGCGGCGGCGCTGGTCAGCACCAACTCCAGCGGTGCGCCGCCGACTCCTTCGGGCACCGGCCGCGGCTCGGACCCCGGCTGCGCCACCGGTACGGGCACCGACTGCGCCGCGAGTGCCGGGTGGGCCGTCGGGTGCGGGGCGTCCGGCCAGTACCGACGGTGCTGGAAGGCGTAGGTGGGCAGGTCGTCGACCGTGCGGCGCGGGGCCGCCGGGAGCAGGGCGGTGAGGTCGACGGGGACACCGCGGACGTGCAGTCGGGCCAGCGCGGTGACGGCGCCGATCCGCTCGTCCTCGGCACCGCCGTGCAGCGTGGGCACGAACATCGCCGGCTCCGCGCCGGGGCCGGACGCCTCCTGGGCCATCGCGGTGAGGACGCCGCCGGGGCCCAGTTCGAGGAAGGTGGTGACGCGGTGCGTGTGCAGCGCGCCGACGACGTCGTGGAAGCGCACGGTGCGGCGGACGTGCTCGACCCAGTACTCCGGGGAGCACAGTTGCTCCGGGGTGGCCGGCTCGCCGGTGACACCGGAGACGACGGGGATCGCCGGGTGCGCGTACGACAGCCCGGCGACGACCTCGCGGAACGCGTCGAGCATGCCGTCCATGTGCGCGGAGTGGAAGGCGTGGCTGACCCGGAGGTGCTTGGTGCGGTGGCCGCCGGCCGCGCACGCCTCGGCGACGGCCGTCACGGCGTCCCGGTCGCCCGAGACGACCACCGAGGCGGGCCCGTTGACCGCCGCGATGCCGACGACGCCCGGCGCGTCGGCGAGCAGGGGCCGGACGACGGACTCGGGGGCGCCGAGCGCGGCCATCGCCCCGCCCGGGAGGTCCTGCATCAGCCGTCCGCGGGCCGCCAGCAGCGCCACGGCGTCCGGGAGGGACAGCACGCCCGCCACGTGTGCCGCCGTCACCTCGCCGACGGAGTGTCCGGCGAGGTGGTCGGGGCGGACGCCCCAGGACTCGTAGAGCCGGAACAGGGCGACTTCCACGGCGAACAGACCGGCCTGCGCGAACACCGTCCGCTCCAGCTCGGCCGGATCGTCGCCGAACACCACGTCCCGGACGGACCGGGTGACATGCCCGGCGTCCAGCAGGTGCCGGTCCAGTTCGGCACAGGCGGCGTCGAAGGTGTCGCGGAACACCGGGTAGTGCTCGTGCAGGCCGCGGCCCATGCCGGTGTACTGGCTGCCCTGGCCGGTGAAGAGCACCGCGAGCTTGCCGGGACGCGCCACTCCGCGGGCGTGCCGGGGATGGGCGAAGGCGTCCAGACCGTCGAGCAGCGCGGTGCGTCCCGCGCCCACGACAACGGCACGGTGTTCGAACGCCGTTCGGGTGGAGAGCAGTGCGTGGGCGATGTCGGCGGGGTCGGCGTCCGGGTGCCGCCGGGCCCATGCCGCGAGCCGGTCCGCCTGCCCTTCCAGCGCCTCGGGGCTGCGGGCCGAGAGGACCCAGGGGACGACGGCGGGCACGGACGTGGACGTGGATGTGGACGTGGGTGCAGGTGCGGGTGTGTCGTCCGTACTGGTGTCCGTGTCCGGTGCCTGCTCGACGATGACGTGGGCGTTGGTGCCGCTGACGCCGAACGCGGAGACACCCGCCCGTCGGGGCCGTCCGGCCTCGGGCCACTCCCGCTGTTCCGTCAGCAGTTCCACCGCGCCGGCCGACCAGTCGACCTGCGGGGTGGGGGCGTCGACGTGCAGGGTGCGCGGCAGGATGCCGTGCTGGAGGGCCAGTACCGTCTTGATGACGCCGGCCACGCCCGCGGCGGCCTGGGCGTGTCCGATGTTGGACTTCACCGAGCCCAGCCACAGCGGGCGGCCCGCGGGGCGGCCCTGTCCGTAGGTGGCCAGCAGGGCCTGCGCCTCGATGGGGTCGCCCAGCGCCGTGCCGGTGCCGTGCGCCTCGACCACGTCCACGTCGGCACCGGTCAGCCCGGCGCTGCTCAGCGCCTGCCGGATGACCCGCTGCTGGGAAGGGCCGTTGGGTGCGGTCAGGCCGTTGGACGCCCCGTCCTGGTTCACCGCGCTGCCACTGACGAGGGCCAGCACCCGGTGACCGTTGCGCCGGGCGTCCGACAGCCTTTCCACGAGCAGCACGCCCACGCCCTCGGCCCACCCGGTGCCGTCCGCCGACGCGGCGAACGCCTTGCACCTGCCGTCGGCGGACAGGCCCCGCTGCCGGGAGAAGTCGACGAAGGCGTCCGGCGCGGCCATCACCGTGACCCCGCCGGCCAGCGCCATCGAGCACTCACCCGCCCGCAGGGACTGCGCCGCCAGATGCAGGGCCACCAGCGACGACGAGCACGCCGTGTCGATGGTCACCGCGGGCCCTTCGAGACCGAGGGTGTAGGCCACCCGGCCGGACAGCACGGCCGCGGAGATGCCGGTGATGCGGTGCCCCTCCACCTCCTCGGAGACCTCGCGCAGGCGCAGCGCGTAGTCCTGGGTGTTCATGCCGGTGAACACACCGATGTCGCGGCCCGCCAGGGTCGACGGGTCGATGCCGGCCCGCTCGAACACCTCCCAGGACGTCTCCAGGAGCAGCCGCTGCTGCGGGTCCATGGCCAGGGCCTCGCGCGGTGAGATGCCGAAGAAGCCCGCGTCGAACCCGGCGGCGTCCGTCAGGAACGCACCGCGCCGGGCGTACGACGTGCCGGGGTGGTCGGGGTCGCTGTCGTAGAGCGCGGACAGGTCCCAGCCGCGGTCGTCCGGGAAGTCGCCGACCGCGTCACCGCCCTCGCTGATCAGCCGCCAGAAGTCCTCCGGGCTCTCCACGCCACCGGGGAAGCGGCAGCTCATCGCGACGATGGCGACGGGGTCGTCGGCCGTCCCGCGCGGGGAGGCGGACGGCGCCGCGGAGGCGTCGGCCTCCGCCAGGAGTTCCGCCAGCAGGTGCCGGGTGAGGGCGTCCGGGCTCGGGTGGTCGTAGAGCAGGGTGGCGGGGAGCCGGAGTCCGGTGTCCGCGGCGAGCCGGTTGCGCAGTTCCACGGAGGTCAGCGAGTCGAAGCCCGCCTCGCGGAACGCCCGGCCGGCGGCGACGGCGTCGGCGGACGGGTGTCCGAGGACGTGCGCGGCACGGTTCCTGACCAGGTCGAGCAGCGTCTCGTGCCGCTCCTCGGGAGTCAGCGGTGCCAGCCGTCGGACGAGATCCGTCCCGCCGGCCGTCGACCGGCCCGCGGCCCGGCGCCGCACCGGCGGCACCAGCTCGCGCAGCAGGGGAGCGACCTGGCCGCCGTCCGGCTCGGCACGCAGCTTCCCGAGGTCGAGCCGGGCCGCCACCAGCGCCGGGACGGTGCTGCGCAGACCGGCGTCGAACAGCGCGACGCCGGTCTCCTCGTCCAGCGCCGCCATCCCGAACCGCCGGGAGTGCTGCCGCAGGTCGGAGTCGGTGAGGTGGGCGGTCAGCTCGCTGGTGGCCGCCCAGTGGCCCCAGGCGAGCGCGGTGGCGGGCAGCCCCGCCGCCCTGCGCCGCGCGGCCAGCGCGTCCAGGAAGGCGTTGGCGGCGGCGTAGTTGGCCTGCCCGGGGTTGCCGAGGACGCCGGCGGCCGAGGAGTACAGCACGAACGCGGCGAGACCGGTGTCCCGGGTCAGCTCGTCCAGCAGGAGCGCCGCGTCCGCCTTGGGCCGCAGTACGGTGTCCAGCCGCTCCGGGGTGAGGGCGGTGACCACGCCGTCGTCCAGCACACCGGCGGTGTGGACGACCGCGGTGAGCGGTGCCTCGCCGGGGATCGACGCCAGCAGGCCGGCCAGCGCGGCACGGTCGGTGACGTCGCAGGCCACGGTGCGCACGGTGGCGCCCAGCGCACCGAGGTCGCGCTCCAGCTCGGGCACGCCGTCGGCGGCACCACCGCGCCGGCTGACCAGCAGCAGGTGGCGTACGCCGTGCTCGGCCACGAGATGCCGGGCGAGCAGGCGGCCCAGGGTGCCGGTGCCGCCGGTGATCAGAACGGTGCCGTCGGGGTCGAGTGCCCCTGCGGAGCCGATGGTGCCGTAGTGGCCGAGCGGTCGTACGGCGTCGGCGGGCGCCGCCCGTACCAGCCTCGGTACGGTGGCCCGGCCGGCGGCGAGGGCGAACTGCGGCTCGCCGGTGGCGACGGCGGCGGGCAGCAGTGCCTCGGAGGCGGCGTCCCCGTCCACGGCGGCCAGGACCAGCCGCTCCGGTGCCTCCGACTGCGCCGAACGGACGAGCCCCCAGACAGCCGCGGTGACCGGGTCGCCGACATCCCGCGTGACGACGACCAGCCGCGCGTCCGTCACCGGCAGGGCGAGCCACGCCTGCACCCACGCCAACGCCCGCGAGGTCAGCGCCCGCAACCCCTGGGCGGTCTCCGTCAGATCCACCCGCACATCACCCCGGGCGGCCGACGCCGACAGTTCATCGGGGTCGGTGACGGTGACCAGTCGCCGCGTCGGGTCCGCCACGGCCCCGACGGCGAAAGGCACCCAGTCGACGCGGAACAACGCGTCCAGCGGGTTCACGCCGCCCCGAGCGGCCGCCGACTCCAGCTCATCCGCATCGACCTCGCGCGAGACGACCGACCCGAAGCTGCCGACCGCCCGGCCGGAGGCGTCCGCGAGTTCCAGAGCCGTACCGCCCCTGCCGTCCGGGGCGATACGCGCCCGCAGGGAGGTGGCCCCGGCCGCCACCAGGGACACGCCACGGTAGGCGACGGACAGCGCGGAGCCGCCACTGCCGGCCCGGCCGACGGCATCGAGCAGCGCCGGATGCAGCGCGAACCGCTCGGCGTCGTCCCGCTCCTCCTCGCCCACCTCGGCCTCGACGAACACGTCCTCGCCACGCCGCCAGGCCGCACGCAGCCCCGGCACCGCCGGGTCCACCTCGACGGGCACCGCCCCGGCCGGCGGCCACACCGACAGGTCGATGCCGGGGGCGGCGTCCGGCCGGCCGGCCAGTGTGCCGGTGGCGTGCCGGGTCCAGTCGGTGGCGCCCTGACGCCGGGAGTGGACGGCGAGCCGGCGCCGACCGGAGCCGTCCGCCGCGCCGACGGCCACCTGGAGCCGCACGCCCGAGCCCTCCGCGAGCACGAGCGGCGTCTCGATCACCAGTTCCTCGACGGCACCGCAGCCGACCTCGTCCCCGGCCCGCACCGCCATCTCCAGGAACGCCGCCCCGGGCACCACCGCGACTCCGTGCACCGTGTGTCCGGCCAGCCACGGGTGGCTGCTCGACGACAGCCGGGCGGTGAACAACACCCCGCCCTCGTCGGGCAGTTCGACCCAGGCATCGAGTAGGGGGTGCCGGGCATCCGCGAGCCCCGCGGCGGCCACGGCGCCCGCGGAAGAAACGTTTCTGAGCCAGTAGTGCTGGTGTTGGAAGGGGTAGGTGGGGAGGTGGTGGGCGGTGTGTGGGGGTGTGTCGGTGTCGGTGTCGGTGGTGTGGTTGAGGTGGGTGGTCCAGTTGATGGGGAGGCCGCGGGTCCATGCGTGGCCGAGGGAGGTGAGGAGTTGTCGGGTGTCGCCGTGGTGGCGGCGGAGGGTGCCGGTGATGAGGAGGGGGCCGGGGTTGGTGTGTTCGGCTGTGGCTTCGGCTGTGGCTTCGATGCTGGTGGTGAGGACGGGGTGGGCGCTGATTTCGATGTAGGTGGTGTAGCCGTGGGTGAGGAGGTGGTGGATGGCGGGGGCGAAGCGGACGGTGTTGCGGAGGTTGCGGTACCAGTAGGTGGCGTCGAGGTGGGTGGTGTCGAGCCAGTCGGTTTCGACGGTGGAGAGGAAGGGGGTGTGGGAGGTGGTGGGGGTGATGCCGGCGAGGGTGTGGGTGAGGTGTTCCTGGATGGTTTCGACGTGGGTGGTGTGGGAGGCGTAGTCGACGTCGATGGTGCGTGCGCGGATGCCGGTCTGCTCGCAGGTGGCGGCGAGTTCGGCGAGGGCTTGTGGTTCGCCTGCGACGACGACGGAGTCGGGTCCGTTGAGGGCGGCTGTCTGGATGCGGTCGTTCCAGGGGGCGGTGAGTTCTTCGGCTTGGTGTGGGGTGAGGGCGAGGGACATCATGCCGCCGTGGCCGGAGAGGTGGGCGGCGATGGCCTGGCTGCGCAGGACGACCACTTTGACGGCATCGGCCAGGGACAGCCCGCCCGCCACGTGGGCTGCGGCGATCTCGCCCTGGGAGTGTCCGATGACCGCTGAGGGCTGGACGCCTGCCGTCTGCCACATGCGTGCCAGGGCGACCATGACGGCGAAGGAGACGGGTTGGATGACGTCGACCCGGTCCAGGGGCTGCTGCGCGTGAATGGTGTCCAGGAGGGACCAGCCGGTCAGTGGGTCCATGACGGCGGCGCATTCGTGGAGTGCCTGGGCGAAGACGGGTGAGGTGCCGGCCAGTTCGGCGCCCATGCCGGTCCATTGGGTGCCCTGGCCGGGGAAGACGAACACTGTGCGTCCTTGTACGTCTGCCCGGCCGCTGTTGGCGCCATCAGCCACGTCCTGGAGTCCGGTGAGTGCTTCGGCGCGGTCCTCGGCTACCACTACCGCGCGGTCCGGCAATGCTGCCCGGCCGTGCATCAGCCCCGCGGCGATGGCACCCACATCCAGCTCGGGGTGTGTCCGTATGAACTCGGCCAGTTGTCGTGCCTGGGCGCGGGTGCCCTGGTCGTCGGCTGCGGAGATGAGCAGGGGCAGGGGGCCATGGGAGTACGGAGCGGGGGTGTCGGGGGGTTCGGGAACGTGCTCCAGGATGACGTGAGCGTTGGTGCCGCTCACGCCGAAGCCCGACACGCCTGCTCGTCTCGGGCGCCCTGTCTCCGGCCATTCGCGTTCTTCGGTCAGCAGTTCCACCGCGCCCGCCGACCAGTCCACCTGTGTCGACGGCGCGTCCACGTGCAGCGTCCGGGGCAGCACTCCGTGTCGCATGGCCATGACCATTTTGATGACGCCGGCCACTCCGGCGGCGGCCTGCGCGTGGCCGATGTTCGACTTCAGCGAGCCCAGCCACAGGGGCCGTTCGCGGTCCTGCCCGTAGGTGGCCAGCAGGGCTTGGGCTTCGATGGGGTCGCCCAGTGCCGTGCCGGTTCCGTGTGCCTCCACCGTGTCCACTTCGGCCGGGGTCAGGCCCGCGCCGGCCAGTGCCCGGTGGATGACGCGTTGCTGGGAGGGGCCGTTGGGTGCGGTGAGGCCGTTGGAGGCGCCGTCCTGGTTGACCGCGCTGCCACGTACCACCGCCAGGACCCGGTGTCCCAGCCGTTCCGCGTCCGACAGGCGCTCCACCAGCAGCACACCCACGCCCTCCGCCCAGCCCGTGCCGTCCGCCGCCGCGGCGAAGGACTTGCAGCGGCCGTCCGGAGCCAGGCCCCGCTGCCGGGAGAACTCAACGAACGACTCGGGTCCGGACATCACCGTCACGCCGCCGGCGAGCGCCATCGAGCACTCCCCGGCCCGCAGCGCCTGGACGGCCAGGTGCAGGGCGACCAGCGACGACGAGCACGCCGTGTCCACCGTCACCGCGGGGCCCTCGAACCCGAGCACGTAGGACACGCGGCCCGATGCCACGCTGGCCGTCGTCCCGGTCAGGAGGTGGCCTTCGAGATCGCCGGTGGCGCCGACACCGTAGCCCTGGTGCATCATTCCGGTGAAGACACCGACGTCCTTGCCGCGCAGGGCGGTCGGGTCGATGCCGGCCCGTTCGAACGCCTCCCAGGACGTCTCCAGAAGCAGCCGCTGCTGCGGGTCCATGGCCAGCGCCTCGCGCGGGGAGATGCCGAAGAAGGCCGCGTCGAAGCCGCCCGCGTCCTGCAGGAAGCCGCCCTCACGGACGTAGCTCGTGCCGGGGTGGTCGGGGTCCGGGTCGAAGAGGCTGTCCAGGTCCCAGCCCCGGTCCGTCGGGAAGGGGCCCGTGCCCTCGCCACCCGTCCGCACCAGCTCCCACAGGTCCTCTGGGGAGGCGACACCGCCCGGCAGGCGGCAGGCCATGCCCACGATGACGACGGGGTCGTCGGCCGTGCGAGGCAGCGGGGCGGGGGCGGTGCCGACCGGGGCGGTGCCGCCGGACAGCTCACGGCGCAGCAGGCCGGCCAGGGCCTGCGGGGTGGGATGGTCGAAGGCGGAGGTGGCGGGGAGACGGAGTCCGGTGGCCTCGGTGAGGCGGTTGCGCAGTTCGACCACGGTGACCGAGGTCAGACCCAGGTCGGTGAAGGGGCGTCCTGGCTGGACGGCCTGCCTGCCGGTCAGGCCGAGCAGGTCGGCGAGCTGGTCGCGGACCAGGTCGGTGAGGAGCCGGTCGCGGTCGGCGTCCGGGACCCCGGCGAGGCGCTCGCGCAGGGCGTTCGTGACGGCCTCGTCCGCGGTGGCGGTCCGGGCCGGCACGTCGACCAGGTCGTGCAGGAGCGGTGAGCCGGGAGCGGCGGACGGGTCGAGCTTCATCACGACGAGCTGGGCGTCGTCCACGGTGAGGGCGGTGTCCAGGGCGGCCATCGCCTGCTGCTCGGTGAGCGCACCGCTCGCCGCGTCACCCTCGCCCTCCCAGGGGCCCCAGGCGAGGGACCGGGCCGGGACGCCCTGGACGCGCAGGTTCTGGGCGTAGGCGTCGAGGAAGGCGGCCGAAGCGGCCTCGGTGGTCTCGCCGGCCGCGCCCAGCAGGCCCTTGGTCGAAGAGGACAGCACGAAGGCGGCGAGGTCGGCGTCGCGGGTGAGGTCGTGCAGGGTGCGGACCTCGGAGGCCACGCGGGTCTCGGAGGGCTCGTCCACGGCGTCCCAGGCATGGACGACCAGGGTCAGCGGAGAGGGGGCCTTGGCCAGCGCTCGCTTGAGTTTCGCGCGGTCGTCGAGGTCGGCCTCCGCGAGCCGGACCTCCGTGCCCCGCCGGGTGAGCCAGTCGCGCAGGCCGGCCGCTCCGGCACCCTGTCCGGGCGGGGTGATCAGCAGCAGGCTGCGGGCTCCGTGGGCGGTGGCGAGGTGGCGGGCGATCGCCGTGCCGCGCCGGGTGTCGGCGCCGGTGACGACGGCGGTACCCGCGCCGTCGAAGGCATGGTCGGGCTGCGCGGCCGTGTCCGTCGCGGCGTTGAGGGTCACGCGCTCCAGCCGGGGCAGCAGGACGACACCGTCGCGGACGGCGCTCTGCGGTTCACCGGACGCCACCGTGGCGGTCAGCGCGGCCGTGGCCGCGTCGTCGGCCGCGTCATCCAGGTCCACCACGGCGACGCGGCCGGGGTGGGCGGCCTGGAGGGAGCGGACCAGGCCCCACAGCGCCGCCTGGCCGAGGTCCCGCACCGTTTCGCCCGGATGGGTGGCCACGGCGCCGCGGGTGAGCACGACCAGCCGGGGACCGGCCGGGTCGGCGGACGTGAGCCAGGGTCCGGCCGTACGCAGGAAGGCGTCGACGCTCGTCCCAGGGGGGACCGGCAGCAGGGCCACGGAAGGCGTGTCGCCGGACAGGTCGGTGCCGGAGGCCCGGAGGCGGTCGGCGAGGGCGGTGCCGGGGTCGCCCAGGAGCGTCCAGTGGCCGCCGGCCGGCGCGGGCGTGGACGGCCGGGGAACCCAGTGGGTGCGGAAAAGGGTGTCGTGGTGGGCGTTGCCGACCGCGCGGAGCCGGGCGGGGCCGTCCAGGAGCCGGTGCCGGGTGACCTTGCCGGTGGCCGTGCGCGGGATGCGCTCGATCTCGTACAACTCCTCGGGGACCTTGAAGTACGAGAGCCTCTCGCGGCAGAGGGAGAGCGCCTGGGCCGGGTCGAAGCCGCCGGGCGCGGGGACGACGAAGGCGACCGGCACTTCGCCGAAGACATCGTGCGGCTTGCCGGCCACGGCGGCGTCGGCGACGCCGGGGACCTGGCGCAGCACCTCCTCCACCTCGCCGGGGTGGATGTTCTCCCCGGCGCGGATGATGAGTTCCTTGAGCCGTCCGGTGACGGTCAGGTAGCCGGCGCGGTCGCGGACGGCGAGGTCACCGGTGTGGAACCAGCCGTCGCGCAGCGCCTCGGCGGTGGCGTCGGGCTGCTCGTGGTAGCCGGCCATGACGTTCGGGCCGCGCACCCACACCTCGCCCTCGGTGCCGTCGGGCACGTCCAGGCCGGTGCGGTGGTCCACGATCCGCAGCGCGAGGCCCGGCACGGGAAGGCCGCAGGACCCTTCGACGCGGGCGCCGGTCGGCCAGTTGATGGCGATGGAACCGGAGGTCTCGGTGGAGCCGTAGGCGTCGATGAGGGGGGCGTCGAAGGTCTCCTCGGCCGAGCGGCGCAGCGCGGCGCTGAAGACGGCGCCGCCCACCAGGCCGACCCGCAGTGGGGGCGCGGTGAAACCCGGGGCCCGCGCGGCGCGGACGAGATAGTGGTAGAGCGTGGGGACACCGGCGACGACCGTGGACCGGTCCTGTTCCCACAGGCCGAGTACGTCGTCGGCGGAGTGGCCGTCGGTGATGCGGGCGGTGGCTCCGACGGCCGTCACGGCCAGCACGCAGACGATGTGGGACAGGCTGTGGAACAGCGGCAGCGGCCACAGCACCCGGTCCTCGGCGGTGAGGCCGAGCGCGGGGACGTAGGCGGCGGCGACCGACCACAGGCAGTTGCGCTGGGTGGCGAGGACGCCTTTGGGACTGCTGGTGGTGCCGGAGGTGAAGAGCATCCAGGCGACGTCGTCGAGCCCCTGGTCGTCGCGGGCCGGGGTGGCGGGCTCGGTGGTGGCGAAGTGCTCGTAGGCGAGGCACCCGGCGGGGACGGGCCCGTCACCGTCCACCACGATCACGGTCAGCGGGCCGGTGCGGGGAGCCAGCCTGCGCACCGCGGGCACGTGGGCGGCGTCGGTGATGACGACACGGCTGCCGCTGACGGTGAGCAGGTGCTCCAGCTCCGCGGCGGACAGGTGCGGGTTGACCGGGACGCCGATGCCGCCGGCGCGGACGACCGCGAAGTAGCTCTCCACCGTCTCGACCCGGTTGCCGAGGAACATCGCCACCCGGTCGCCGGTCAGCAGCCCCAGTCCGGCCAGATGCCCGGCGAGGCGGCGGGTACGGGCCTCCAGACCGGCGTAGCTGACGGCGCGCCGGGCGTCGAGGTAGGCGGTCCGGTCGCCGAAGCGCCTGCTCTGTTCGACGAGGAGTTCGTGGACCGGGCGGATCAACTCGGCACGCAGCATGCTGTCTCCACACTCCCGTTTGCTGAGGCACGCGTGCCGCTGCGGCGGCTTCGGCCACGTCCAGCTTCACCCGCGCCGGGCGTCGGAGATCCCCTGAATCACCCCCTCAACTCCCCTTACTTGTGCGGCGCGGGGCTTCCTGAACGGTGTGCGGCGGGGCGCCGTTGGTAGGTTCGCCGCACTTGCGGAGGGAGGAGCCCCATGCGCACGTCGCAGGCGGACGTCCTGATCGTCGGATACGGGCCGGTGGGGCAGGTGTTGTCGCTGCTGCTGGCCGAGCGGGGCCGGCGCGTGACGGTGGTCGAGCGATGGGAAGCCCCCTACACGTTGCCGCGGGCGACCAGTTTCGACGGCGAGACGGCGAGGACACTGGCGGCGCTGGGGGTGGGCGACTCGTTCGCGGAGATCGGACTGCCGGCCGACGCCTACGACTGGCGCAACGCCGACGGCGCGTCGCTGCTCCGCGTCGAGCTGGCGCGGCGGGGCGCGCACGGCTGGCCGGAGACGACGACCATGCACCAGCCCGCCCTGGAGGAGACACTGTCCGCCCGTGCGCGGCACCTGCCGGGGATCGAGGTGGTGCGCGGGTGCACGGTGACGGAGCTGTCCGACGACGGAGACCGGGTGGGGGTGACGGCGGCCGACGCGGCGGGGCGGGAGCGGCGGTGGACGGCGTCGTGGGTCGTCGGGTGCGACGGCGCGAACAGTTTCGTACGGCAGCGGCTGGGGGTGCGGTGGAACGACCTGGGCTTCTCCTACGACTGGCTGCTGTGTGACGTGACGCTGGACGTGCCGAGGGAGTTCTCGCCGCTCAACGTGCAGATCTGCGATCCCGCGCGGCCGACCACGGCGGTGGGCAGCGGACCCGGCCGCAGGCGCTGGGAGTTCATGCGGCTGCCCGGGGAGAGCGTGGCCGAGCTGAACCGGGAGGAGACGGCGTGGCGACTGCTGGCGCCGTTCGACGTGTCCCCGGCCAACGCCACGCTGCGGCGGCACGGCGTCTACCGCTTCCAGGCGGCCTGGGCCGAGGAGTGGCGGCGCGGCCGGGTACTGCTCGCCGGGGACGCGGCCCACCTGATGCCGCCGTTCACCGGCCAGGGCATGTGCGCGGGCGTCCGGGACGCGCTGAACCTGTCGTGGAAACTGAACCTGGTGCTGAGCGGTGACGCCGGTGCGGAACTGCTGGACACCTACGGCCCCGAGCGCGCCGGACATGTGCGGGAGGCGGTCGGCACGGCGGTGCGACTGGGCAAGGTGCTGTGCGTGACCGACCCGGCCGAGGCGGCGGCCAGGGACGCGGCGCTGCTGGCGGGCGCGGACACCGGCCGGGGCGGCGGCGGCCCCGGCGCGCCGCTGCGGACCGGGCTGCTGTACACCGGGGCCGGCGCCGAACCGGTGCCGCCGGCCGGTCAGGTGGTGCCGCAGGGCCGGGTGCGGCTGGGAGGCGCGACCGGGTACTTCGACGAGGTGGTCGGCGCCGGTCCGGTGCTGCTGGGGTCGGCCGCTCCGGCGGCGGCGCTGGACGGACCGCGGCTCGCCTTCCTCACCGGGCTCGGCACCCGGATCGTGCACCTGGTGGCGGACGGGGCGCCGGACGCCGGGGCCGCGCCGGACGCCGCCGTGGACGTCGACGGCGTGTATCTGCCGCTGCTGCGGGCGGCTCGGGCGCGGTACCTGCTGGTGCGCCCGGACCACCACGTCTACGGCCCGGCCCGCACCGCACGTGAACTGGCGGCACTGGTCGACGCGTTCCGCTCGGGGCTGACCGGCCGGCCGGTCACAGCAGGTAGGGCAGATCCTGGCGCCGTTTGACGTTGACCTTGCGGAAGACCCGGGTGAGGTGCTGCTCGACGGTACTGGCGGTGATGTACAGCTTGGCGGCGATCTCCCGGTTGGTGTACCCCTTGGAGGCCAGTGCCGCGATCTTGCGTTCCTGCCGGGTCAGCGAGGAGACGCCGTCGGGGTGTTCCCCCGCGTCCTCGGCGGCCGGCGCGGTCTCGGAGCCGGCCGGGTCGAGAGCGGCCTCGCGGCACAGGTGCTCGGTCCCGGTCTGCTGGGCGAGGTGCCAGGCGCGGTGGGCCACCCGGCGGGCGTTGCGCTGGTCGCCGGCGTCACGGAAGGCGACGCCGAGGTCGATCAGGGCGCGGGTGAGTTGGTATTCGTCACCGCTCTCCATGAGCATGTCGACGGCCTCGGTGAGCAGTTGCGGGCGGCGGGTGACCCGGCTCACCGCGGCCAGGGTGCGCAGGCTCTGCCCGCGTTCCGGGGAGGGGCCGGGAGGCAGCCGGGCGAGCTGTTCGCGTACCAGGCGTTTGGCCTGTTCCTGGTCGTTCTGCGCGAGCCAGGCCTCGGCCGCGCCGAGGCGCCAGGGGACCACGTCGGCGCCCGGCCTGCCCCAGGTCTCGGCGAAGCGTCCGCAGGCGAGGAAGTCGGCGAGCGCGGCCTGCGGGTGGTGGGTGGCGAGCCGGTAGTGGCCGCGGGCGTGCAGGTAGGCGGCCCCGTGGCGGCTGTGCAGGGCGTGTTCGGGCAGCGGCAGCGCCACGTACTTCTCGGCCGCCGCCAGGTCTCCGGAGCGGGTGGCGGCCAGGACGGCGCAGGCCAGAACGCCGGCCAGGCCGACCCCCCAGCCCTGCGGCGGGACGAGGGACAGGGCGTGCGCGGCCAGGTCCCGGGCGTGCGTGAGGTCGCCGCGCCGCAGGTGGGCCTCGACGCGCACGGCGAGGAACCGGGCCTGCGAGGCGACGGCGTGGTGGGCGGCGGTCTCGGCCTCCAGTTTCTCGCACCAGGCGACCACCTCGTCCAGCTTGCCCGCGTGGCAGAGGCCGCGCAGGGCCAGCACCCCGGACTCCACGTTCCACAGCGAGTCGTGGTCGAGGTGGTAGGTGCTCAGCAGGAGTTCGGCGCGCTGGACCAGCCGGTCGTCGCGCCCGTCGACGTAGTCGTCGGACAGGGCGACCGCGGAGGGCAGCCACGGGTCGTGGCAGGGGACGGCCGCGGGGGTGGCCGCGGCGACGGAGTGGGCGAGTCGGCGCAGGCCGGTGTGGAGGGGGTAGGCCATCGCCGCCCAGCTCGTCAGGAAGCGGATGTCCTCGGTGCCGGGGCCCGGCCCGGTGTCCTGCCGGTACCGGGTGCGCAGGACGCCGAGCAGCGCGGTCAGGTCGTGCAGGGCGCCGGTGTCGGTGAGACCGAGGACGAGGTCGGAGACGCCCCGCCGGTCCAGGCGGCCGGCATGGAAGTCGTCGAGCTGGGGGCGGAGGTGGCGGACGGCCGCCTGCGGTTTCGACTGCCGTTCCAGGCGGCTGAGCCGGGTCCGGACCCGGGCGGCGGTGATGCCGTCGGTCCGGGTGCGCCGGGCGAGGCCGAGACAGCCGAGGGCGGTGCCGACGTCACCGGCCGCCAGTGCCTCCTGCGAGGCGGCGAGAAGTACGTCGATGCCGTCGTCGATGCCCGCGTCCCCGGCGCTGGTGAGCTGCCGGGCGACCGTGAGCGCGGAGGCGCCGTTCTCCCGCAGCAGTTCCGCGGCGGCGTGGTGCAGCGCGGTCCGGTCGGCGGCGGGCAGGTCGTCCAGGACGGCGGCGGCACCGGCCGGGTGCCGGAACGCGTACCGCTCGGCGCGCGCCGGTGCCGCGGTCCCGGCCGCCGGCACCATGACACCGGTACCGGGCGGGCCCGCGTGGGCGCTCGGCACGCGGGCGTCGGCGCGCAGCATGCCCGCGTCGGCCAGGGCCCGCAGGGCCCAGCGGGTGGTCTTGATGTCCTGCCCGGCCAGCGGGGCCACGTCGGCCGGCTCCGGGGCGCCGCCGAGCACCGCGAGGGAGCGGACCACGGCCGGTATCGGCGGCCGGGCATGGGCCACGAGGTCGAGGAGCGCCTGTCCGTATCCTTCCGGGTGGCCGGTGCCGCCCGCCTGCTGATCGGTGATCAGAGCACGTACGGCCAGCGGGTTGCCGCCGCTGACCGCGTACAGCTCGGCGGTGAGCCGGGGGGTGGCGGTGCGCGGTCCGAGGAGCCGGGTGGCGAGGCTGTGCACGGCGGTGCGGCTGAGCGGGGCCAGGGGCACGCGGCGGACGTGCGGGCTCGGTGCCAGCCCGCCGAGCAGCGGCGAGCGCGGCCGGCGCATGGTCGGGTCGTCGGTGACCAGCACCAGGATGCGGGTGGAGTACAGCCAGGCGACGACGCCCGCGAGGAAGTGCAGGGAGGGGGCGTCCACGTAGTGGGCGTTGTCGACACAGATCACCAGGGGGGTGTTTTCGGCCAGGTGAGCCAGCTCCACGGTGAGTTTCTGGAACGCGTCGGCGATCCGGGGGTCCGCGGCGTCCTGGGCGCCGGGGGCGGTGCCGCCGTGCAGGAGGGCGTGCTCGACCGCGGCGGCGAGCAGGGAGCGGAACGGCTCCCGGCGGGCCGGCGGGATGGCCAGGCCGTGGGAGAGCTGAGTCAGCACGCCGAACGGGAGCGCCTCTTCACGCAGCGACGCGGTGGCCCGCAGGACGCGGGCGGCGCCGGGTTCCAGGGTTTCGAGGAACTCGTGGACCAGTCTGCTCTTGCCGCTGCCGAGCGGCCCCTCGACGACGACCAGCCGTCCTTTGCCGCCGACGGCGTCCGTCAGCGACCCGCGCAGCGCGGTCAGTGCGGCGTCGCGCTCGACCAGATCACGTCGGCCGGCGACGGCGGCCGTGGAATCGAGGCATTCCGAAAAACCTAATGACATGCCAGCTCCCGACATTCCCTAGTGTTGTGCGGCCGGGCGAAGGGAACACCGCCGCGCAAACTGCTTGACGTACGGGCAGACGACAGCCGTGACGTTTCACGTCACGGCGAGAATGATGGAGGAAAAGACTGGGTAAAAACCGGAGTCTTTTGTGGTGACGATGCGTGATCAAGGCGCGGGCGGGCGCGCACCGAATGTGTGGGGAGACATCGAGTGAGTGGGGAGACACCGCATGAGTGGGGGGGCAACTCTCGAGATCATGGATAAATCGCCGCGCACCGCGATGTCAAGCGATTGAGTCGTACCTCACGGACCACTCCGGCTTGGCGTGCGGGCCGGACGCGACGAGGGAAACGGGGCACTCGCGCCGAGTGCCCCGTTCCCCCGGAATGTCGGCGTCGTGCCGAGCTGATCCGCCGTCAGGCCAGTCGCACGGCCTGCTCGTAGGAGAGCCGCGCCCCCCGCTCGCGGAACGCGCCCTCGGCCGGGTGGCCGATATTGACCAGCAGCACCGACTTCCACCGGCCGTCGGGGAAGAACTCCTCGTCCACGGCGTGCGCGTCGAAGCCGCCCATCGGGCCCGCGGCCAGGCCGGCGGCCCGCACGGCCAGCACGAAGTAACCGGCCTGGAGCCTGGCGTTGAGGTCCATCTGGGCCACCCGCAGGGCCTCGTTGGACTCCAGCATCGCCCGGAGTTGGGGGTTGGACGGAGCCAGGAGGGGCACGTATTCCGCGTACTGCGTGTCCGCCGCCAGCACCGCGGTGACCGGGGCCGACGCGGTCTGCTCACGGTTGGGCGGTGCGACGCCGTCGAGGAGCCGGCGCTTGCCGTCCTCGGTGCGGACGTAGAGAATCCGCAACGGGTTGATATTCGCCGAGGTCGGAGCCCACTTGAAGAGTTCGTAGATGGCCTGTAGACGGTCGTCCCCGACCGGCTCGTCACGGAAGGCATAGGCCGTCTTCGCCTCGGTGAACAGCAATGCCTGTCCCTCGGCGGAAAGCGCGTACAAGCTCTGGTCTGCTTCGGAGACCAGGGTGCTGTCCGACATATCGAATTACTCCTCTTCAGGGTGCCCGCGGTGTCTGATTACCTGGCACAGCGTACGCGTTGCACGAGCCGGTCCACAGGCCGAACGCGCTGTCGCGAAGGGGGACTTGCTGGCCGCCGGAGGAATGGCGCAAGGGCATCGGTGCGGTCTACCGCGGGGCTGATCACCTGTGGCAGGCTTCGGGCATGCGCCCGCCGACGATCCGCCGCCGCGACGAATGGGCGGTCCTTTGAGGGCCGCCGTGCTGACGGAGCCCGGCGTGCTGTCCGTGACCTCCGTGCCGGACCCCGAATACGGGGCCGGGGAGGTGCTGATCAGGATGCGCGGCACCGGCCTGTGCGGCTCCGACCTCGCGGTGTACGCGGGACGGCGGCCCCCGCCGCGCCGGCCGTGGGTCCTGGGTCACGAGGGCGCCGGCCGCGTGGCCGGGATTGGCGCGGGCGTCGAGGGCCTGACGATCGGTCAGGACGTGGTCGTCGAGCCGGACTACTGCTGTCTGGCGTGCCCGCCGTGCCGGGAAGGACGGACGTCGGCCTGTGCCGGCCGGGCCGCGGTCGGGCTGACCGTGCCGGGGCTGCTGAGCGAGTACGCGGTGGCGCCGGCGGAGTTCGTGTGGCCGGTCGCGCCGGACGTGCCGCTGGAGGACCTGGTCTGCGTGGAGCCGGCCACCGTGGCATGGGCGGCGCTGCGCCGCTCGGGCATCGCGCCCGGTCTCTCCTGCCTGGTGACGGGTGCCGGCTCGCAGGGCCTGCTGCTGTGCCGGGCACTGGTCGAGCACGGGGTGACCGTGTACGTCCAGGAGCCCAACGCGGCCCGCCTCGAACGGGCCCGTTCCCTGGGCGCGCTGCCGGCGCCGCCGGGCGCTGAGACGTTCCCGTACCTCTTCGAGGCATCCGGCGCCCCCGGAGCCGTCGAGCAGGGGCTGCGGCGCCTCGCCCCGCACGGCACCGCCGTACTGATCGGCCTCGGCACCGCTCCGCTCGCACTCTCTCCCCGTGACCTGGTGGCCGGGCAGGTCACCCTCATCGGCAGCATGGTCTACGACCACCCCGGGGACTTCGCCCGGACCGTCGGCGCGCTGGGCTCGCCGTCGTCGTCCCCCCTGGGCGCGGTGGTCAGTGACGGTTACCCCCTGGACGACGTGGACGAGGCGTTCGCCGCGGCGGCCACCGCGTCCGGCAAGGTGTGGGTCGACCTCGGGTGACCGGCCGAGGACGGGCCCGGCGCCGGGCGCGGCGGGTCCTCCCTCGGCCGGCTGCCGCCGACGCCCGCCGGGACCCCCTGCCCGACCTGGCGTTTTCCGGGCCCGCCGCCACGAGGGGGCGTGCGAGGAGTGTCGGTGTACAGTGGACGGCGCCCCTGACCTGCAAAAAGCCGGCGGGGAGCCGTCTTTGAGGAGTCCGAAGTGCTGCGTACTCTGTTCAAGTCCAAGATCCACCGCGCCACCGTCACCCAGGCCGACCTGCACTACGTCGGCTCCGTGACCATCGACGCCGACCTGCTGGACGCCGCCGATCTGCTGCCCGGGGAACTGGTGCACATCGTCGACATCACCAACGGGTCGCGGCTGGAGACGTACGTCATCGAGGGCGAGCGGGGGTCCGGGGTCGTCGGGATCAACGGGGCCGCCGCCCATCTCGTGCACCCCGGCGATCTGGTGATCATCATCAGTTACGCTCAGGTCACCGACGCCGAGGCGCGGTCGCTGAAGCCGCGGGTCGTGCATGTGGACCGCGACAACCGCATCGTGGCCCTGGGCGCGGACCCCTCCGAGCCGGTTCCGGGCTCGGACCAGCAGCGCAGCCCGCAGGCCGTACCGGCCTGACGCCGCCAGGACGAGGAGCGTGCCCGTGACCGACATCGAGATCCGCGACGACCGGACGGCGGGCCGCCTGGAGGCGGTGGCCGGCGGCGAGGTCGTCGGCCACATCGAGTACTTCGTCCTCGACGCCCCCGAGCGCGCCCTCGTCCCGGTGCACACCATCGTCGAACCGGCGCACGAGGGACAGGGCATCGCCGGTTCGCTGGCCCGTGAGCTGTACGCCCTCGCGGCCCGCGAGGGCGTACCGGTCGCGCCGCTGTGCCCGTACGTCGTCAAGTGGGCCGCCCGCCACACCGACGAGGCGCCCGCCGCCGACCCGGCGCTGCTCCGCGCCGCGAAGGACTGGCTGAGGGCGCACCCCGGCCGGTTCTGACGCCGGCCGTCCGCGTACGCGTCCACCCGGGCCCGTTCCGTTCGCGCGGGGGAGTGAGTGCGGGCGCGGGGCCCGGGTAGGCGGGGCAGTAGTCCAGAGCCGATGCCGAGCGACTGGCCGGAGGACCGCCGCCATGACGAACCCGTACCCGGACCCCGTCCCGCCGGGCCCCACCCCGGGACCTGATCCGACCCCGCCCTCACCGGGCCCGTACCCCGTCCCGCCGGGTCCGGAGCCGACCCCGCCGTCCCCCGGCCCGGACCCGGAGCCCACCCCGCGGCCTCCGGGCCCCGGCCCCCAGCCGACTCCCCAGCCCCCGGGCCCCGGGCCCGAGCCGCCGGGTCCCGTTCCGACGCCGTCGCCCCCGCACCCCGGCCCGCCCGAGCCGTCGCCCTCGCCGATCCCGCCCGGTCCGGAGCCCGTCCCGAGTCCCGAACCGGGGCCACCGCTGACCTGAGCCGGGCGCGTGCCCCGGCCAGGGGCCCCGATGAGCTGAGCCGGTGCGGAACCGCCGAGCGGAGCCGCGTCCCCGGGGCACGAGGGCGCGCCGCGTGCCCCGGCGTACGCCGCCCGGTTACGCCGTCCGCTCCGTGCGGTCCCCGCCCCAGAGGGTGTGGAAGGAACCGTCGCGGTCCGTGCGCCGGTAGGTGTGGGCGCCGAAGAAGTCCCGCTGGCCCTGGGTCAGGGCGGCGGGCAGGCGCTCGGCGCGCAGGGCGTCGTAGTAGGCGAGGGCCGCGGCGAAGCCGGGAGTCGGTACGCCCTGCCGGGTCGCCGCGACCAGCACCTCGCGCCAGTCGTCCTGCGCCCCGGCGATCTCCCGCGCGAAGGTCTCGTCCGACAGCAGGCTCGGCAGGTCCGGCCGGGCGTCGTACGCGGCGCGGATTCGGTCCAGGAAGGCCGCCCGGATGATGCAGCCGCCCCGCCAGATCGCCGAGACCGCGCCCAGGTCGATGTCCCAGCCGTACTCCTCGCTGCCCGCGGCGATCTCGTGGAAGCCCTGCGTGTACGACACGATCTTCGACGCGTACAGCGCCTGCTCCACCCGGTCCGCGAAGGCCGCCGCCTCGGACTCCGGCAGCGGCGACGGCTTCGGGCCCGCCAGCCCCCGCGACGCCTCGCGCAGCGCCGCGTGGCCGGACAGCGAGCGGGCGAACACCGCCTCCGCGATCCCGGAGACCGGCACGCCCAGGTCGAGGGCGATCTGCACGGTCCAGCGGCCGGTGCCCTTCTGCTCCGCCTGGTCGACCACCACGTCGACGAACGGCTCGCCCGTCGCCGCGTCCACGTGGGAGAGGACCTCCGCGGTGATCTCGATCAGGTAGGAGTCGAGCCGGCCCGTGTTCCAGGTGCGGAAGATCTCCGCGATCCGGTCCGGGGAGTACCCGCCGACGTCCCGCAGCAACTGGTACGCCTCGCCGATGAGCTGCATGTCGGCGTACTCGATGCCGTTGTGCACCATCTTCACGAAGTGCCCGGCGCCGTCCGGACCGACATGGGTGACACAGGGCGTGCCGTCCGCCGCCTTCGCGGAGATCTTCTCCAGCATCGGGCCGAGCGAGTCGTACGACTCCGCCGGCCCGCCCGGCATGATGCTCGGGCCGTTCAGCGCGCCCTCCTCGCCGCCCGAGACGCCCATGCCGACGAAGTGGATGCCCTGGTCCCGCAGCTCGCGCTCGCGGCGCCGGGTGTCCGCGAAGTGCGCGTTGCCACCGTCGATGATCATGTCCCCGGGCTCCAGGAGCGGTGCGAACTCCCGGATCACCGCGTCGGTCGGGTCACCGGCCTTCACCATCACGACCAGGCGCCGGGGGCGCTCCAGGGCCGCCACGAACTCCTCGGCCGTCTCCGTCGGGACGAACGCGCCCTCGTCGCCGAACTCCTCCACCAGCGCCCGCGTCCGCGACGCCGTCCGGTTGTGCAGGGCGACCGTGTAGCCGTTGCGGGCGAAGTTCCGGGCCAGATTGCGGCCCATGACCGCGAGTCCCGTGACGCCGATCTGCGCTGTAGTGCTCATGGGGATGGCTCCTAGTGGTCGTGATCTCCGTGACCTGGTGATCTCCGTACAGCCGCGGGGTCCGCCGGCTTGTTCCCGCCCGGCCATCCTGACGTGCCACGATGCCGGGCGCACGTCCGGACCCGGCGGACACCGCTGCGCGCGGGCCTGCGGGAGGAAGGGGCGCACCGGCCCGACGCGCCCGCGCTCCGCCCGCCCAACGAACGCCGGGTACGAGCCACTTGGCCCGGACGAGCGGCCGATACCTCTCTTGTCATGGCCAGTTCGTGGCGTTTACTTTTGCCGCTCCTGACGCCATGTCGAGGGAGATGTTCATGGCCGTACGCGGCCGGCACCGCCGGTATCAGCCGAACAGGATCAACCGGGCCTCACTGACCGTCACCGCCGGCGGCGCCGGCATGGCGCTCCCGCTCATCGGCACCGGCAGCGTCCAGGCCGCCGACGTGGAGACCTGGGACCGGGTCGCCGCCTGCGAGGCGACCGGCGACTGGGACATCAACACCGGCAACGGGTACTACGGCGGACTTCAGTTCACGCAGTCCACGTGGGAGGCGTACGGCGGTACCCGGTACGCGCCGCGCGCCGACCTGGCCACCAAGGACCAGCAGATCGCCATCGCCGAGAAGGTGCTCGACGGGCAGGGACCCGGCGCCTGGCCGGTGTGCTCGCAGCGCGCCGGACTGACCCGGGACGGCGGCGCCCCCGACATCCGCCCGGCCGGGGGTGAGAAGAAGGACCCGGTCGGATCGTCCGGCAAGGACAGCGAGGGCGGCGAGGGCGGCAAGAGAGCCGAGGGCGGCAAGAGAGCCGAGGGCGGCAAGAGAGCCGAGGGCGGCGAGCAGGCCGCCGACGTGCGGCCGCAGACCACCCCGCAGTCCCGGGCCGGACGGTCCCGGATGTACACCGTGATCTCCGGGGACACCCTGTCCGGCATCGCGGACGAGCGGCGGCTCCGGGGCGGCTGGCAGGGGCTGTACGACGCCAACCGCGAGGAGATCGGTGACGACCCCGACCTGATCTTCCCGGGCCAGGAACTGTCGCTGACCGGCGGCTCCACCGGGCGCAAGCCCGCGAAGACGTCCGGCGGCAAGGCCGAGGAGAAGGCCGGGAGCAAGAGCGAGAGCAAGTCCGGCGGGAAAGCCGAGAGCAAGACCGGCGAGAAGGCCGAGAAGAAGTCCGGCGAGAAAGCCGGGAGCAAGGCCGAGAAGAAGCCCGGCGAGAAGGCCGGGAGCAAGAGCGAGAAGAAGTCCGGCGAGAAGGCCGGGAGCAAGAGCGAGAACAAGGCCGCGCCGCAGAAGAAGTCGTCCGACAGCGGGGCCAGGGCGACGAGCGGCCACACCATGGTCGCCCCCGTCGACGCCGCCATCGGCACCCCGTACCGGAAGGCCGGTTCCTCCTGGTCGAAGGGCTACCACACCGGCGCCGACTTCCCCGTGCCCACCGGTACGTCGGTGAAGTCGGTCGCCGCGGGCCGGGTGGTCAGCGCCGGCTGGGCGGGGTCGTACGGCTACGAGGTGATCGTCCGGCACGCCGACGGCCGCTACACCCAGTACGCCCATCTGTCGGCGATCTCCGTGAAGGCGGGGCAGAGCGTCGGCGCGGGCCAGCGCATAGGGCGCTCGGGGTCCACCGGGAACAGCTCGGGCCCGCACCTCCACTTCGAGGTGCGGACCGGGCCCGGCTTCGGCACGGACGTCGACCCGCTGGCGTACCTCCGGGCCGGCGGGGTCAGGATCTGACCCGCTCGCGGCACCGGTCCGGCACGGGCAACGGGACGTACGGACCGGCGTAGAACGGGCACAGCGGCACCGCCTCCACGCCGGCCGCCGCCCCGACCGGCTCCTCGGACCCGGAACCGGACCGGGGCTCGGTCGTGGAACCGGCCCCGGGCGCGGCGGGCGCGGACGGCCGTGACGCCGCCGGGCCGGGCACGAGCACCCGCTCGGCCGGCTCGGGCGACGGCACCCGGTCCGCGGCCCCGGCGTCCGCCTCCACCGCCGTACGCGCGATCCGCTCCGTCGTGAGCAGGATCAGCCCGCCGGCCGCCACCACCCCGCACCCCAGGGCGAGCACCGTGCCCGCGGTGCCGTACCGGAAGGTCTCGCCGAACATCGTGATGCCGACCGCCGCGGCCACCACCGGGTTGACCACCGTCAGCGTGGCCAGCGGGGCGGCCAGGCCCGCGTCCCGGTAGGACGCCTGGGACAGCAGCATGCCCGCCGTGGCCAGGACGCCGATCACCGCGAGGGCGGGCAGGTCCCCGGCGGAGACGCCGCCGGTCCAGTCGACGGCGACCGTCTTGGTGAAGACCGAGGACATCCCGAAGGCGATGCCCGCCGCGGTGGCGAGCAGCATGCTGCGGGCCGCCGGGTGCCGGTGCGCGGCCCGGCCGGCCACCATCAGCGCCACGACCACCGCGCCGGTCACCAGCGCCACCCCCCAGCGCTGGGGGGCGGTCAGGGAGTGCGAGCCGGCGGAGCCGACCAGGGAGAGCAGGCCCGCGAGGCCGACCGTGGCCATGATCGCGCCCCGCCAGGCCGTGGCACCGGCCCGGCGGCCGACGAACACCGCGGCCATCGGCAGGGCGAAGACGATGGTCAGCGCGCCGAGCGGCTGCACCAGGCTGAGCGGGCCGCAGGCGAGCGCCACCACGTGCAGCAGGCCGCCGAGTCCGTTGAGCGCGACCGCCGCCCACCAGCTCGGCCGGCGCAGCGGCGCGTACTGCCGGTCGGGGGAGGAGACCGCGACCTGCTCCTGCACGATCGCGCCGCCGGCGTACGCGACGGCGGACACCAGGGAGAGCACCACGGACAACGCGAGGGCGCTCATCGGCTGCTCCTCTGCGTGAGACGGGAGCCCGGCCCGGTGGGCCCGGCCCGGCGCGGCGTGCGGTCGGCTTCCATGGACAACACCATGCCGCGTCGGGAACTTCCCGTCGTCAGCCCTGAGCACGCATTGGCTCCTACTGCCGATGGAGTACGCGGGGGGTGCCGTCCTCCCCAGGGTGGGCGCCGCCGGCCACGCGACCCCGACCGGACCCCCTAGGGGGGCCCGGAAACCACCGGCCTCCGTGGACCTCGATACGGAACCCGCCGCCCTTCCTTTCTCCGGCCCGGTCACACCAACTTCCCCTCCAGGCACGGGAGTTGCCGCCTGCACCACCGCGCCCCCCGCGGGACCCCCGCCTTCCCGCGGGCCCCGCGCTCTTCCCCACCGGCCCCATCTGGGTGACCATGGGCGGACCAGTCGCCGAGAACGGGAGGTTCCGGGTGCGTGTGGGACTGCTGACCCGGGAGTACCCGCCGGACGTCTACGGCGGTGCCGGCGTCCATGTCGAGTTCCTCGCGCGGGAACTCGCCGCGCTGGTCGACCTGGACGTGCACTGCTGGGGCGAGGCGTCCGGCGCCGACGCCGCCGGGGTACTGCGCCACCGGCCCTGGTCCGCCCTCGACGGCGCCAACGACGCGCTGCGCACCTTCTCCGTGGACCTCGCCATGGCCGCCGCCCTGGCCGGCCGCGAACTGGTGCACTCCCACACCTGGTACGCCAACCTCGGCGGCCACCTCGCCAAGCTGCTGCACGGCGTCCCGCACGTCATGACCGCCCACTCCCTGGAGCCGCTGCGCCCCTGGAAGGCCGAGCAACTCGGCGGCGGCTACGCCCTGTCGAGCTGGGCCGAGCGCACCGCGATCGAGACCGCCGACGCGGTGGTCGCCGTCTCCGGCGCGATGCGCGAGGACATCCTCGCCTGCTACCCGGCGCTGGAGAAGGACCGGGTGCACGTCGTGCACAACGGCATCGACACCCGCCTGTACCGCCCCGACCCCGCCACCGACGCCCTGGACCGGATCGGCCTGGACCGCTCCCGTCCGTACGTGCTGTTCGTCGGCCGGATCACCCGGCAGAAGGGCGTGCCCCATCTGCTGCGCGCGGTACGGGACATCGACCCGGCCGCGCAGGTCGTGCTCTGCGCCGGGGCGCCCGACACCCCGGAGATCGACCGGGAGTTCCGCGAGCTGTACCGGGAACTGAGCCGGGTCCGCGCGGGCGTGCACTGGGTCCCGCAGATGCTGCCGCGCCCGGAGGTCATCCAACTCCTCACCCACGCCGCCGTGTTCGTCTGCCCCTCGGTGTACGAGCCGCTGGGCATCGTCAACCTGGAGGCGATGGCCTGCGGCACGCCCGTCGTGGCCTCCCGGACAGGCGGTATCCCGGAAGTCGTGGCGGACGGCGAAACCGGGGTACTCGTCGATGTGGACGACGACTTCGAGGCGGGCCTCACCCGGGCCCTGGACTCGGTCATCGGCGATCCCGCGACCGCCCTCCGGATGGGCGGGGCCGGACGGGAGCGCGCGGTGGACGAGTTCGGCTGGGACGCGGTGGCCCGCCGCACGGTCCGGCTCTACGAGGAAGTCCTGGAACAGGCTTAGGCGGTCGGGCCCACGGGCAGCCATGGGCCACAGCGAGGGTGGAGGGGAGCGGCCATGCGTCGTGGAGGTCCTTCGGTGCTCGGCATCGTCCTGGCGGGCGGGGAGGGCAAGCGTCTGATGCCCCTGACCGCGGACCGGGCCAAACCGGCGGTCACCTTCGGTGGCACCTACCGGCTCGTCGACTTCGTGCTGTCCAACCTGGTCAACGGCGACGTCCTGCGGGTCTGCGTCCTCACGCAGTACAAGTCGCACTCGCTGGACCGGCACATCACCACCACCTGGCGGATGTCCAGCCTGCTCGGCAACTACGTCACCCCGGTCCCGGCGCAGCAGCGGCTCGGCCCGCGCTGGTACCTGGGCAGCGCCGACGCGATCCTGCAGTCGCTCAACCTGGTCTACGACGAACAGCCCGAGTACGTGGCGGTGTTCGGCGCCGACCACGTGTACCGGATGGACCCGCGGCAGATGCTCGCCCAGCACATCGAGTCCGGCGCGGGCGTGACCGTCGCCGGAATCCGGGTGCCGCGCGCCGAGTCAGCGTCGTTCGGGGTGATCACGCCGGGCTCCGACGGGCAGACGGTGCAGAGCTTCCTGGAGAAGCCCGCCGACCCGCCCGGCCTCGCCGACGACCCCGAGTGCGTCTTCGCCTCGATGGGCAACTACCTGTTCACCACCAAGGCCCTGATCGAGGCACTGCACCGGGACGCCGAGGACGAGAACTCGGTGCACGACATGGGCGGTTCGATCCTGCCCCAGCTCACCGAGCGCGGCGAGGCCGCGCTGTACGACTTCAGCGACAACCACGTGCCCGGCGAGACCACCCGCGACCAGGGCTACTGGCGGGACGTGGGCACCCTCGACGCCTACTACGACGCCCACATGGACCTGATCGCCGAGCGCCCGGCGTTCAACCTCTACAACCGGCAGTGGCCGATCTACACCCACTCCGGGCAGTTGTCGCCGGCCCGGTTCAACGCGGGCGGCATCGCCAGCGAGTCGATCGTCAGCGCCGGGTGCCTGATCCGCGGCCAGGTCACCCGGTCCGTGCTGTCCCCGGGGGTGGTCGTCGACCCGGGGGCGGTGGTGCAGGGGTCGGTGCTGCACGACAACGTGCACATCGGGCGGGGCGCGGTGGTGCGCGGGGCGGTGCTGGACAAGAACGTCCAGGTGCCGCCGGGCGCGACCATCGGCGTCAACCCCGAACGGGACGCGGAGCTGTACACCGTCTCCAAGGGCGGTGTGATCGCGCTCGGCAAGGGGCAGCGGGTGCCGTAGCGAGGCCGGTGCGGGACCGGGGTGGCGGTGGCCTCCGGGGCTGTTGTCATGTCCCTGGACGGCAAGCGGAATCCGTGTTGTCATGCATCTGCTGTTACATCGATGTAAAGCGTCGCCGTGACAGCAGAGGCAGACACCGACCGCAGAACCCTGAGCCACCAGCCACCCCCCGTCCCCAAGGAGAGGGTCCGTGCGCATCAGACGACTCAGAGACCGCTTCGCGCTGCTGCTCGCCGCCGCGCTCGGCACCGCGGGACTCACCGCCGTGCCCGCCGCGAGCGCCGCCGACGGCCCCGCCCCGGAGGTCCACGGCCTCAAGGGCGAGTACTACACCCAGTCCGCCCCCGGCGCCTTCGACTTCCACGAGCTGAAGGCCACCGCCTTCGACCCGGAGCTGGACTTCGACACCCTGGAGCCGCGCCTGAACTTCACCACCGGGCAGTCGGACGACGTCAGCGTCCGCTGGACCGGCAAGCTGGTGCCGGAGCGGACCGGCGCCCACACCTTCTCGGTCTCCGCCGACAACGGCTTCCGGCTCTGGATCGACGGCCGGCTCGCCATCGACCACTGGGTCGACGACTGGGACCGGGAACAGACCGCCGAGCCCGTCGAGCTGACGGCCGGCCAGGCGTACGACGTCAAGCTGGAGTACTTCGAGCACTACGGCGGCTCCAACCTGCACCTGCGCTGGACCGAGCCCGGCGGCGCCAAGGAGGCCGTCCCCCGATCGGCGTTCCGGCTGCCCGACGGCTTCGACTACAACGGCCCCACCGCGGCCACGGTCCTCGCCACCGGCCGCACCCTCAAGCTCGACTTCGCCCAGCCCCTCGCCGCACCCCCGGCCGGCCTCGCCGGCCACCTCGACGCGGTGATCGGCGGCGCCCGCTGGCCGCTGGGCGACGTCCGGCGGGACCCGGCCGACCCCAAGGCCCTGCTGGTGGGCCTCGCCGAACCCGTCGTCGGCAACAGGACCGGCACCGCCCGCGGCACCGCCGACCTCCGCTACGACGGCGAAGGCGGCCTCACCGACGCCGAAGGCAACGTTGTCAACGCCTTCCTGACCAGCGGCCCCAACCGCTCCACCTACGAACTGCGCACCGAGTGGGCCGACGAGGTCGGGCCGGACAACGCCCACCCCGAGTACCCGCGCCCGCAGCTCACCCGCGCCGACTGGCGCAACCTCAACGGCCGCTGGCAGTTCGCCGCAGCCGAGGAGGGCGAACAGCCGCCGGTCGGCAAGACCCTCGGCGAGCGCATCCTCGTCCCGTACCCGGTGGAGTCCCAGCTCTCCGGCATCCAGCGGCACGAGGACCGCATGTGGTACCGCCGCACCTTCACCGTGCCCGAGGACTGGCACATCGGCTCCGGACAGCGCCTGCGGCTCAACTTCGGCGCGGTCGACTGGCGCAGCGAGGTGTACGTCAACGGCATCGAGGTCGCCGACCACCAGGGCGGTTACGACAAGTTCAGCGCCGACGTCACCGACGCCCTCAAGCCCGGCCGCGTCCAGGAGCTGATCGTCGGCGTCTACGACCCGACCGACGCGGCCGGCGGCGAGAACCCGCCGATGGGCAAGCAGCGCCTGGACCCGAGCGGCATCTGGTACACGCCCAGCTCCGGCATCTGGCAGACCGTCTGGATGGAACCGGTCGCCCGCGACCACGTCGACTCCCTAAAGCTCACCCCGGACACCGACGCCTCCACCCTGACCGTCGAACCGCGGGGCGTGCGCGACGGCGTACGGATCACGGCGACGGCGTACGCCGGACACCGCAAGGTCGCCACCGCCACCGGACGCACCGGCTCCCCGCTGACCCTGCGGATCACGAACCCGCGCCTGTGGTCGCCCGACGACCCCTTCCTGTACGACCTGAAGGTCACCGTCGGCTCCGACCGCGTCGGCAGCTACTTCGGCATGCGCTCCATCGCGGTGGAGAAGGTGAACGGCGTGCCGCGCACGGTCCTCAACGGCGAGCCGGTCTTCATGATGGCCACCCTCGACCAGGGCTTCTGGCCCGACGGCCTGCACACCGCCCCCACCGACGAGGCCCTCGCCTCCGACCTGAAGCTGCACAAGCGGCTGGGCTTCAACTCGGTGCGCAAGCACATCAAGGTCGAACCCGACCGCTGGTTCTACTGGGCGGACCGGCTCGGCCTGCTGGTCTGGCAGGACATGCCCGCGATGAACGCCGGGACCAGTCCGTCGGCCGCCGCCCGCGCCCAGTACGAGGACGAGATGAAGGAGATGATCGACGAGCACATCAGCAGCCCCTCGGTCGTCATGTGGGTCACCTTCAACGAGGGCTGGGGCCAGTACGACATCGGCCGGATCGCCGAGCAGGCCAAGCGCTGGGACCCGACCCGGCTGGTCAACAACCAGTCCGGCCTGAACCTCGGCGCCGACGGCGACGCGGGCGACATCATGGACGAGCACGGCTATCCGAGCCCCGCCCTGCCGCCCCGGCCGGACGGCGAACGGGCCCTGGTCAGCGGCGAGTACGGCGGCCTCGGCCTGGCGGTGCCCGGCCACGCCTGGTCGGTGCAGCAGTCGTACGTCGACGTGGACCCGGCGACCTACACCGACGACTACCTCGCCAAGCTGGCCGAGGTGCGCGCCCTGGTGTGCCGGGGGAGCAACGGCGCGGTCTACACCCAGATCAGCGATGTCGAGGGCGAGCTGAACGGCCTGACGACCTATGACCGCAAGGTCCTCAAGCCGGACGTCCAGCGGGTGAAGGCCGCCCAGGAGGCCCTCGTCCGGGACGCGTCCCGGCCGGTGCCCGCCGGATGCCCGGCCGCCTGAGCACCCGTCCGGCGCGGACCGCCCGGAGGGCGCCGGGGGCCGGTCCGGGCGGGCGCCCGGACCCGGTCCGGGCGCCCGCCCGCACGGTCGGCCCGCAGCCGTCCGGGTGGGGAACGCCACCACGGGCGGTGCCACCCGCGCCGACCTGACCGCAGACGCCCCAAGAGTCCCGCCCCTCTCACCAGGGGCGGGACGTCACACGTTGTTAACTGAGCGTAGCCGGATCGTACTTGACCGTAATCGGCGGAGAGCGATTGACTGCTTGCCTCCATCCGTCATCGACGCGAGGCCAGCCCGTGACCGCAGACCTGCTCGCTCCCCTCGATCTGGCGTTCTGGAACATCGAGACCCCCGAGCACCCCATGCACCTCGCAGCCCTCGGGATCTTCCCGGCCCGCTCGCCCACCGCGGGCGCCCACGCCGCCGACCTGCTGGCGGCGCGTGCGGCCGGAGTGCCCGGTCTGCGGATGCGCATCCGGGACGCCTGGCAGGTGCCGCTCGCCCTCCGGCAGCCGTTCTCCTTCGGCGGTGCCACCCGCGAGCCCGCCCCCGGCTTCGACCCGCTCGACCACGTCCACCTGCACGCCCCGGCCGGCGACTTCCACACCGACGCCGGCCGGCTCATGCGGCGCCCGCTGGACCGGGACCGGCCGCCCTGGGAGGCCCATGTACTGCCCGGCGGGGACGGGACCTCCTTCGCGGTGCTGTTCAAGTTCCACCACGCGCTGGCCGACGGACTGCGGGCACTCGGCCTGGCCGCCGCCGTCCTGGACCCGATGGACCAGCCCGCGCCCCGCCCCCGCCCCGAGCCGCCCCGGCGCGGCCCGCTGCCCGGCGTGCGCGCCCTGCCCGCCCTGCTGCGCGACGCCCTCGCGGACGCGGGCCGCGCCCTGGACATCGGCGCCTCCGTCGCCCTGTCCACCCTCGACGCCCGCCCCTGCGCCGCGCTCACCGCCGACTCCTCCGGCACCCGCCGCACCGCCGGCGTCGCCCTGGACCTGGACGACGTGCACCGCGTCCGCAAGGCCGAGGGCGGCACCGTCAACGACGTACTGATCGCCGTCGTCGCGGGCGCCCTGCGCCGCTGGCTGGACGAGCGCGGCGACGGCAGCGAGGGCGTCGCGCCCCGCGCGCTGATCCCCGTCTCGCAGCGCCGCCCCCGCTCCGCCCACCCGCGGGGCAACCGGCTCTCCGGCTACCTGATACGGCTCCCCGTCGGCGACCCCGACCCCCGCTCCCGCCTCGGCGCCGTCCGCACCGCCATGGACCGCAACAAGGACGCCGGACCCGCCCGGGGCGCCGGTGCCGTCGCGCTGCTCGCCGACCACGTCCCGGCGCTCGGCCACCGGCTCGGCGGGCCCCTGGCCGGGCAGGCCGCCCGGCTCTGGTTCGACATCCTGGTCACCAGCGTGCCGCTGCCCAGTCTCGGCCTCCGCCTCGCCGGCCACCCGCTCGCCGAGGTCTACCCCTTCGCCCCGCTGGCCCGCGGCCACTCCCTGGCGGTGGCCGTCTCCACCTACCGGGGCCGCGTCCACTACGGGCTCGTCGCGGACGCGCGGGCCGTCCCCGACCTGGACCGGCTCGCCGCCGCCGTGACCGAGGAGGCGGCGGCGCTGACCGCCGTCTGCGGCGGCTGATCCGGGCGGTTTGGCGGCCGGACCCCCCGCTCGCGTAAAATCCGCCGTTCGAAAGCGGACGCGAGTCGGAGCGCCGCGACGGTGATCAGGGAACGGCAGCGGCGATGACGGTGACACAGGACGACCCGGCGACCACGGAAGGGGCGGACACCTCGGAGTACGGCCCCGGCATCGACCCCGAGCGGCTCGCGGTCTGCCTCAGCGTGCTGGAGGAACTCGACGAGCTCGACGTCGACCACCCCGACGCGATCCTGGTGCGCCGGGCCACCTCGCACATCTACCGCACGGTCAAGCAGCGCCGCCGCCAGGAACGCCGGGCCGCCAAGACCGCCCACGACAAATCGGTCACCGAGGCCACCGCCACCGGCTCCGCCGAGCGCATCGACGACGAGACCGAGGGCATCCTGCCCTCCTCCCGCACCGAGGAGGGCACGATCGCGGGGATACTCCAGCGCCCGCGCTCCTGCTACGTCTGCAAGCAGCGCTACGTCGAGGTCGACTACTTCTACCACCAGCTCTGTCCGGGCTGCGCCGCCGAGAACCGGGTCCGCCGGGAGGCCCGCGCCGACCTCACCGGCAAGCGGGCGCTGCTCACCGGCGGCCGGGCCAAGATCGGCATGTACATCGCGCTGCGGCTGCTGCGCGACGGCGCCCACACCACGATCACCACGCGGTTCCCCAAGGACGCCATCCGCCGCTTCAAGGCCATGGAGGACTCCGGCGACTGGGTCCACCGCCTGGAGGTCGTCGGCATCGACCTGCGCGACCCCGCCCAGGCCGTCGCGCTCGCCGACCGGGTCGCCGAGCAGGGCCCCCTCGACATCCTGATCAACAACGCCACCCAGACCGTACGCCGGCTGCCGTCCGCGTACGCGGCCCTGGTCGAGGGCGAGAGCGCCCCGCTGCCCGCCGGTGAGCTGCCCGCCCACCAGGTCATCGGCGCCTTCGGCTCCGGTTCGGTCGACGGGCTCGCCGCGCTGCCGGCCGGCGTCAGCGGGCTGACCGCCCAGCAGGTCGCCGACCTGGCGCTGGTCGCCGGGAACGCCAGCGTGGTCCGGCACCGCGAGGGCACCGCCATCGACGCGGGCGGCCTGGTCCCGGACGTGGTGGATTCCAACACCTGGGTGCAGACCATCGAGCAGATCTCCCCGGTGGAGCTGCTGGAGACCCAGTTGTGCAACTACACGGCGCCGTTCATCCTGATCAGCAAGCTCCGTCCGGCCATGGCCGAGGCCGCGCGCCGGGCCGCCTCGCACCGCGCCTACATCGTCAACGTCTCGGCGATGGAAGGGGTCTTCGCCCGCGGCTACAAGGGCGCCGGGCACCCGAACACCAACGCCGCCAAGGCGGCCATGAACATGGTGACGCGGACCAGCGCGCAGGAGATGTTCGAGACCGACCGCATCCTGATGACTTCCGTCGACACCGGCTGGATCACCGACGAGCGGCCGCACTTCGACAAGCTGCGCCTGGCCGAGGAGGGTTTCCACGCCCCGCTCGACCTGGTCGACGGCGCGGCCCGGGTCTACGATCCGGTGGTCCGCGGCGAGCAGGGCGAGGACCTGTACGGCGTCTTCCTCAAGGACTACGCCCCCGGCAAGTGGTGAGCGCTCACCAGGCGCCGCCCGGAGGGGAGTTGCGGACCGCGGCCGGCTCCGGGCGGCGGTCCGCGACATATGTTCGAAGGATTGTCCGAACAGTGGGCCGAACGGGTGAGTCGTTTCCCGGGCAATGCGCGGCATAGCGGACGAGGCTGTCCAACTGTGCGCCATGAGAAGCGCAATGGTTACGTAGAGTTTGCAGTGCCATGGAGCGGGCCCCCGCTCATCTGGTTAGTCTGGATCGGACGGACAGCAGTACGGGGTCCTACCCACACCCACGGTCCGTCATGGGACGAGCCGGTACACAGCGGCCTGCTTCCCCGAAGACCGGCGCCACCGCGTCCGAACCGCTTTGACCGAGACCCGAGCGGGCGTCAGGGACCGGACAGCAGACTGCCCGGCGAGGCCCGAGGGTGACCGACACATAAGGAGTGCGCGGTGACACCGGAGAAGACGAATCGCGAGCAACGGCCCAAGGAACGCGCGGACCGGGCCGGCCGGCGGCCGGGCCAGATCGGCAGCCTCGACGTGTGGGCCCGGTCCGCCCCCATCCGGCTCGCGGGCTACGAGGACGACCTCGCCGAGCCCCACATCCTGCCCAGCGTGGACTGATCCCACCGGCACCCCTCGACGACCCGGGTCGGCATGGGCGTGGGACACTCGCACCCATGCTGATCAGGGAAGCGACGGCGGACGACTGGCCGCGTATCTGGCCGTTCTGGCACCGCGTGGTCGCCGCCGGCGAGACGTACACCTGGGACCCGGAGACCTCCGAGGAGGACGCCCGGGAGCTGTGGATGAACCCGGCCAAGCGGGTCTACGTCGCCGAGGACGGCTCCGGCGCCGTCATCGCCTCCGCCTACCTCACCCCCAACTACGGCGGCCCCGCCGCCCGGATCGCCAACGCGGGCTTCATGGTCGACCCCGGCCACGCGGGCCGCGGCACCGGCCGGGCCCTCGCCGGGCACGTGCTGGCCGCGGCGAAGGCCGAGGGCTACCGGGGCATGGTGTTCAACGCCGTGGTGGAGACCAACCCGGCGGTGCGGCTGTGGACCTCCCTCGGCTTCACCGTGCTGGGCACCGTGCCGGACGCCTTCGAGCACCCCCGGCACGGCCGGGTGGGGCTGCACATCATGTACCGGGCGCTGTGAGCGTCAGCGGCCCTGGCTCCTGAGCAGCGCACACCGTCAGGTCGGTGCCGCGCTCGCCCATCAGCCGCCGGCGCCCCGGATCAGTCCAGCGGGGCCGTCCGCCGCCAGGGCCGCAGATGCTCGATCCGCTCCGCCAGCGCCAGCAGCTCCGCCTCCGCGCCGGCCCGCCCCACGAGCTGTACGGCGCAGGGGGCGCCCGTCGGCAGCGTGCCGAACGGCACGGACATCGCGGGCAGGCCGGTCAGGTTCCACGGCGGCGTGAACGGCGAGAAGGCGGTGTTGGCCGCCAGGTTCCACAGCCAGCCCCGCTCGTGCCAGGGGGCCGCCGCGGGCGCGGGGCGGGCCAGCGCGGGGGTGAGCAGGACGTCGTAGGCGGCGAAGAACGGCTCCAGGCGCCGGCGCAGCCGCTCCTTCGCCGCCCCGGTGCGGACCCGGGCGGCGAGGGGCCGGCCGACGGCCGCGTGGACGCGGGTGCGCCGGACGAGCCGCCGCGGGTCGAGGTCCCGGGCGTCGGCGGAGGTGCCCGCCGTCCAGTGGGCCAGGGCGGTGGCGCCCAGCGACGCCGGGTAGGGCGGCTCCGCCCGCCGCACCAGGTGACCGGCGCGCATCAGCACCCCGGCCGCCTCGCGGGCCGCCGCCGCGTACACCCCGGCGACGGGGACGCCGGCCAGCGGGCTGCGCAGCGACAGGGCCACCCGGAGGCCGCCGGCCCGTTCCCGGCGTACCGGCTCGCGGTCCGCGATCACCGACAGCAGCAGCCGGGCGTCGGCGACCGTGGTGGCCAGCGGCCCGTTCTCCGCCAGGCCATACCAGTCGACCTCGCCGATCCCGGCCGGCACCACCCCGCGGCCCGGCTTGACGGTGACCAGCCCGCAGACGGCCGCGGGGATGCGCAGCGAGCCCATCGCGTCGTTGCCGAGCGCGAGGGGAACCATCCCGGCGGCGACCGCGGCGGCGCTGCCGCCCGAGGAGCCGCCCGCCGAGCGCGCCGGGTCCCAGGGGTTGCGGGCGGTGCCGTACACGCCGTCCGTGGTGTTGAACACGCACAGCTCGGGCACGTTGGTGACCCCCACCACCACCGCGCCCGCCGCCCGCAGCCTGGCGACGGTGACATGGTCGGCGGCGGCCGGTGCCTCCGGTGTCGCCGCCGAGCCGGCGCGGGTGGCCTCGCCGCGCACCGCCAGGTTGTCCTTGACCGCCACCGGCACGCCCGCCAGCGGCAGCGCGGAGAGGTCGGCGCGCTCGCCCAGCGCCCCGGCCTCGGCGAGCGCCGCCTCCGCCCGGACGGCGCGGAAGGCGCCGATCCGGCCGTCCAGCCGCGCGATCCGCGCCAGGTGCGCGGCGACGACCTCCCGGGGCGCGACCCGCCGCTCGCGGACGGCGGCGGCGATCTCGACGGCACTCCGGCCGACCCAGTCGCTCATGGCGGGCTCCTCTCCGGGCGCGCGCCACGGGCGGGCACGCAGGGAGAACTGTGCCCGGGGCGGCGGGTTCCCGTCGAGGGTCCCGCCGGGGCGCGGCCCCCGCGCGGTTCGAACGGCCCGCGGCGGGGGAGCTGTACTCCTCGTCGGCCCCGTCCCCCCACCCCCAGGGAGCAGCCGTATGCATGACGACCGCGGTCTGGTCGAAGCCCGGCTCGGGCGCGTCCTGGACGAACGCGTCCGCCCCGCCGTGTACCCGGAGTCCGTGCCGCTGGAGGTGGCGGTGTGGCACGCGCCCGGCGAACCCGTGCCGGTCGCCGAGGGACTGGCCGCCGAACCCGAGCCCGTCGCGGTGGGCACCCGCTGGGGCGCCCCCTGGGGCACGAGCTGGTTTCGGGTCACCGGCACCGTCCCCGAGACCTGGGCCGGGCGCACCGTCGAGGCCCTCCTCGACCTGGGCTTCGACGAGAACATGCCGGGCTTCCAGTGCGAGGGCCTGGTCTACCGGCCCGACGGCACCCCGGTGAAGGGCCTCAACCCGCGCAACCAGTGGGTCCGGATCGGCGCCCCCGCCGCGGGCGGAGAGCGGGTGCGCCTGCACATCGAGGCCGCCTCCAACCCGGTCGTCTTCGGACCCCGCCCGTTCCTGCCGACGCCGCTCGGCGACCCGGAGACCGCCGGCGACGAACCGCAGTACACCCTGGCCCGAATGGACCTCGCCGTGTTCGACGAGACCGTGTGGCGGCTCGTCCTGGACCTGGAGGTGCTGGGCGAGCTGATGGCCGAGCTGCCCGTCGGCGCCGAGCGCCGCTGGGAGATCCTGCGGGCGGTGGACCGGGCGCTGGACGCCCTGGACCTCCAGGACGTCAACGGCACCGCACGGGCGGCCCGTTCGGAGCTGACCGGGGTCCTCTCCGCGCCCGCCGTGACCTCCGCCCACCGGATCAGCGCGGTCGGGCACGCGCACATCGACTCCGCGTGGCTGTGGCCGCTGCGCGAGACCGTGCGCAAGGTCGCCCGCACCACCGCCAGCATGACCGCGCTGATCGAGGAGGAACCGGAGTTCGTGTTCGCCATGTCCCAGGCCCAGCAGTGGGCGTGGGTGCGCGACCACCGGCCCGAGGTGTGGGCGCGGGTGAAGAAGGCCGTCGCCGAGGGCCGGTTCGTGCCGGCCGGCGGGATGTGGGTGGAGTCGGACACCAACATGCCCGGGTCGGAGGCGATGGCCCGGCAGTTCGTGCACGGCAAGCGGTTCTTCCTGGACGAGTTCGGCGTCGAGAACGACGAGGCGTGGCTGCCGGACACCTTCGGGTTCGCCGCCGGCCTGCCGCAGATCATCAGGGCCGCCGGATCGAAGTACCTGCTGACGCAGAAGATGTCCTGGTCCCGGACGAACGCCTTCCCGCACCACACCTTCCGCTGGGAGGGCATCGACGGCAGCCGTGTCCTCACCCACTTCCCGCCCGTCGACACCTACAACTGCGCCATGCACGGCACCGAGATCGCCCACGCGGTCCGCAACTTCAGGGACAAGGGCCGGGCGAGGCACTCCCTGGCCCCCACCGGCTGGGGCGACGGGGGCGGCGGCACCACCCGCGAGATGGTCGCCAAGGCCGCCCGCCTGCGCGACCTCGAAGGCTCCGCCCGGGTCACCTGGGAGACCCCGCGGGCCTTCTTCGAGAAGGCCGCCGCCGAGTACCCCGAGGCACCGGTGTGGGCCGGCGAGCTGTACCTCGAACTGCACCGCGCCACCCTCACCAGCCAGGCCGGGACCAAGCGGGGCAACCGCCGCAGCGAGCACCTGCTGCGCGAGGCCGAACTCTGGGCCGCGACCGCCGCCGTACGCACCGGATTCCGCTACCCCTACGAGGAGTTGGACCGGATCTGGAAGACGGTGCTGCTGCACCAGTTCCACGACATCCTGCCCGGCTCCTCCATCGCCTGGGTGCACCGCGAGGCCCGCGCCGCCTACGCCGGGCTCGCCGGGGAACTGGAAGCGGTCGTCGACGCCGCCCAGCGCGCCCTGGCCGGGGACGGGGACCGGGAACTGGTCTTCAACGCCGCCCCCCACCCCCGGGCCGGCGTCCCGGCGGGCGGCGCCCGCACCCCCGTCCGCGAGGGCCGCACCCGGCGCACCGCCCGCCCCGGCGGCGGACACGTGCTGGACAACGGGCTGCTCCGGGTCGAGATCGACGACCGCGGACTGGTCCCTTCCGTGTACGACCTCGAAGCCGACCGCGAGACGGTCGCGCCCGGCGCGACGGCCAACCTGCTCCAGCTCCACCCCGACCTGCCGAACCAGTGGGACGCCTGGGACGTCGACGCCTTCTACCGCAACACCGGCGCCGACCTCACCGCCGCCGACTCCGTCACGGCCGGCCAGGACGGCGGCTCGGTGCGGGTCGTCCGGTCCTTCGGGGCGTCCCGGGTCACCCAGGTGCTGACCCTGGCACCGGGGGAGCGGCACCTGCGGATCGACACGGAGGTCGACTGGCACGAGCGGGAGAAGTTCCTCAAGCTGGCCTTCCCGCTCGACCTGCACACCGAACGCTACGCGTCCGAGACCCAGTTCGGCCACGTCCACCGCCCCACCCACACCAACACCTCCTGGGAGGCGGCCCGGTTCGAGGCGTGCAACCACCGCTTCGTCCACCTGGAGGAACCCGGCTGGGGCGTCGCCGTCGTCAACGACGCCACCTACGGCCACGACGTGACCCGCGCCGTCCGCGCCGACGGCGGTACGACCACCACCGTCCGGGCCTCCCTGCTGCGCGCCCCGCGCTTCCCCGACCCCGAGACCGACCAGGGCGTCCACCGCTTCCGGCACGCCCTCGTGCCGGGCGCGGACATCGGCGACGCGGTCCGCGAGGGCTGGCGGATCAACCTGCCCGAACGGTCCCGCACCGGCGCCCGGGAGGTCGCGCCGCTGGTCACGGTGGACGACGACGCCGTGGTGGTCACCGCCGTCAAACTCGCCGACGACGGCAGCGGCGACGTCGTGGTCCGCTGCCACGAGGCGCACGGCGGCCGGGCCCGCGCCACCCTCACCGCGAACTTCGCGGTGGCCGGCGTCACCGTGACCGATCTGCTGGAACGCCCGCTCGACGGGGAACCGGCGCCCGTGCTGGAGGGCGACCGGATCGCCGTACGGCTGCGGCCGTTCCGGCTCACGACCCTGCGGCTGCGGCGGGCCTGAGCGGGTCAGTCGGTGAGCCGGGCGCGCAGCCACTCCTCGACCTCGCCGACGTGCGCGGCGGCCGCCGTCCGGGCCGCCTCCGGGTCCCGGGCGGCCAGCGCGCGGTGGATCGCGGCGTGCTCGCGCCGGGTGCGCTCGACCGCGCCCTGCTCCTGGTAGCCGCGCCAGACCCGGGCGCGCAGGGTGCGGGAGGACAGGCCGTCCAGGATCGCGGCCATCGCCGTGTTGCCGGCCGCCGCCACGATCTCCCGGTGGAAGGCCAGGTCGTGGGCGAGGATCTCCTCCAGGTCGTCGGTGGCGCCCATGGCCGCCAGATGCCGCTCCACCCCGGCCAGCGCCTCGGGGGTGATCCGGGCGGCGGCCAGCGCGGTCGCCGTGGACTCCAGGACCCGCCGCACCTCCAGCAGTTCCACCAGACGCGGCCCCCGGGACAGGTCGGCCACCACGCCGAAGGTCTCCAGCAGATCGCCGGCCTCCAGGCGGGTCACGTAGATGCCGGAGCCGTGCCGGGCCTCCAGCACGCCCAGCACGGTCAGCGCGCGCACCGCCTCGCGCATCGAGCTGCGGGAGATGCCCAGTTGGGCCGCGAGGTCCCGTTCCGTCGGCAGCTTCTGGCCGGGCTCCAGCAGGCCCTGGGCGATCATCGCCTTGATCCGGTCGATGGCGCGCTGCGTCACCGTGCCCTTCGGCTGGGCGGTCCCGGTCTCCGCCTCGGCGGGGGTCTCGTCCATGCCGCTCCTCCTGTTGCCGTCCGCGCAGTCTAGCCACGCCACTGGTCGGACCACTTCACCGCGCCGTGCGGGGTTTCGACGTCCGTGGGGTGTTCTCAGGGGGAAGTGGTCTGATAAGTATGCGGGAACTGGTCGCCCGAGCCGTCATCCGAGTCGCCGTCCCCCGAGGAGCCGCGTGCCCGACACCGACGCCCGCATCACCGCCGTCGACACCTACGACATCCGGTTCCCCACCTCGCGGGAACTCGACGGCTCCGACGCGATGAACCCCGACCCCGACTACTCCGCCGCCTATGTGGTGCTGCGCACCGACGAGGAAGGGGGAGCCGAGGGGCACGGCTTCGCCTTCACCATCGGGCGGGGCAACGAGGTCCAGGTCGCCGCGATCCACGCGCTCCGCCACCACGTGGTCGGACGGTCCGTCGCCGCGCTCTGCGCCGACCCCGGCACCCTCTACCGGGACCTCACCGGCGACAGCCAACTGCGCTGGCTGGGACCGGAGAAGGGCGTGCTGCACATGGCGATCGGCGCGGTCGTCAACGCCGTGTGGGACCTCGCCGCCCGCCGCGCCGGCAAACCGCTGTGGAAGCTGCTGGCCGACGCGGAACCCGAGTGGCTGGTCCGGCAGGCCGACTTCCGCTACCTCACCGACGCGCTCACCCCCGAACGGGCCCTGGAACTGCTGCGCCGGGGACGCCGGGACGCCGACGGACGCGCCGCCCGCCTGCTCGCCACCGGCTTCCCGGCGTACACCACCTCACCGGGCTGGCTCGGCTACGACGACGACAAGCTCACCCGGCTCGCGCGGGAGGCGGTCGCCGACGGGTTCACGCAGATCAAACTGAAGGTCGGCGCCGACCTCGCGGACGACGTCCGGCGCTGCCGGACCGCCCGCGCCGCGATCGGCCCCGGCGTGAGGCTGGCGATCGACGCCAACCAGCGCTGGGACGTGGCGGAGGCGGTGCGCTGGACGCGGGCGCTCGCCGAGTTCGGGCCGTACTGGATCGAGGAGCCCACCAGCCCCGACGACATCCTCGGACACGCGGCGATCCGCCGGGCCGTCGCCCCGGTGAAGGTCGCGACGGGCGAACACGCCGCCAACCGGGTCGTGTTCAAGCAGTTGCTCCAGGCCGGCGCCGTCGACGTGGTCCAGCTCGACGCGGCCCGGGTCGGCGGCGTCAACGAGAACCTCGCCATCCTGCTGCTGGCCGCCGAGTTCGGCGTACCGGTCTGCCCGCACGCCGGCGGCGTCGGCCTGTGCGAACTCGTCCAGCACCTCGCGATGTTCGACTACGTGGCGCTGGCCGGCACCACCGAGGACCGTGCCATCGAGTACGTCGACCACCTCCACGACCACTTCCAGGACCCGGTGGTGATCCGCGCCGGCCACTACGCGGCCCCCACCGCCCCGGGCTTCTCGGCGGCCCTCAGACCCGAGTCCGTCGCCCGGTACACCTACCCAGGCGGCACCTTCTGGGCCGCCGACCTCGACCCGACCGGAGGAAGGGCGGCATGAACGACTTCGACGGGCTGACGGCCCTGGTGACGGGCGGCGCGTCCGGGATCGGCCGGGCCACCGCCGAACTGCTCGCCGAGCGCGGCGCGACGGTCGCCGTCCTCGACCTCGACTGCTCCGGCGTCCGCGCCCCGCTGCTCGCCCACCGCGCCGACGTCACCGACGACGCCTCGGTGCGCGCGGCGGTCGCCGCCGCCGTCGCCGAGCTGGGCGGACTGGACGTCCTGGTCAACAACGCGGGCATCGGCGCCCAGGGCACCGTCGAGGACAACCCCGACGACGAGTGGCACCGCGTGTACGACGTCAACGTGGTCGGCATGGTCCGCACCACCCGCGCCTGCCTGCCCCACCTGCGGGCCTCCGCGCACGCCGCGATCGTCAACACCTGCTCCATCGCCGCCACCGCCGGCCTGCCCCGCCGGGCCCTCTACAGCGCCACCAAGGGCGCGGTGCTCTCCCTCACCCTCGCCATGGCCGCCGACCACCTCCCCGACGGCATCCGCGTCACCTGCGTCAACCCCGGCACCGCCGACACCCCGTGGGTCGGCAGGCTGCTGGCCGCCGCCGAGGACCCGGCCGCCGAGCGCGCCGCCCTGGAGGCCCGCCAGCCCACCGGGCGCCTGGTCACCGCGGCCGAGGTCGCGGGCGCCGTCGCCTACCTGGCGAGCCCGCTCTCCGGCGCGACCACCGGCACCTCCCTCGCCGTCGACGGCGGGATGCAGGGCCTGCGCCTCCGTCCGGACCGGCGGTGAACCGCGTCCGGCTGGGCCGCGGCGGCGTCGAGGTCACCGCACTCGGCCTCGGCACCGCCGCCCTAGGCGGCCTCTACACCGACGGCGGCGAGGACGCGGCCCACGCCGCCGTCGCCGCCGCCTGGCAGCGCGGCGTGCGCTACTTCGACACCGCCCCGCACTACGGCCTCGGCCTGGCCGAACGCCGCCTGGGCCAGGCCCTGCGCGGGTACCCCCGTACCGATTGCACCGTGTCCACCAAGGTCGGCCGCAGGCTGGAGCCGGCCGCGGACGGGGGCGACGACCTCGCCCACGGTTTCGCCGTGCCCGCCCGCCACCGCCGGGTCTGGGACTTCAGCGCCGACGGCGTGCGCCGCACCCTGGAGGCCAGCCTGGAGCGGCTCGGCCTGGACCGGGTCGACGTCGTCTACCTGCACGACCCCGACGACCACGCCGAGCAGGCGTTCCGGGAGGGCTACCCGGCGCTGGAACGCCTGCGCGCCGAGGGCGTCGTCGGGGCGATCGGCGCCGGCATGAACCAGACCGCGATGCTGACCCGGTTCGTCCGCGACACCGACGTCGACGTGGTGCTCTGCGCCGGCCGCTGGACCCTCCTCGACCAGAGCGCGCTGACCGACCTGCTGCCCGCCGCCCAGGTCCGGGGCACCACGGTCGTCGCCGGCGGCGTCTTCAACTCCGGCCTGCTGGCCGATCCCGCGCCCGGCGCCCGCTACGACTACCGGGCCGCGCCCGCCGCCCTGCTGGAGCGTGCCCTGCGCCTGAAGGCGGTCGCCGAACGGCACGGCACCACCCTGCGGTCCGCCGCCCTCGCCTTCGCCGCCGCCCACCCGGCCGTCGGCTGCGTCCTGCTCGGCGCCCGGTCGGCGGCCGAGGTGCACGACGGCGCCGACCGGTTCGCGGCGCCGGTGCCCGCCGCGTTCTGGCGGGAGCTGAAGGAGACCGGCCTGCTGCCCGGACACGCCCCGGAGCCCGAGTGACCGTCGACGCCCACCACCACGTCTGGGACCTGTCCGTCCGCGACCAGGACTGGCTCACCGGCCCCGAGCTGGCGCCGCTGCGCCGGGACTTCACCGTCGCCGACCTCGCCCCCGAGGCACGGGCGGCGGGCGTCGACCGCACCGTCCTGGTGCAGACCGTGACCGTGCCGGACGAGACACCCGAGCTGCTCGCCCTGGCCGACGCGCACGACCTGATCGCCGGCGTGGTCGGCTGGACCGACCTCACCCGGCCCGACGTCGCCGAGCGACTGGCCGAGCTGCGCGCGCTGCCCGGCGGCCGGTACCTCAAGGGCGTCCGCCACCAGGTCCAGGGCGAGCCCGACCCGGGATGGCTGCTGCGGCCGGACGTGCTGCGGGGGCTGGCGGCCGTCGCGGACGCCGGGCTCGGCTACGACCTGGTCGTCCTGCCGCACCAGCTCCCCGCCTGCGTCCGGGCCGCCGCCGCGCTGCCCCAGCTCACCTTCGTCCTCGACCACCTGGGCAAACCGCCGATCGCCGACGGCGCCCTGGAACCCTGGGCCACCCGCCTGCGGGCCCTGGCCGCCCTCCCCAACACCGTCGCCAAGCTCTCCGGCCTGCTCACCGAGGCCGGCCCCCACCACACCGCCGACGACCTGCGCCCGTACGTGACGGTCGCCCTGGAGGCGTTCGGCCCCGACCGCCTGATGTACGGCTCCGACTGGCCGGTGTGCACGGCCAGGGCACCGTACGGCGAGACCCTGCGCCTGGTCCGCGAACTGACCGCGCCCGATGAGCACACCCGCGTCCTCGACACCACCGCCACCCGCGTCTACCGCCTGTGAACCGGCCCCGCCAGCCTGGTGGGCGGCAGGTACTCCCGGACGTACTCCCGCTGCCAGCAGGCGCCCGTCTCCCGCAGCTCCCGCCAGGTCGTGTACCGGTAGCGGAAGAGGCGGGCGCGGATGTGCCGGGGCGGGGCGTCCGGCGGGAAGGGGGAGCGGCGCAGCAGCTTCAGTGTGTCCCGGTCGTTCTCCAGCAGCCTCTCCACCAGAGCCCCGAACCACGACCCCGAGTAGGCGGGCGACAGGGCGGCGAACCACATCATCCAGTCCAGCCGCAGATGGTACGGCGCGAACTGGCGCGGCCAGCGCCGAGGGTCACCGGGCTTGCCCTTGAACGCGTACTCCCGCCAGTCCCCGTCCTCGCGCGGCACCTCGTCGGCGGTGCCCTCGATCACCACCTCGTGGCGGACCCGGCTGACGCTGCCGAACGCGCCGTAGGTGTTGACCAGGTGCAGCGGGTCGAAGGAGCGGTTCATCACCTGGCGCCGGGAGAGCATGTTGGCGGCCGGCCGGTAGCTGAGCGCCAGCAGCAGCGCGGACACCGCGAGGACCAGCACCTCGTACCAGAGCGGCGCGGCACCCGCGGCCGGCGGGCCGGCCGGGAACTCCACCGCCGAGCAGGCCAGCACGATGGTGATCCAGTTCAGCCAGGAGAAATTGCCCGACAGCACCAGCCACACCTGGGTGACGATCATCAGCGCGGCGGCGGCCGAGGCGATCGGCTGCGGGGTGAACAGCAGGAACGGCACCACGAGCTGCGTGACGTGGTTGGCGGCGGCCTCCGCGCGGTGCAGCGGCCGGGGCAGACGGTGGAAGAACCAGCTCAGCGGGCCCGGCATCGGCTGGGTCTCGTGGTGGTGCTCCAGACAGGTCAGCTTCCGCCAGCACTCGTCGCCGCGCAGCTTGATCAGCCCCGCCCCGAACTCGACGCGGAACAGCAGCCAGCGCAGCAGGAACAGCACCACGACCGGCGGCGCCACCTCGTCGTTGCCGAGGAACACGGCGAGGAACCCGGTCTCCAGCAGCAGCGACTCCCAGCCGAACGCGTACCAGGTCTGCCCGACGTTCACGACCGACAGGTACAGCGCCCACGGCACCAGCCACAGCAGCATCGCCGCCCACAGCGGCACCAGCCCGTCCACGCCCGCGAGCAGCGCCGCGGCCACCGCGCAGCCCGCCCAGGCGCAGCCCGCGAAGAACCGGTCGGAGTACCGCCACTGGAACAGGCTCGGCGCCCGCCGGAACGGCACCCGGGCCACGAACCGGGGCACCGGCAGCATCCCGCGCTCGCCGATCAGCGCGCGGAACTGCAGGGCGGCCGTCAGGAAGGCGACCAGGTACACGGCGGCCAGCGCCTTCTGGAAGACCAGCCTGCTCAGCCAGTAGTCGGGTGCGGTGAACCACTCCACGGCCGCGTGCTCCTCTGTTCGTTCCGTACCGGTCGACGGGTACCCTCCCCGCCGCCCGACCGGCCGAACGGGTCGAAGAATCCGAATGGGTCGAAGAATCGGACAAACACTGGCAAGGTGGGGCTCATGACGGATCGGGGAGCGAGCGCCCGGTCACTCCCGGACGACCGGCCCGCCCACCCGGACCCCATCCTGGCGCTCAACCGCATGGGCAGCTTCGACTGGGACCTGGAGAAGGGCCTGTTCCACATGGACGCCCAGGCCCTGGAGGTCTTCGACCTGCGTCCCGAGGAGTACGACGGCCGCGTGGAGTCCCTCGGGGTACGCGTGCCGCGCGCCGAGGGCAGCCATCTGGACGCGCTGGTCGCGCGGGCCATGAAGGACGGCAGCGAGAACTACGGCACCTACTTCCGACTGCGCCGCCGCGACGGCAGCCTGCGCTGGACCCACACCCAGGGCTACATCCGGCGCGACGCCGCCGGCCGGCCGTGCCGGATCGTCGGCATCGTCCGCGACGCCACCGCGGAACTCGGCGAGATCGCGGAGCGCCGCGACCAGGCCGCCCGGCACGCGGCCCGCCGCCGGCGCACCGACGTGGTGCGGACCGCCACCGCCGCCCTCGCGCACGCCCGCACCGTCGACGACGTCATCGACGTGCTCAGGGACACCGACGGCCTCACCCGGCTGGGCGCCACCAGCCTGGTCATGGGCCTGGTGGAGGCCGGCCGCATCCGGCTGGTCGCCGACGGCCCCCAGAACAGCTTCGTCCCCGGCACCCGCGTCACCCGGATCGACGAGCCCTACCCGATGAGCGAGGCCGTGCGCACCCTCAGCCCCCGCTACATCGAGTCGCCGGAGGAGTTCGCCGAGCGCTACCCGGTGCTCTGGCCGCACCTGGCCGGCCTGCGCATCACCTCCGCCGCCTACCTCCCGCTGATCGCGCAGGCCCGCCCGATCGGCGCGATGGGCCTGCTCTACAGCGACCGGCGCGGCTTCTCCCCCGAGGACCGCGACATCCTCGTCGCCCTGGGCAGCAGCATCGCCCAGAGCCTGCAGCGGGCCATGCTGTACGAGCGCGAGATGGACCTCGCCGCCGGCCTCCAGCAGGCGATGCTGCCGCGCACCATCCCCAGCGTCCCCGGCTGCGACGTCGCCGTCCGCTACCGCGCCGCCGGAGTCGGCGGCTCCCTCGGCCGCGGCATCGGCGGCGACTGGTACGACCTGATCCCGCTGCCCGGCAGCCGGGTCGGCGCGGTCATCGGCGACGTCCAGGGCCACGACACGCACGCCGCCGCCGTCATGGGCCAGTTGCGGATCGTGCTGCGCGCCTACGCCGCCGAGGGCCACACCCCGGCCACCGTCATGGCCCGCGCCTCCGTCTTCCTCGACGAACTCGACACCGACCGCTTCGCGACCTGCCTGTACGCCGAGGCCGACCTGGCCACCGGAGTGGTCCAGGTGGTCCGCGCCGGGCACATCGACCCGCTGGTGCGCCATGCCGACGGCACCTGCCGCCGGGTCCCGGTCGAGGGCGGGCTGCCGCTGGGCCTGTCCGCCGAGTTCGGCTGCCTCACCTACCCGGTCGGCACCCTGGAACTCGACCCCGGCTGCACGCTGCTGCTGTGCACCGACGGCCTGATCGAACAGCCCGGCACCGATCTCGGCGAGGGCACCCGCGCCCTCGCCGAGGCGGTCGCCACCGGCCCCGAGGACGTCGGGCACCTCGCCGACCTGCTCATCGACACCGCCGGGCAGCGCGGCGGCGACGACGACATGGCGCTGCTCCTGCTGCGCCGCCGCGCCCCCGAGGCCGCGCGGACCGGCGGCCGGCTCCGCCAGCACGTGGCGCCCGGCGACCCCGAGGCGCTCACCGAGGCCCGGCGCATGGTGCGCACCGCGGTCCGCGCCTGGGGCGCCGCGGACCAGGGCGACGAGATCGAGCTGGTCGCCGACGAACTGATCACCAACGCGCTGATGCACACCGAGGGCTCCGCCGTCGTCACCGTCCGGGCCCTCACCGGCCCGGGGCAGAAGCTGCGCGTCGAGGTCGAGGACTCCTCCAGCGCCCTGCCCCGCCGCCGTGACGCGGGCGACTCCGGCGTCTCCGGGCGCGGCCTGCTGCTGGTGGAGACGCTGGCCGACGGCTGGGGCGTGGAGGCCCGGGGCGGCGGCAAGTGCGTGTGGTCGGAGTTCGCCCTGGTCCGCCGGGACTGAGGCCCGCCGTGCGGTCCGGGCGCCGGGTGGCACCCTGGACGTATGCCAGAACTGCCCGAGGTCGAGGCGCTGCGGGAGTACCTGACCGAGCACCTCACCGGCCAGGAGATCGTCCGGGTGCTGCCCGTGGCGATCAGCGTCCTGAAGACCTACGACCCGCCGCCGACCGCCCTGGAGGGCCGGCCGGTCGCCGCCGTGCACCGGCACGGCAAGTTCCTCGACGTCGAGACCGGCGGCGGCCCCCGCCTGGTGGTCCACCTGGCCCGCGCGGGCTGGCTGCACTGGAAGGACCGCCTCCCCGACGGCGTCCCCCGCCCCGGCAAGGGCCCCCTCGCCCTGCGCGTGGCCCTCGCCACCGGCGCCGGGTTCGACCTGACCGAGGCGGGCACGCAGAAACGGCTCGCCGTGTACGTCGTGCGGGGCCCGGGCGAGGTGCCCGGGGTGGCGCGGCTCGGCCCGGACCCGCTCGCCGACGACTTCGACGAGGCCCGCTTCGCCGCCCTGCTCGACGGCGAACGGCGGCAGCTCAAGGGCGCCCTGCGCGACCAGGGCCTGATCGCGGGGATCGGCAACGCCTACAGCGACGAGATCCTGCACGCCGCCCGGATGTCCCCCTTCAAACTGGCCGCCTCGCTCACCCCCGAGGAGACCGGCGCCCTCTACACGGCCCTGCGCGCCACGCTCACCGAGGCCGTCGAGCGCTCCCGGGGCGTGGCGGCCGGGAAGCTGAAGGCCGAGAAGAAGGGCGGCCTGCGGGTGCACGGCCGCGCCGGCCAGCCCTGCCCGGTGTGCGGCGACACCGTCCGCGAGGTCTCCTTCAGCGACTCCTCCCTCCAGTACTGCCCGACCTGCCAGACCGGCGGCAGACCGCTGGCGGACCGGCGGCTGTCCCGGCTGCTGAAGTGACCCGGCCGCACCCCGCGCCGGCCGGGAGGGAAACCCCCGCCGGGGGGAGTCCTAGAACAGGTGGATGGCGAGATGGCCGAGCGGCAGTCCCAACTGCCAGGCCGGGGTCCACACCTTGGGCCCCTCGTCCTCGCCGCCGGCCCCGCCCGGCACCGCGTTGAGGTCCGGGGCGAGCAGTTCGGTGTCCTGGAGCCACCGCCAGGCCGCGCGGGCCAGTTCCAGGTCGGGGCAGGGCCGGCCGGCCGCGTCGGCGGCGGCCTCGGCCAGCTTCTCGCGCACCCACTCCTGCCAGGGCTGGTCGTAGGCGGTCAGGGAGAGCCAGGTCTCCAGCCGGGAGACGACCTCGATGCCGCAGAGCCCGCCGCCGGGGTCGGAGAGGAAGACGGTCAGGGCCAGCGCGTCCCGGCCGGCCCGGAACTCGAAGGACGTCGGCGGCATCAGGTCGCCGCTGCGCAGCAGCTCGTCGGCGATGTACTCGGCGTACAGCCACGCCATCGGCACGGTCAGTCCACCGCCGCCGTCCGTGCCCTCTTGACCTCTGTGCAGCATCCCTTCCTGCCTTCCTCCGGTGCGTGCGCCTCGCCCCACCCCGGGCCCTGCCGAGGACCCCGTCCGGAACACGGATGAGGACAGCCGATTACCCAACGGGGGTCCACGGCAAGGCGCTTTACGGAGGCTTGACCGAGCGGCCGGTTTCACCGCAGGTCGGCGGCGTATCCCGGCAACACTCTGCGCAGGGCGCGCAACGCGTAGTACGCGCGGGACTTCACGGTACCGGGCGGAATGCCCAGCGCCGCCGCCGCCTCCGCCACGCTGGCCCCCCGGAAGTACACGAGCACCAGGACGTCACGGTGCTCGGGCGTGAGAGTCTTCACAGCCTCGCGCACGTCGAGCGCGGCGGCGGCCCGTTCGGCGTGGTCGGCGCAGACGGGGGCGTGCTCCAGGACCGCGTCGCCGACCTCGGCGGGGCGTGCCTGCCGGGCCCGCCGCGCGTCGATCGCCAGCCGCCGGGCCACGGTCAGCAGCCAGGGCCGTACGGAGTCGAAGCCGCCCGCGCGCAGCGCCTCGGGGTGCTGCCAGGCACGTACGAGGGTCTCCTGCACGAGGTCCTCGGCGCGCTGCCGGTCGCCGTCGCACAGCCGCAGCAGCAGCGCGAACAGCGGCCTGCCGTGCTCCCGCTGGAGCGTGGCCAGCTCGTGCTCGGCGGTCGTCCGTTCGGTGAGGGTGGTTCCGGCCGTCATGGCCGTATGGCATCGCAGGGGGCCCGCCGGGGACAGGGCGCGGGCGCGGGTGTGCGACGGACGGTCGATCGCGTCGGCGAACGGTCCGACGAACGGTCGCGGACGCCCTCCGGCGGTACCGGACGGGCCAATGCGCGTGTCGGAGCCGCGTGGGACGTGTCGTTTCTCTTTTCCTGTTTGTGTGTAAATGCGATTAATTGATCCGTGCGTGATCAGATCGGGGTGAACGGATGATCACACGCAGCCGGCAGACGGCCCTGGCCCTGACCGTCGTCCTCGCCGCGGGCGCCGCCTGCCAGGCCCGCGAGCACGAGCCGCCGCCCGGCCGCCCGGCCCCCTCCCGCGCCGCCACCGGCGCCTTCACCCTGGTCGCCTCCGGAGACGTGCTCCCGCACAGCTCCATCATCGACCGGGCCCGCTACGACGCCGGCGGCACCGGCCACGACTTCCGCCCCATGCTGGCCGGCGCCGCCCCCGTCGTGGCCCGCGCGGACCTCGCCCTGTGCCACATGGAGACCGTCTACGGGGCCCCCGGCGACTACTCCGGCTACCCCCTGTTCAAGTCCCCGCCCGAGGTCGCCGCCGGTCTCGCCGCCACCGGCTACGACGGCTGCTCCACCGCCTCCAACCACAGCCTCGACGACGGCCCCGACGGTATCCGCCGCACCCTGGACGCCCTGGACCGGGCCGGCCTGCGGCACGCCGGGACCGCGCGCACCGAGGAGGAGGCCCGCACCGTCACCGTCCTGCGCACCGAGCGGGCCCGGGTCGCCCACCTCGCCTACACCTACGGCGTCAACTCCGCCGACCCGCCCGAGGACCAGCCCTGGGCGGTCGGCATCACCGACGAGCAGCGCGTCCTCGCCGACGCCCGGACCGCCCGCGAGGCGGGCGCCGACGTGGTCGTCGTCTCCCTGCACTGGGGCACCGAGTGGCAGGACGACCCCGACGAACAGCAGACCGGCCTGGCCCGGACCCTCACCGCCGCCCGCACCGCCGGCCGCCCCGACATCGACCTGATCATCGGCACCCACGCCCATGTCCCGCAGGCGTACGAGAAGGTCAACGGCACCTGGGTGGTCTACGGGATGGGCGACCAGGTCGCCGGCGAGATGATCAACGACCAGGGGCTGCGCGACCCGCGCGGCAACCAGTCCACGGTGGGCCGCTTCACCTTCTCCCCGCCCGCCCGGCCCGGCGGACGCTGGGAGGTCACCAAGGCCGAGTTCGTCCCGCACCTGTTCGACGTCGACGCCGGCCGGGTGGTGAACCTCAACCGCGCGATCGCCCGGGGCGCCGACCTGCGCGCCGTGCGCGACCGCATCCGGGACGTGGTCCTCGCCCGGGGCGCCGCCCGGGACGGCCTGCTGATGGGGGAGTAGCGGGCACTACGGCACCACCGTGACCGGCCAGCGCCCCGTCTTCACCAGCCGCACCGCCACCGACCCCACCAGCCGGTGCCCGGCCTGCTCCGAGGCGCCCACCACCACGGCGTCCGCCGTCAGCTCGTCGGCCGCCCGCACCAGCCCGTTGTAGGGGTCGCCGCGGAAGGTGTGGAACTCCCAGCGCACATCGAATATCCCCTTGGCCCGCTCGGTCGCCTCCCGGATCTGCGCCACCAGCTCCTCGGCGATCTCGTCGGTCGTCTCCGCCACCGGCGCCCCCAGCGCCGCCCCCGCCGCCATCACCGGCTGCACGTACACCAGGGCCAGCAACGCCCCCTGCCGCCGTGCCAGCCCGCCCGCGTAGGCCGCCGCGCGCAGCGAGGAGGCGGAGCCGTCCACCCCGACCACGATCACCTTCGGCCCGTCGGTGCCGCGTTCGAACCGAGGGGATTGCTGCTGTTCCGTCACGGCAGGGAGGCTATCGGAACGGGCCGGGACCTCTTCCCCCGGACCGCCGGGACCCGGCGATTGGGCCGGGCGGGTGAAACCGTGCCGCCGCTCCGGTGCCGTACTGGTGGGTCGGGCCGCCGCCGGGCGACTGATGAGTCATGACGAAGGATCAGTTGCTCACGCGGCGCCGGGCCCTGCTGGCCGGCGTCGCCGCCGTGGGGGCGGCCGGGACCGCGCTCGCGCCGGGGGTGGTCCCGGCGCACGAGCCGGTCCGGCCCCCCGCCCCCGGCCCCGGGCCGCACCGCGCCCTCCAGCCCTCCGCCTACCGGCTCCGGCCCCTGACCGGGTACGGCCCGCCGGGTGCCGCGCCCGCCCGGCTCCCGGTACGCCGCGAGCCGCTGCTGAACCTCTCCGGACGCGGCAGCACCATGGTGCTGACCTTCGACGACGGACCCGACCCCCGCTACACCCCCGGCATCCTCGACACCCTCGCCGAGTACCAGGTCCGCGCCATGTTCTTCGTCTGCGGGGAGATGGCCGAGAACAACCGGGACCTGCTGGCCCGGATGGCCGACGAGGGCCACGTGGTCGGCAACCACACCTGGTCCCACCCGCTGCTCACCCGCCTCGGCAGGCGCCGTATCCGCAGCGAGATGGAGCGCACCAGCGAGATCGTCGACCGCGCCTACGGCGAACCGCCCCGCTGGTTCCGGGCCCCGTACGGGGCGTGGAACCGGGCCGCCTTCCAGCTCGGCGCCGAACTGGGCATGGAGCCGCTCGCCTGGACCGTCGACACCCTGGACTGGACCGAGCCCGGCACCCGGACCATCGTCGACCGGGTCGAGGACGGCGCCGCCCCCGGCGTCGTGGTGCTCTCGCACGACGCCGGGGGCGACCGTTCGCAGAGCGTGCGCGCCCTGCGTTCCTATCTCCCCGGGCTGCTGGATTCCGGCTACCACCTCACCGTGCCCCGGCGGCAGGACGCGTGAGAGGCGACCGCCCGGCCGGGACTCCGCTCAGCGGACCCCGGTCAGGCGGGCGAAGGCGACGACATTGCCCGCGTAACCGTTCTGCTTGGAAAATCCGCCGCCGCAGGTGATGACCCGCAGTTCCGGGGCGCCTTTCGAGGCGTACACCCGGTCGCCGGGGAAGTCGTCCTTCGCGAAGACCTCGATCCCGTATACCTCGAACACCGCGGTCTTTCCGTCCTCGCGGGCGATCTCCACCGTGTTGCCCTGCTTGAGGGCCCCCAGCCCGTAGAAGACGGCGGGGCCCTGTTTGTTGTCGACATGGCCGACCACGACCGCGGTGCCTTTTTCCCCGGGCGACACCGCGCCGGTGAACCAGCCCGCCAGATTCGGGTCCTCCGGCGGCGGCGCCCCCACCCAGCCGTCCGCGTCGAGCCCGACCGCCATCACCGGGGCGTCCACCTGGATCGCCTCGATCCGCACCCGCGCGGGCACGGCGTACGGCAGCGGCCGCGCGTCCTCGGCGGCCGGGGCGGTCACGGCCCGCGGGCTGTCCGAGGCGGCGGCCGACGCGGGCTGGGGCGGGCCCACGTCGAATTCCCCGGAACCATTGCGAATGAGCGCGAGGCCGGTCAGCAGAACAAGCGCTATCACGCCCCAGGGAGCGCGCTTCCTCTGCCGCTCCTCCGCTTCGGCCAGCTCGGACGCAGACATTCGACATCCCCTCTCGACACGGCCGTCGCCCTGTCATTCGCGCATACGCAGCACGCTAAGCGCCGCGCCGCCGACCGGCGACGGGGCGGAAGCGAACGGGTGGCCCGCACCACCGCCCGGACCCGCCCGGACCCGTCCGGTGCGCCATCCGAGGCGCGCCGGAAAGAACGTTTCTGACAGACCGTGACCTGCGGCGATATCCGCTCCCGGGGTTCCGCCGCGGGAATGGCGCTCACCAGGACGGACCAGCGCCGAAATGCGGCCCCCGCCACCGCAACTGAGGGTCTTTCTGGGAGACGCTTTCTCGCCGATCCACCGGGGACGGGACCCGGGGCGTCTTCCGCGGAGGATCACATGCGTACCTCTCGTGCCCTGGCGGCCGCAGGCGCCGCCGTCGCCGTCCTCGGGCTGGCCGCCCCCACGGCCACCGCCTGGGACACGCCCAGCAACATCGTCGCCCTGCCCAGCGTCATCGCCCGGGGCGGCCAGTTGACCGTCACGGTCGACGGCTGCCCGCACGGCGGCACGATGACCTCACCGGCGTTCCCCACGACCCCGCTGACGCCGGTCAGGGGCGCCAACGAGACCTCGAAAGGCATCGCCACCATCAACAGCCACGCCCGCCCCGGCTCGTACGACATCACCGTCAACTGCTCGGGCCGGACGCTGACCCGCCCGGCCGCCTTCACCGTCATCGGCGGTGTGCACGGCGGCATCGGCGGCGGCAGCTCCAGCGGTGCCACGCCGGCCGACATGGCGGTCGGTGGCGGACTGGTGGCGGCGGCGGTCGCGGGCGGCGGCCTGTTCTGGATGCGCCGCCGGTCCGAGCGGCGCGCCTGACCCCCACCGGGGGCGGGCGCCCCCCACGTCACAGGGCTTCGCCCCGGACCTCCTGCGGGTCCGGGGCGAAGCCCTGTGGTGCGGCGGCCGTCAGGCGTCGTCCTCGCCGGTGCGCCGGCGCGAGAGGTGGTGAGCCGTTCCCATCGCCCCGGCGATCAGCACCGCGCCGAACCCGACCTTCCCGAGGTCGAGGTCCGCGAAGGTGCCGCCCTCACCGGCGTGCACGCCCTTCTGCGGGTGCTCCGGGTGCTCCGGGTGCTCGGGCTGCTGCGGGTAATCCGGGTGCTGCGGGTGCTGCGGCTGTTGCGGGGGCTCCGGCTGCTGCTGGTGCTCCGGGCGTTGCGGCTGTTGCTGGTGCTCCGGGCGTTGCGGCTGTTGCGGGTGGTCCGAGTGTGTGGGCTGTTCGTGGCCGGGGTGGCTGGGCGCGGGGGCCGAGGGGCTGGGGGTCGAGCGGCTGGGGGACGGACTGGGCGAGTGGCCCGCGATGGTCAGGCTCGTGGTGCCGCTGGCGCCGTCACAGGTGAACGCCACCTGGTACACGTCCCCGGGTTCGACGTCCCGGTCGACCACCGCCGTCGCCGCCGACCGCCCGCGCGGGACGGTGACCGTGTCGAAGACCGGCGAGGAGACCTCCGCCGGGCCCTTGCAGCCACCGTCGTCGCGGTCCACCTTCAGGGTGACCTCGCCGCCCGGCGGGACGGTGGCGGGCTCGACGCTGAAACCGAACGGCGTGAGGTCGCCCAGGACGGCCGCGCCGGCGGCGGGCACGCCGGCCGTGAGGGCGCAGGCGCCCAGCAGTGCGGCCGCGGCGGCGGGTATCGCGCGCATGCGCATGATGGTTCCTCCGGGTCCCGAGGAGCAGCGGCGGACCTGTTCCGCTCATGCCGGACATGCACCTCGCTGCCCGAAACGCTAGGAAGGCGCGCCCGGCGGCGCGATCGCAGTCGCGCGAACGGGGCAAGACGGTGGGCCGCCCGGGGGACGCCGACGGCGCGCCGCCCCCCGGCGGCGGCTCAGTCCTTGACGCCCGGGAAGAGGCTGAGGAACGGGTCCGCCGACGCCGACAGGCCCCTGCTGTAGGGCGCGTCGAAGTCCCAGATCAGGAAGAGCATGAAGGCGATCAGCGCGGAGAACACCCCCGCGAGGATCAGTTCCCGCGGTGTGCGCCGGATCTGCAGGGCGAAGACCATGCCGATGGTGACCACGGCCCCGATGATCAGCCCGAACCACACCACCCCCGGCATGGTGGCCCCCGTCGAGTCCGCCCGGGACAGGCGTGCCTGGTCGGCGGCGGTGACCTGGTCCACCAGCGGCTGGTACGCCTGGGCCTCGAAGTCGTTGGCGGGTTCGTAGTCGGTGACGTCGGCGCGGATGCGGTCGAAGAGTTCGCCGCCGCGCTCGGTGACCTCGCCCTTCTCGGACATCGCCTTCCACTCGGTGGTGACGACGTGTCCGACATAGGCATTGACATCGTCCCGAATCCGGTCACGGATCTCGGGCGGATAGACCCGGACCCGCTCGGAGATCTCGTGCAGCGCGACGGCCTCCGCCTGCACGTGGTCCTGGGCGGCGCTGCGGGCCTCCCACACCCCGGCGATCGCCAGGCCCAGGACGATGGCGTAGATGACGCCGATCCACATCGTCATGTACTCGATGACGTCCGGTGTCTCGGTGGTGTCCTCGTCCTCGGCGGCCCGTCGGTGCCGGACGAGGGTGATGACGACCACGACGGCACAGGCGGCCAGCATCGCGAGGGTGAGAACAAGCCATTCCGGCAAGGGGTGCCTCCAGGGATCAGCGGGGACGCAGCGCGACGACGGCGATCAGCGCGGGGAGCGTGATGAGCAGGACGAAGACCAGCGGCGAGGTGGCGCCCTGCGGGGCGCGCTGACGGGGCTGGGCGGCGCGGTGCCGCGGGTAGTGCACCGGGGTCAGGGACGGCCGGGGCGTAGGAGCGGCGGCCGGCGGGGGCGCCGGGGTGCGGGACGGGGGCCGCGGGGTCGGGGCGACGGTCTCCGACGGGGTGGGGGACGGGGGGACCGGCCGGGCCGGTGGTTCGGGCGCGGGCGTGGGACGCGCGGGGGGCGGCGAGGTCGACGGTGGTGGCGGGGTCGGGGTGGGAGTGGGCGTGGGCGTGGGGGTTGGGGTGGGTGTCGGGGTCGGGCTGGGCGGTGGGGTCGGTTTCGGCGGCGGGGTGGGCTTCGGCGGTGGCGGTGGCGGTGGCGTCGGCTTCGGCGGCGGCGGGCACGGCGGTGGCGGCGGGGGCGGCTTCGGGCACGGCGGGAAGGTCGGCCAGGTGCCGCTCCCGGCGACCGCCGTGGCTCCGCTGCCGTCCGGGCCGTTCGACACGTGCGCGCAGGCGTGCGCCTCCGCGAGGCCGGCCGGCGCGCCGGCGAGCGCGAACGTCAGCGTCACCAGGGCCAACGCCCGTCCGGGGCAGGCGGATCGGGTCGGTTCGGGTCCATGCACGACGCAGAGCATGGGGCCTGCCGGGCCGGGTGGCGCCTCGATTGCCGCCGATTACTCCGAAGGAGGGACGGCGGGCTACCAGCATCCCCGAATCTCTCTACAATCCCGCCTTCGGGCGGGCCTGGAAACGGCCACGGGAATTCCCCGGCCCGTTGAGCACAACCCGCACCCGCGTCCGTACCCCATGCCGTGCGGCGGCGGCTCGGCGAAGCGCCGCGATACCCGTCCCAGGCAGGGAGAGCGAGACGATGAATTCCTCGTGGCGGAACGCCGCACCCGTGGCGAGCGCCGCGGCGGTGCCGGTGCTGACGACGGCGCGCGGTCAGGACGACGGCACTGCCGACAGCGGCGGCCGGAACGTGGGCGCCACGGCCGCGCCCGGAGACCTCGGGGAGATCGGCACCGGCGCCGGCGCGGGCAAGAACCTGGGCGCCGGCGCCCGGCAGTCGGCGAGCGCCCCCGCCCCCGCCCCCGCGGGCGAGGGCATCGACGAGGAGCTGCTCGGCGAGGTCACCCGCGCCGACGGCACCGGGCAACCGGCCATCGGCGGCCGGCCGGCGTACCGCCACGCCGAGGACACCGAGGCCGGTGACGTCGAGGGCCAGGGCGTCGGCGGGGCGTGGTACGCCGTCGCGCCCGACGGGAAGCCGGCCGGCGCGCCGAAGAAGCAGTAGCCCTCCCCGGGCCCGCCCCGGCGCACCGGCCACCGACCGACCCCTCGGCCCCGGCAGGAGGGAACGGTCCTTTTCCCGTGTTTTCGTACGGCACGTGCCGCAGGCAGTGACCGGGAACGGATGGTCAATTTCCGGTTCGGCTCGCCCTGTTGGCGGACGATCAGTAGCCTCTGCTCGAACACCGGATCGTCTTCAGCCTTGGAGAGCCAGATGGAGCGCCCCGCCTGGGCCCCGCGGAACATCGACATCACGGTGCCCAGCGTGTCCCGGATCTACGACTTCTACCTGGGCGGTTCGCACAACTTCGAGGTCGACCGGCAGGCCGCCCGCAGGGTCATGGAGTTCGTACCGGGGCTGCCCAGGATCGCGCGGGCGAACCGGGCGTTCCTGCACCGCGCGGTGCGCTTCGCCGCCGCCGAGGGCGTCGACCAGTTCCTGGACATCGGCTCCGGCATCCCCGCCTCCGGCAACGTCCACCAGGTCGCGCGGGCCGCCCGGCCCGGGGCCCGGGTGGTGTACGTCGACCACGACCCGGTCGCCGTCGCGCACAGCGAGGCGGTCCTGGCCGGCGACGACCACGCGGGCGTGGTGGCCGCCGACCTGCTCAAGCCCCGCGACATCCTCGACAGCCCCCAGGTGGAGCGGCTGATCGACCTGAATCGTCCGGTGGCCCTGCTCCTCGTTGCCATACTGCACTTCGTGGACGACGCGGACGACCCGTACGGGGCGGTGGCCGAGCTGAGCGACGCGCTCGCGCCCGGCAGCCTCCTCGTCCTCACCCATGCCTCGTACGAGGGAATGCCGCTGCCGCCCGAGCGGACCGGGCGCGCGGTCGACGTGTACCAGGACATCCGCAATCCGCTGATCATGCGCTCGCGCGAGGAGATCGCGCGGTTCTTCGAGGGGTACGACATGGTGGAACCCGGGCTGGTGCCGATGCCGCGCTGGCGGCCCGAGGCGGCGCCGGAGGACGAGGACCCGTACGCGTTCTCGGGTTTCGCGGGCGTGGGGCGTACGGCGTGACGGCGACACCGGACGGACCGGAGGACAGACTCCGCCGGTTCGCGACGATCTGGAGCCGGGCGGTGTTCCCGGTCACCACGACCGCGGCGACCAGGCCCGAGTTCGAGGCGGAACTGCTGCCGCTGGCCCGGCGACTGAGCGAGGTGCTGCGGGCCCGCGCCTTCGACGCCGAGGAGGCCAAGGCGCTGGGCGCCGCCCTCGTCGACGCGCACTGCACCGACCCCGAGGCGCTCAGCCGCACCCTGGACTGCGTCGACGCCTACCTGGTCCTCTACTGCGGGCAGGACGGCGACCAGGAGCACTTGCGGGCCCGCTCGGCCCGGATGCAGCACGCCATGGCCGCCGGGTTCGCCGCGGCGCTGCGGGCCCGGACCCTCGCCGAACAGGAGGCCATAGCGCAGGCCGCCCTCAAGGCGCAGGGCGTGGTCGCCGCGGCGCTGCACGCCTCCGAGGCCCGCTTCCGCGCCGTCTTCGAGGGCGCCGCCATAGGCATCGGCATCGCCGGCCTCGACGGCACCGTCCTCCAGGTCAACGAGGCGCTGAGCCGCATGTTCGGCCTCACCGACCAGGCGCTGCGCGGCCGCAACGTCAGGGAGTGGACCCACCCCGACGACGCGCCGCAGACCCGGCGGCTCTACGAGGAACTCGTCCGCGGCGAGCGCGAGCACTACCACCTGGAGAAGGCGTTCTACCGGCCCGACGGCACCGTGCTGTGGACCAACCTCACGGTCTCCCTGCTGCGGGACGCCGACGGCGGCCCGCAGTACCAGCTCGCCCTGATGGAGGACACCACCGAGCGGCGGCTGCTCAACCTGCGGCTGCGCTACGAGGCCACCCACGACGCGCTCACCGGGCTGCCCAACCGGAGCTTCTTCTTCGAACGCCTGGAGAAGGCCCTCAACGCCGGCGAGGGCCGCCGCTTCGGCCTGTGCTACCTCGACCTCGACGGCTTCAAGACCGTCAACGACAGCCTCGGACACGCGGCCGGCGACCGGCTGCTCGTCGAGGTCGCCGACCGGCTCCAGTCCTGCGCCACCGCGCCCGGCGAGATGGTCGCCCGGCTCGGCGGCGACGAGTTCGTGGCGCTGACCACCGGCCCGGACACCGGGCACGAGGTGGACGAGCTGGTCGGCCGCATCATGAGCGCCCTGCACGCCCCGATCAGCATCGACGGCCGGGAGCTGACCGTGCGCGGCAGCATCGGCGTCGTCGAGGGACCGGCGGGGGAGCGCAGCGCGGCGGAGGTGCTGCGCAGCGCCGACATCACCATGTACCGGGCGAAGTCGGCGGGCGGCAACCGCTACGAACTGGCCGACCCGGAGGCCGACGCCCGGGTCATCACCCGGCACGGCCTGACCACGGCGCTGCCGGCGGCGCTGGAGCGCGGCGAGTTCTTCATCGAGTACCAGCCGCTGGTCCACCTCGGCGACGGCGGGGTGCGCGGCGCCGAGGCGCTGGTGCGCTGGCTGCACCCGCAGCACGGCGTCCTCGGCCCGGACCGGTTCATCCCGCTCGCCGAGCACACCGGCCTGATCGTGCCGCTGGGCCGCTGGGTGCTGGAGCAGTCGGTACGCCAGGCCCGCACCTGGCGCGAGCTGTACGGCGACGGCGACGGCGGCGCCGCGGACCCGCTGCGCATCAACGTCAACCTCTCGCCGTGCCAGCTCACCCACCCCGGCCTGGTCCAGGACACCGTCGACATCCTGGAGCGGACGGGCGTCGCGCCCGACGCGCTCTGCCTGGAGGTGACGGAGTCGGCGCTGATCGGCGCGGACGACGACCTGCTCAAGCCGCTGCGGCAACTGGCCGAGATGGGCGTCGACATCGCCCTGGACGACTTCGGCACCGGCTACTCCAACCTGGCCAACCTGCGCCGGCTGCCGGTGAGCGTCCTCAAGCTGGACCGCTCCTTCACCCAGAGCATGCAGACGTTCCCCGCCGACCCCGTCGACCTCAAGATCGTCGAGGGGATCGTCTCCCTCGCCCACAGCCTCGACCTCACGGTCACCGTCGAGGGCGTGGAGACCGGCGCCCAGGCCGACCAGCTCCGCGTCCTGGGCTGCGACACGGCCCAGGGCTGGTACTACGCCCGCCCAGGTCCTCCGGAACACCTCCACGACCTGGCCCTGGCGGACGCGACGGGGTGACCGGCGCCCCAAGGGGCGCGGGGAAAGCCCCTGGGGCGTTCCCCGCACCCGGCACGGAACGGTCACCGCTCCAGCAGCATCCGATGTAGCTCCCGTGCCGCCCGAGGCGGAGCCACATCGCTGCGGTGGGCCAGGGCGATGGTGCGGTGCAGGCCGGGACGGGTGAGGGGCGTGACCCGCAGCCCCCGGCCCGACCGGGCGGCGACCATGCGCGGGACCACGGCGAGTCCCAGCCCGGCCCGGACGAACCCGAGGACCGCGTCCATCTCGCCCCCCTCCACCGCGAAGTCCGGCTCGAACCCCTCCGCGCGGCACGCGGCCACGGTCAGCTCCCGCAGGTCGTACCCGTGCCGGAACATCACCAGCCGCTCACCCTCCAGGTCGGCGATCCGGACCGTCCGCCGCCCCCCGCCCGGCCGCGGCTCCTCCGGTGAGGACACCACCACCAGGTCCTCCCGCAGCAGCTCCACCGTGGTCAGGGCCGGCGACGGCGTCGGCAGCGGCAGCACCACCAGCGCCAGGTCGAGCGCGCCCCGCGCCAGCTCCCGTACCAGGTCGTGGCTGCCGCCCTCCTCGATCAGCAGCCGGATCGCCGGGTACCGGTCGTGGAAGGCGCGCAGCACGTCCGGCAGCAGGCCGGTGCACAGGCTCGGCGTGGCGCCGAGGCGCACCCGGCCGCTGCGCAACTGGACCAGTTCCTGCACCTCGTGCCGGGCGGTGTCCGCGTCGGCGAGGATGCGCCGGGCCAGCGGCAGCAGCGCCTCCCCGGCGTCCGTCAGCGTGATGTTGCCGCGGGCGCGCTGGAACAGGTCCGCGCCCAGCTCCCGCTCCAGCGCCTTGATCTGCTGGGACAGCGAGGGCTGGGCGACATGCACCAGGTCGGCGGCCCGGGTGAAGTGCCGGGTCTCGGCGACGGCGACGAAGTACTGGAGCTGCTGGAACTGCATCCGCCCATCATAGGCATCGCCTATCGAAACGAGCCGTACCATGTCTTGGACCGATGGGACCCGCGGGCCCTAACGTCCTGTGCCATGGCTCTGGCAACGCGGACGGACCGACGGCCGTCCATGGCACGCACCGTGTGGGACTCGACCGTCGGCAAGAAGACCGTGATGGCGGTCAGCGGACTCGTGATGCTGCTGTACCTGGTCGCCCACATGATCGGGAACCTGAAGATCTTCTTCGGCACGGCGGAGTTCAACCACTACGCCCACTGGCTGCGCACGGTCGGTGAGCCGTTCATGCACTACGAGTGGACGCTGTGGCTGATCCGCGTCGTGCTCGTCGTCGCCGTCGTCGCGCACGCCACCTCCGCCTACCAGCTCAGCCGCCGCGACATCAGGGCCCGGCCCAGCAAGTACGTGCACAAGAAGCCGCGGGCGGGCTACGCGACGCGCACCATGCGCTGGGGCGGGATCATCCTCGGCCTGTTCATCGTCTGGCACATCCTGGACCTGACCACCGGCACCGTGCACTCCGGCGGCTTCGAGTCGGGCAAGCCCTACCAGAACGTCGTGGACACCTTCTCCACCTGGTACGGCAACGTCGTCTACATCGTCGCGATGCTCGCCCTCGGCCTGCACATCCAGCACGGCTTCTGGAGCGCCGCCCAGACCCTGGGCGCCGGCAGCCGGAGCCGCGACCGCGCCCTGAAGACCGTCGCGAACGTCCTCGCGCTGCTGCTCACGGCCGGTTTCATCGCCGTACCCGTGGGCGTCATGACCGGAGTGGTGAGCTGAACATGACTTCCTACGCCGACTACACGACCGGCGAGCCGGTCGCCGACACCAAGGCCCCCGCGGGGCCCGTCCACGAGCGCTGGGACAAGCGCCGTTTCGAGGCCAAGCTGGTCAACCCCGCCAACCGGCGCAAGCACACCGTGATCGTGGTGGGCACCGGCCTCGCCGGCGGCTCGGCCGGCGCGACCCTCGCCGAGCAGGGCTACCGCGTCATCCAGTTCTGCTACCAGGACTCCCCGCGCCGCGCCCACTCCATCGCCGCGCAGGGCGGTATCAACGCGGCGAAGAACTACCGCAACGACGGCGACTCCGTCCACCGCCTGTTCTACGACACCGTCAAGGGCGGCGACTTCCGCGCCCGGGAGTCCAACGTCCACCGGCTCGCGCAGATCAGCGTCGAGATCATCGACCAGTGCGTGGCGCAGGGCGTCCCCTTCGCCCGCGAGTACGGCGGCCTGCTCGACACCCGCTCCTTCGGCGGCGTCCAGGTCTCCCGCACCTTCTACGCCCGGGGCCAGACGGGCCAGCAGCTCCTGCTCGGCGCCTACCAGGCCCTCAGCCGGCAGATCGCGGCCGGGAACATCGAGCTGCACGCCCGTACCGAGATGCTGGACCTGATCGTCGTCGGCGGGCGGGCCCGGGGCATCGTCGCCCGGGACCTGATCACCGGGAAGATCGACACCTACTTCGCGGACGCCGTGGTCCTGGCCAGCGGCGGCTACGGCAACGTCTTCTACCTGTCGACCAACGCCATGAACTCCAACGCGACCGCCGTGTGGCGGGCGCACCGGCGCGGCGCGTACTTCGCCAACCCCTGCTTCACGCAGATCCACCCCACCTGCATCCCGCGCACCGGCGACCACCAGTCCAAGCTGACGCTGATGAGCGAGTCGCTGCGCAACGACGGCCGGATCTGGGTGCCCAGGGCCAAGGGCGACACCCGGCCGCCGAACCAGATCCCCGAGGACGAGCGCGACTACTACCTGGAGCGCGTCTACCCGTCCTTCGGCAACCTCGTCCCCCGTGACATCGCCTCCCGCGCCGCGAAGAACGTCTGCGACGAGGGCAGGGGAGTGGGCCCCGGCGGCCAGGGCGTGTACCTGGACTTCGCGGACGCCATCGCGCGGATGGGCCGCAAGGCCGTCGAGGCGAAGTACGGAAACCTCTTCGACATGTACCAGCGGATCACCGACGAGGACCCGTACGAGGTGCCGATGCGGATCTACCCGGCCGTGCACTACACGATGGGCGGGCTGTGGGTCGACTACGACCTCCAGACCACCGTCCCCGGCCTGTTCGCGATCGGCGAGGCCAACTTCTCCGACCACGGCGCCAACCGGCTCGGCGCCTCCGCGCTGATGCAGGGCCTGGCCGACGGGTACTTCGTGCTGCCGGCCACCATCAACGACTACCTCGCCCGCCACCCCCGCGAGAACACCGTCGACGCCGCTCATCCGGTGGTGCAGGAGGTGCTCGCCGAGACGGAGGACCGGCTCAACCTGCTGCTCTCCGTCGACGGCGACCGCACCCCGGACTCCTTCCACCGCGAACTGGGCGAGCTGATGTGGGAGTTCTGCGGCATGGCCCGTACCGAGACCGGACTGCGCAAGGCGCTGGAGCGGGTCCCGCAGATCCGCGAGGAGTTCTGGCGCCGGATCAAGGTGCCGGGCACCGGCGAGGAGTTCAACCAGTCGCTGGAGAAGGCCAACCGCGTCGTCGACTACCTGGAGCTGGCGGAGCTGATGTGCCTCGACGCGCTGCACCGCTCCGAGTCCTGCGGCGGTCACTTCCGCGAGGAGTCCCAGACCCCCGACGGCGAGGCCGCCCGCAAGGACGACACGTTCTCCTACGCCGCCGCCTGGGAGTTCACCGGTACGGGCGCCGCCCCCGTGCTGCACAAGGAAGACCTGGTCTTCGAGTACGTCCACCCCACTCAGCGGAGCTACGCATGAAGCTCACCCTGCGCGTCTGGCGCCAGAAGAACGCCGGCGCCGACGGCGCCATGTCCACGTACGAGGTGGACGGGATCTCACCGGACATGTCGTTCCTGGAGATGCTCGACACCCTCAACGAGGAGCTGATCCTCAAGGGCGAGGACCCGGTCGCCTTCGACCACGACTGCCGCGAGGGCATCTGCGGCGCGTGCTCGCTCGTCATCAACGGTGACGCGCACGGGCCCGAGCGGACCACGAGCTGCCAGTTGCACATGCGGTCCTTCGCGGACGGCGACACCATCGACATCGAGCCGTGGCGCGCGGCGGCCTTCCCGGTTGTGAAGGACCTGGTCGTCGACCGGTCCGCGTTCGACCGGATCATCCAGGCCGGCGGGTACATCACCGCGCCCACCGGCGCGGCGCCGGAGGCCCACGCGACGCCGGTGCCCAAGCCGGACGCGGACTTCGCGTTCGAGCACGCGGAGTGCATCGGGTGCGGGGCGTGCGTCGCCGCGTGTCCCAACGGGGCGGCGATGCTGTTCACCTCCGCGAAGGTCAACCACCTCAACGTGCTGCCGCAGGGGGCGCCCGAGCGGGAGACGCGGGTGCTGGACATGGTGGCGCAGATGGACGCGGAGGGGTTCGGCGGGTGCACGCTGGCCGGCGAGTGCGCGACCGCCTGCCCCAAGGGGATTCCGCTGATGTCGATCACCAGTATGAACAAGGAGTGGCTGCGGGCGACCCGGAAGGCCGGGAAGCGGTAGCCGTCTGAACGTTCGCCGAAAAGGTGCGGACGGGCGGGGCCGGGAGCGGTGCTCCTTCCGGCCCCGTCTCGCATGTCGTGACCCGGGGATTCAGCGGACGCACATCCGTTCTCCCGGCGGCGGTCATGTGCAGGACAGGCTGGGTCGGGAGAACTGGGGCGGACCCGGCTACCGACCAGGAGAGCAGTCATGAGCGGTGTACTGACCGTCGACCGTCCCCCGCAGCCCGCGACCCGTTACACCGTCTCCCTCGCCCGCGACGAGGACGAGGTCCGCGCCGCGCAGCGACTGCGGCACGACGTCTTCGCCGGGGAACTGGGCGCCCTGCTGAGCGGACCGCGGCCGGGGCTGGACAGCGACGCCTTCGACGCGTACTGCGACCACCTCCTCGTCCGTGAGGAGACCACCGGGCAGGTGGTCGGCACCTACCGGCTGCTGCCGCCGGAGCGGGCCGCGGTCGCCGGGCGCCTGTACTCGGAGGGCGAGTTCGACCTGGGCGCGCTGGACCCCCTCCGGCCGGAACTGGTCGAGGTCGGCCGGTCCTGTGTGCACCCCGGCCACCGCGACGGCGCCGTCATCGGCCTGATCTGGGCCGGCATCGCCCGCTATATGACCGACCGGGGCTACGCCTGGCTGGCGGGCTGCTGCTCGATCCCGCTCACCGACGGCGGGACCCTCGCCGCCGCCACCTGGGACCGGGTCCGCGAGCGGCACCTGGCCCCGGCCGAGTACCGGGTACGGCCGCTGCTGCCCTGGACGTCGCGCCCCGCCGTGCCCGCCGCGTCAGCCGTGCCCGCCGTGCCCACCACACCCGCCGTGCCCGCCGTGCCCACCACACCCGCCGTGCCCGCCGCCCGCACCGATCTGCCCGCCCTGCTGCGCGGCTACCTCCGGCTCGGCGCCTGGGTCTGCGGGGAGCCCGCGCACGACCCCGGCTTCGGTGTCGCCGACCTGTACGTGCTGCTGCCGATGAGCCGGGTCCACCCCCGCTACCTGCGGCACTTCCTCTCCCTCGCTCCCGCCGCCCGGTGAGCGCCTGGCTGCCCACCGCGCCCTGCACTCCCCGGGCGTGCGTGGAGCCCGCGCGGACCCGGGCGGCCGTCCCGCGTGCCGTGCTGCGTGTCGCGGCCGTCGCCCTTCTGCTGCTGGCCGGGATCGCGCTGGTGCCGGTCGGCCACCGGGTCCCCGCGCCGCTGGTGCGCGCCTGGTGCCGGTGGATCGTGAGGGCCGCCGGGGTCCGGGTCCGGGTCACCGGCGGGGCCGCGCCCGCCGGCGGGCTGCTGCTCGTCGCCAACCACGTCTCCTGGCTGGACGTGCCGCTGCTGGCCGCCGTCCGCCCGGCCCGGATGGTCGCCAAGTCCGAGATCCGCCGCTGGCCGGTCGCGGGCGCGGTCGCCGAGCGCGCGGGAGTGCTGTTCCTCGAACGGGACCGGCTGCGCGCCCTGCCCGGCGCCGTCGCCCGGATCGCGGGAGCACTGCGCGAGGGCGCCGCGGTCGCCGTCTTCCCCGAGGGCAGCACCTGGTGCGGGCGCGCCCGGGGCCCGTTCCGGCGGGCGGTGTTCCAGGCCGCGCTGGACGCGGGGGTGCCGGTCCAGCCGGTGCGCATCCGCTACCTGGCGGGCGGGCGGACGATGAGCACGGCGCCCGCGTTCGTCGGCGAGGACACGCTGCTGGCCTCGGTGTGGCGGGTGGCCTCGACGCGCGGTCTGGTGGCCGAGGCGCAGGTGCGGCCGGTGCTGGCGCCGGGCGGTCACGCCGACCGGCGGGCGCTCGCCCTGGCCGCCGAAGCGGTGGACGTGAAGCCGCCGGGCGGTGACCGGCGGACAGCGCATTCAAAAAGTATGTGCTCTTTATGACGTAAGTGCCGTTTTCTCCGTTTTGATGCGGAAAACCGGAGGAGTGTCACTCCGGAAGGAGGGTGAGGCCAGATGATCACCCGTGAACAGATCAGGAACCTCCTGGACCATCCCGTCTACGACGGCGACGGCAACAAGATCGGTGAGGCCAGTCATGTCTTCTTCGACGACGTGACCGGGCGCCCCGAGTGGGTCAGCGTCAAGACCGGCATGTTCGGCTCCAACGAGTCCTTCGTGCCGATCCGCGACGCCTCCCTCGTCGAGGACCACCTTGAGGTTCCTTACCGCAAGGACCAGGTCAAGGGCGCGCCCAACGTCGACATCGACGCGGGCGGGCACCTGTCGGCGACCGAGGAACACCGCCTCTACGACTACTACGGCATCAACTGGGACAACGTCCTGTCCGATGCCGAGACGCCGGGCGACCGGTCCACGGTCACGGGCACCGGCACGGCCGCGGCGGCGGGCACGGCGGGCACCGCGGGCATGCCCGGGGCTCCCGGCAGCGGCCGGAAGGCCGGCATGGCCGGCATGGGCGCCGCCGGCGAGCGGGGCACGGGCCGTAAGGGGATACGCGACGACGACGACGCCATGACCCGCTCCGAGGAACGGATGCGCGTCGGCGTCGAGCGCCACGAGACCGGACGGGCCCGGCTGCGCAAGTACGTCGTCACCGAGGAGGTGGAGCAGACCGTCCCGGTGCGGCACGAGGAGGTGCGCATCGAGCGCGAGCCGATCACCGAGACCAACCGCGGCGACGCGCTGTCCGGACCGGAGATCAGCGAGGCCGAGCACGAGGTCACCCTGCACGAGGAGCGCGCCGTGGTGGAGACCGAGACGGTCCCGGTGGAACGCGTGCGCCTCAGCACCGAGGAACACGTCGAGAACGAGACCGTGCGCGGTCAGGTCCGCAAGGAACGCATCGAGACCGAGGGAGTCGAGGACGACACCGGCCGCCCGCCCCGCACCTGACCGCGGGCGAGGACGCCGCGCCGCGGTTCAGCGGCGCGGCGCCGGCCCGAGGGCCGCGGCGAGATACGGGGCGGTGGCGCTGTCCGCCGCCCGCGCCACCTGGTCGGGCGGGCCCGCGGCCACGATCCGGCCGCCCGCGTCACCCCCGCCCGGACCCAGGTCGATCACCCAGTCCGCGCCCGCCGCCACCGACATGTCGTGCTCGACCACGACGACCGTGTGCCCGGCGTCGACCAGCCCGTGCAACTGCCGGGTCAGGACGTCCACGTCGGCCGGGTGCAGCCCGGTCGTCGGCTCGTCCAGGAGGTACAGCGTGTGGCCCCGGCGGCCCCGCTGCAGCTCGCTCGCCAGCTTGATGCGCTGGGCCTCCCCGCCGGACAGCTCGGTCGCGGGCTGCCCGAGCCGCAGATACCCGAGGCCGACGTCCAGCAGCGCGCGCAGGCTGCGGACCGCCGCCGGGACGTCCGCGAAGAACTCCGCCGCCCCTTCCACGGTCAGGTCCAGCACCTCGGCGATGTTCCGCCCCCGGTAGGTGACGCCGAGGGTCTCGGGGTTGTAGCGGGCCCCGCCGCAGTCCGGGCACGGCGCGTAGGTGCTGGGCAGGAACAGCAGCTCCACGCTGACGAACCCCTCGCCCTGGCAGGTCTCGCAGCGCCCCCCGGCCACGTTGAACGAGAACCGGCCCGCCCCGTACCCGCGCCGTCGCGCCCCGTCGGTGGCCGCGAAGACCTTGCGCACCACGTCGAACAGACCGGTGTAGGTGGCCAGGTTGGAGCGCGGGGTGCGGCCGATCGGCCGCTGGTCGACGGAGACCAGCTTGCCCACGCCCGGCAGGTCCTCGGTGATCTCGCCGACCAGCGTGGACTTCCCGGAACCGGAGACCCCGGTCACCGCGGTGAGCACGCCGAGCGGGAACCCGGCGCTCACCCCGCGCAGGTTGTGCCGGGTGACCGGGCCCACCGTCAGCGTGCCGCGCGGCCGCCGCACCGCCCTGGCCGGTGCGGCGGACCGGCCGGACAGATACCGGGCCGTGGCGGACCCGGCCACTCCGGCCAGTTCCGCCGGGGGCCCGCTGTGCAGCACCCGCCCGCCGTGCTCGCCCGCCCTCGGGCCGACGTCCACGACCCAGTCGGCGGCGCGCACCACGCCGAGGTGGTGCTCCACCACGAACACCGAGTTGCCGGCCTCCTTCAGCCGCCCGAGCACCGTCAGCAGCGCCTCGGTGTCCGCCGGGTGCAGCCCCGCGGACGGCTCGTCCAGGACGTACACGACACCGAACAGGCCCGAGCGGAGCTGGGTGGCCAGCCGCAGCCGCTGCAGTTCGCCGGCCGACAGGGTGGGGGTGGCCCGGTCCAGGCTGAGGTAGCCGAGGCCCAGCTCGACCACGGGCGCGATCCGGGCGAGGAGGTCCTCGGTGAGCACCCGCGCCGCCCCGCCGCCTTCCGTCGGCAGACACGCGGCGAGGTCGGTGAGCGGCAGCGCCGCCAGCTCGGCGACGGTCCGGCCGCCGACCGTCACCGCCAGCGCCTGGGGCCGCAGCCTGCTGCCGCCGCAGGCCGGGCAGGGCTCGCTGGTCAGGAAGCGCTCCGCCTTCGCGCGCAGCGCCGGGCTCCGGGAATCGGCGAACGTCTTCATGACGTACCGCCGGGCGCTCATGTACGTGCCCTGGTACGGCCGTTGGATGCGCCCGGCCTCCCGCACCGGGTGCACGGTGACGACCGGCTGCTCGTCGGTGAACAGGACCCACTCCCGCTCCTCGGCGGGCAGCTCCCGCCAGGGCCGGTCCACGTCGTGGCCGAGCGCGTCCAGTACGTCCCGCAGGTTCTTGCCCTGCCAGGCGCCGGGCCAGGCGGCGATCGCGCCCTCCCGGATCGACAGCGACGGGTCCGGGACCAGCAGTTCCTCGGTCGTCCGGTGCACCCGGCCCAGCCCGTGGCACTCCGGGCACGCCCCGGCCGCCGTATTGGGCGAGAACGCGTCCGAGTCCAGACGCCGGGCGCCGGGCGGGTAGTCGCCGGCCCGGGAGAACAGCATCCGCAGGGAGTTGGAGAGGTTGGTGACCGTGCCCACCGAGGAGCGGGAGGTCGGGGTGGCGCGGCGCTGCTGGAGCGAGACCGCGGGCGGCAGCCCGGTGATCTCCCCGACCTTCGGCGCCCCCACCTGCTGGATCAGCCGGCGGGCGTACGGCGCCACCGACTCGAAGTACCGGCGCTGCGCCTCCGCGTACACCGTCCCGAACGCCAGCGAGGACTTCCCCGAGCCCGACACACCGGTGAACGCGGCGATCACATCCCGGGGGATGTCGACGTCCACGCCCTTGAGGTTGTGCTCGCGGGCACCGCGGACACGGACGTACGGGTCATGGGAGTGGTGCATCGCGGGCTCCGTACGGGACTGCTGCGGCCGGTGGGACAAACCCCGTGATTCTACGCGCCCGCCTCCGCGGCGATCCGGGCGAGGCGCCGGTAGGAGTCGACCAGCGCCTCCCGGTCGTACGTGCTGGTGGTGACCAGCACCTCCTGGGCGCCGGTCTCCTTCAGCAGGGTCTCCAGTCCGGCGGCGACCTGCTCCTCGGTGCCGGCCAGGTGGCCGGTGAGGCCGGACTCGTAGAAGCCGCGCTCCTTCGCGGTCATCGCACGCGCCTCGACCCGCTCGGCGGGCGGCAGCGGCGGAAAGGTGCCGTGGGTGCGGGAGTACGCCATGGACCAGGCTTCCGGGACCAGCAGCCGCCGGGCCGCCTCGGGGGTGCCGGCGACGGCGACGGTGCCGGAGACGACGACGTACGGCTCGGCGGCCCAGGGGGAGGGGCGGAAGCCGTCGCGGTAGCGGTCGACGCCGCGCCGCATCCGGTCGCGGTCGCGCAGGTCGCCGATGACCATCGGCAGTCCGGCGCGGGCGGCGACGGCCGCGCCCTCGCCCATGGCCAGCACGAACGGCGGGACGCGCAGCCCCTCGGCGGGGCGGGCGCGGACCCCGTCGGGGGAGCCGCCGGTGAACCAGCCGAGCAGCTCGGCGAGCTGTTCCCCGAAGCGGTCGGCGTCGTCCTTGTCCCGGCCCAGCGCCCTGCGCACCCCGTCGGTGAAGCCCACCGAGCGGCCCAGCCCCATGTCGATCCGTCCCGGGAAGAGGGACTCCAGCACCCCGAACTGCTCGGCGACCACCAGCGGCCGGTGGTTGGGGAGCATCACCCCGCCGGTGCCGACCCGGATCGTCCGGGTGGCGCCCGCGACGGCGGCGGCCAGCACGGTCGGCGCCGAACCGGCCACCCCGGGCACCCCGTGGTGCTCCGAGACCCAGAACCGGTGGAACCCCAGGCGCTCCGCCTCCCGGGCCAGCGCCACGGTGTCCCGCAGCGCCTCCCCCGGCGGGTGCCCCTCCCGGGTGCGGGAACGGTCCAGGACGGAGAAACGGGTCCGTGCGATCAACGAGCTCACCATCGGTTCAACACCTGACCGGCCGGGACATTCCCGCACCCGGCCCGCCCCCGGCCCGCACTCCGGCCACCGCCCGGCCCGCCGCTCGGGCCGTCCGGGCCCGGTGGGCCGGGACGGCCTAGGGTGGGCGGCGTGAACGAGAGCAGTGAGCGTCCCCTGGCCGTGTTCGACCTGGACAACACCCTCGCGGACACCGCGCACCGGCAGCGCTTCCTGGAGCGCCGGCCGCGCGACTGGGACGCCTTCTTCGCCGCCGCGCCCGCGGACCCGCCGCTGCCCCGGGGCGTGGCGCTGGCCCGCCGCAGCGCCGAGGAGTGCGAGATCGTCTATCTGACCGGCCGCCCGGAGCGCTGCCGCCGCGACACCCTGGACTGGCTGGCCGCGCACGCACTGCCCGAGGGGCCCGTCCACATGCGGCGCGAGGGGGACCGCCGGCCCGCCCGGCACACCAAGCTGGAGATCCTGCGCCGGCTCGCCCGCACCCGCGAGGTCCGCGTCCTGGTGGACGACGACGAACTGGTCTGCGCGGACGCCGAACGGGCCGGCTTCACCGTCGTACGGGCGCGCTGGGCGGACCGGTCGGCGGAGCTGACGGACGCCCAGGAACGCGAGGGACGTACCTGACGGGCCGGGACGTCACTGCTCGTCCGCGCCCTCCAGGCGGAAGCCCACCTTCAGACCGACCTGCCAGTGGGAGATCCGCCCGTCCGCGATCGCGCCGCGCACCTGGGTCACCTCGAACCAGTCCAGGTTGCGCAGGGTCTCGGAGGCGCGGGTGATGCCGTTGCGGACGGCCTGGTCGACGCCGTCGGGCGAGGTGCCGACGATCTCCGTGACCCGGTAGGTGTGGTTCGACATGCGGGTGCTCCTCTCGGTGGCGCGACTCCCCTCCACGGTGCCTCAAGAGGTGACCGGGCGCGAGACGGCGTTCCCGGGGCCCGGATCGCTTGACCAACGCATTGGTACATACCAAAATCCAGACACCCGTACGAGCACTCCGCTCTTCCCCCCACGCCGGGTTCCCCGTCGCCGTGCCCCGCACAGAGAACAGGACCCCCCGTGAGACGTCGCCGCCCCCTCGCCCTCGTCTGTATCTCCGCCGCCCTGCTCAGCGGGTGCGGCCTGGTCCCGCAGGAGGGCGGCTCCGAGCGGCGCTCCGTCACGGTGTGGCTGATGAAGGACAGCGCCTCGAAGGACTTCCTGGACCGCTTCACCGAGGACTTCGAGAGCGCCCACCCCGGCCTCGACCTGGACATCCGCATCCAGCAGTGGACCGGCATCGGCGAGAAGGTGCGGGCCGCGCTGAAGGCGGACGGCGACGGCGGACCCGACGTCATCGAGGTCGGCAACACCCAGGTCCCGCAGTACGCCGAGGACGGCGGACTGCTCGACCTGACCCTGGAGTCGATGCGGGACTGGGGCCTGCGCGACTGGCTGCCCGGCCTCGCCGAACCCGGCCAGTGGATGTCCCGGCAGTACGGCGTTCCCTGGTACGCCGCCAACCGCGTGGTCATCTACCGCCAGGACCTGTTCGAGCGGGCCGGGATCACCGGCCCGCCGCGCACCCAGCAGGAGTGGCTCGACGTCACCGAACGCCTCGACACCGGCGACACCCAGGGCATCTACCTGGCCGGGCAGGACTGGTACACGCTCTCCGGGTTCATCTGGGAGGAGGGCGGCGAACTGGCCCGGCAGCGCGGCGCCGTCTGGCAGGGCACCCTGGACAGCGCGGCGGCCCTGCGCGGCATGGACTACTACCGCCGGCTCCAGGCGCTCGGCGACGGTCCGGCCGGCGCCGACGAGGAACACCCGCCGCAGGCCGGGGTGTTCGCCGGCGGGCAGGTCGCGCAGATCGTCGCCGTGCCCGGCCTCGCCCGCGCCATCGTCGAGAAGAACCCGGAACTCAAGGGGAAACTGGGCTTCTTCCCCGTGCCCGGCAAGAGCGCCGAGGCGCCCGGCGCCGTCTTCACCGGCGGCTCCGACCTGGTCGTCGCCAAGAACACCGACGACCGGGACGCGGCCGTAGCCGTGGTGGAGGCGCTGTCGGGCGAGAAGTGGAACACCGAACTGGCCCGCACCATGAACTACGTCCCCAACAAGAAGTCCCTCGCCGCGGCCGTGGCCGGCGAGGAGGGCGTCACGGCGATGGCGGCCGGCGCCGCCCGCGGCCGGGCCACCCCGACCACGCCCCTGTGGGGCGCGGTCGAGGCGGACAACCCGATCAAGGAGTACATGACCGCGGTGCTCAAGGGCGGCGACGCGGCGACCGAGGCCCGCCGGGCCTCTGAGCGCGTCACCGACCTCCTGGACCTCGACGGGGAGTGACCCGGCCCGGCGAGGCCGGTTCAGCCCACCGTGCTCAGCGACAGCGCGAACCGGCCGGCCCGGTCCGTCCACCAGCGCACCGGCTTCAGCCCCGCCGCCGCCAGCTCCGCCCGGACGCCCTCCTCGCGGAACTTCGCCGACACCTCGGTGCGCATCTCCTCCCCGGCCGCGAACTCCACGGCCAGTTCGAGCGCCCGCACCTTCACCGTCTGCGCGGTCCGGGACCGCAGCCGCATCTCGATCCACTCCCGCCCGGCGTCCCACACCGCCACGTGCTCGAAGGCGGCGAGGTCGAAGTCGGCGTCCAGCTCCCGGTCGATGACCGTGAGCACGTTCTTGTTGAACGCCGCCGTCACCCCGGCCGGGTCGTCGTACGCCCGGACCAGCACCTCCTCGTCCTTCACCAGGTCGGTGCCGAGCAGCAGCGTGTCACCGGGCGCGAGCAGGGCCCGTACGGCGGTGAGGAACGCGGCGCGCTCGGCGGGCAGCAGGTTGCCGATCGTGCCGCCGAGGAACGCCACCAGCCGGGGCCCCGGCGTGTCCGGCAGGGTGAACCCGGCGGTGAAGTCGGCGATCAGCGCGTGCACGGCGAGGCCGGGCCGCTCGGCGGCGAGCGCCCGCCCGGCCCGGGTGAGAGCGCTCTCGCTGACGTCGACCGGGACATAGCCGCGCAGCCCGGTCAGGGCGTCCAGCAGGTACCGGGTCTTCTCGGACGACCCGGAGCCCAGCTCGACCAGGGTGGCCGCGCCGGTGGCGGCTGCGATCTGTCCGGCGCGGTCGCGCAGGATCTCGCGTTCGGCGCGGGTCGGGTAGTACTCGGGCAGTGCGGTGATCCGCTCGAAGAGTTCGCTGCCGTGCGCGTCGTAGAACCACTTCGGCGGCAGGGTCTTCGGCGTGCCCGTCAGGCCGGCCCGGACATCGGCGCGCAGCGCGGCGTCCGTGGCGTCCTCGGGCAGGATGCGGGTGATGCGGAACGGGCTCACGTGCGGGACTCCTCAGCGGAAGCGGGTGCCAGGGTGTCGCTCGGTTCCTCCAGCGGCGTCAGCAGCACCTCGGTGCGGCCGGCCGTGAGCAGGGTGCGGTCGGGCACCTGCTGCCAGTCGGGATCGTCGTCGTAGGGTTCGGAGGCCACGACGGTGCCGCCGCCGGGCCGGGTCAGGTACCACAGGGTGTCGCCCCAGGCGGTGGCGGTGACCGCCGACCCGTCGGTCAGCAGCAGGTTCAGCCGGGAGGCGGGGGCCGCCGCGGCGACCCGGGCGACCGTCCGGGCCAGCGCCCGGCCCGGATCGTCCCCGGCCCGCAACCGGGCCAGGACCAGCGCCCAGACGAACGCCGAGTCGCTGCGCGCCTCCAGCGAGAGCACCTCGGCCGGCGGCAGGGACGCGACCAGCGGGGCGAGCGACCCGGGCCACCCGGCCACCGCCCCGTTGTGGCTGAACAGCCAGGTGCCCGCGGCGAACGGCGCCGCCGCGGCCTCGGCGTCCGCCCCGGACAGGGTGGCGTCCCGCACCGCGCCGAGCAGCGCGCCGGAGCGCACCACCCGGGCGAGGTCGGCGAAGGACAGGTCCGCCCAGACCGGCCCGGCCCGCCGGTACCGGGCCGGCACCGGGTCGCCCTCGGCGTACCAGCCGACGCCGAACCCGTCGGCGTTGACCGTCCCGTACCGCTGCCGGCGCGGCGCCCAGGACTGCCGGTACAGCCCGTGCGCGGGCGCCACCAGCAGCTCACCGAGCGGCAGCACCGGTCCCACGTACGCGAGGTGACGGCACATCAGTCGTCCTCCGCGGACCGGGCCGTGCGGAAGCCGGAGAAGATCTGCCGCCGGACCGGATAGTCCCAGTTGCGGAACGTGCCCCGGCAGGCCACCGCGTCCACGGCGAACGAACCGCCGCGCAGCACCTTGTACTCGGGCCCGAAGAACACCTCCGAGTACTCCCGGTACGGGAACGCCCGGAACCCCGGGTACGGCGCGAGGTCGCTCGCCGTCCACTCCCACACGTCCCCGATCAACTGCCGCACCCCCAGCGGGGACCGCCCCGCCGGGAAGCTGCCGGCGGGCGCCGGGCGCAGGTGCCGCTGGCCCAGGTTGGCGTGCTCGGGGCCCGGGTCGGCGTCGCCCCACGGGTAGCGGGTGGAGCGGCCGGTCGCCGGGTCGTGCCGGGCGGCCTTCTCCCACTCGGCCTCGGTGGGCAGCCGCCGCCCGGCCCAGCGGGCGTAGGCGTCGGCCTCGTACCAGCACACGTGCATCACCGGCTCGTCCGGCGGCACCGCCTCCGTGACCCCGAACCGGCGGCGCAGCCACTGCCCGCCGTCCCGGCGCCAGAACAGCGGGGCCGAGATCGAGTTCCGCCGGATGTGCGCCCAGCCCTCCGGCGCCCACCAGCGCGGGTCCCGGTAGCCGCCGTCGTCGATGAACGCCTGGTACGCCCCGTTCGTCACCGGCGTGGTGTCGATGCGGAACGGCGCCACCTCCCGGCGGTGCGCGGGCCGTTCGTTGTCCAGGGCCCACGGCTCGGTGGAGGTGCCCATCGTGAACGGGCCGCCGGGCACCAGGACCTCGGCCGGCCCGGTGAACGGCGGCGCCGGGTCCGGGTCGGGGGCGACGAGCGCCCGCGGCCCCTTGCGGAGCTGATGGGTGATCAGCATGGTCTCGTCGTGCTGCTGCTCGTGCTGCGCGACCATCCCGAAGGCGAAGCCCGCCTCGGTCAGCCGCGAGCCGTGGAACGCGGTGCGCTCCAGCACGTCCAGGACCCGGCCGCGCACGTCCGCCGCGTACCGGCGGGCCTCCTCGGGCGGCAGCAGCGGCAGTTCGGAGCGCTCGGCGCGGGGATGCTCGAAGGCGTCGTAGAGGCTGTCTATCTCGGGCCGTATCGCCTCCTGTCCGGCGACGGCCCGCAGCAGCCACTGCTCCTCCTGGTTGCCGATGTGGGCGAGGTCCCACACCAGCGGTGACATCAACGGCGAGTGCTGGGCGGTCAGGTCGGGGCCCTCCACGCAGTCGGTCAGCAGCGCGGTGCGCTCCCGGGCGGTGACCAGGGTGGCCAGCGCCCGCTCGCGCAGGGCCTCGGCGTCGTACCCGGGCTCGGTCATGGGCGGATGTCCTTCCCGTACGGCCGACTGCCTGCGCCGGCCGGTTCCTCCAGCAGATCGTCGGCGGGGCAGCGGCCCCGGGCGACATAGCGGTCCCGGTATTCCGCCACGGCGGCCGTCACCCGGGTGTCCGCGCCGAGCCGGGGCAGCGCCCCGAGCGCCGCCGTGAAACACGCGTCGGCGGCCTCGCGCAGCTCGGGGTCGGCCAGCCCGTGCCGGGCCGCGTCCCGCCACAGCGGGTTGTGCGGGGCGGGCAGCCCGCCGGTGCGCTCGGCCAGCGGCTTCACGGCCCGGTAGGCGGTCTCGCTGCCCTCCGGGTCGTCGAACAGCGCCGCCGTGACGGCCAGCGGCACGATCCAGCCGTCGTCCCCGGGCTGCGCGTCGATCATGCGCAGCTCCAGGTGGCCGCGCGGTCTGACCGGCGGGAACAGCGTGGTGACGTGATAGTCGAGGTCGTCCCGGGTGGGCGGCCTGGGCGACCGCGACCGGGTCCACTCCCGGAAGGTCAGCCCCTCGGGCACCTCCCACGGTCCGCTGTCGCGGCGTACGCACATCACCGGGGCGTCCAGCACGTGCCGGGCCCAGGCGGAGCGCGGGTCGGTGTCCAGCGGGGGGCCGCCCGCCCGGTCCGGGCCGATCCGCTCCCAGAGCAGTTGCCGGGTGGAGCGCCAGCCGGTGCGCCGCCGCCCGGCCAGCGGGGAGTTCGCGAACGCGGCCACCAGCACCGCGCCCAGGTAGTGGGCCAGCCACCAGCGCCGCACCTGACCCAGGGGGCCGGGTTCCTCGTACCCCGCGTCCACGCAGACCTGCACGGAGGCCGAGGCGCACATCATGGCGCGGCCCGCCGGACCGGTGCGGTCCAGGCACGCCTCCATGGCGTCGTAGCGGGGCTGGCGCAGATAACGGCCCGGGGTCCGCCAGGGATCGTGGCCGAAGCCGGCGAGGACGAGACTCTCCTCGCGCAGGACCGCGCGGACGGCGGCCAGATCGGCGGAGACGGTTTCGACGAGGTCCGTCAGCGTGGCCGCGGGCTGCGAGCTCAGTTCCAACTGGCCGCCGGGTTCCACGGTGAGCGCCGACCTCAGGGGTACGGTCCGCAGTGCGGCGTAGGCCGCGTCGAGCCGTTCGGGTGGGACGGGGAGCCGCGGGTCGCGCAGCTCGTGGACGAGCCATTCCACTTCCACGCCGAGGCGTCGGGGCGGGCCGGTCTTGAAGCAGATGCCGCGCACCAGTGCCTCGACCTCCGCCTCGGTGACGGCGGAGCGCGGCTGATCGGTACAGCCGCCTACCGAATCTGACATGTCGGGACCCTCCTGAGATTCCACCATGTCACCGACCTGCGAGCCGGTCGCCCGGGTCGGCGCACTCGTCCCACCCAAGACCCTCGTTCCCCTCGGCACAAGGGTGCATACCCGTGTTTTCCGGCGACGCCCAGGCCCCGGAAACCCCGTTGCACCGCACGCCCAGCATCGCTCACGATGCGTTCATGAGCGCGACGGGGGAGGCCACGCGGGGCGCGGTCACGGCACCCACGGGGGTGGCGCCGTGAGCGCGCGCCCGCGGGCATCGCACAGCGGACGGAACAGATGGGGCCGCGGGGTGTTCGGCAACGACCCGGCGCGCGTCGCGGGCGCGTGCCGGACCCTGCTCGGCCCCGGCGGACGGTTCGCCACCGCCTTCGCGCACACCGCCTTCGCCGTCCTGGACCGCACCCCGGGCACGGTGGTCCGCGCGGGGCACCGATGGCGGTCCGGGGCGGAAGTGGCAGGCTGATCACGGTCACCGCACCGCACGGACACCGGAACAGAAAGCCGACCACATGACCGACCAGCTCATCGTGAGCGTCCTGGGCACCGGCATCATGGGCGCCGCCATGGCCCGCAACCTCGCCCGCGCCGGGCACACCGTCCACGCCTGGAACCGCAGCCGTGCCAAGGCCGAACCGCTGGCCGCCGACGGCGTCCGCGTCGCCGGCACCCCCGCGGACGCGGTACGCGCCGCCGACGTGGTGCTGACCATGCTGTACGACGGCCCGGCCGCCCTGGACGTGATGCGGCAGGCCGCGCCCGGCCTGCGCCCCGGCACCGCGTGGGCGCAGTCGACCACGGCCGGCGTCGAGGCCGTCGGCGAACTGGCCGGATTCGCCCGGGAACACGGCCTGGTCTTCTTCGACGCGCCCGTCCTCGGCACCCGGCAGCCCGCCGAGGCCGGGCAGTTGCTGGTCCTCGCGGCCGGTCCGGCCGACGCCCGGTCCGCGGTGACGCCCGTGTTCGACGCGGTCGGCTCGCGCACGGTGTGGACCGGTGAGGACGGCGCCGCCGGCAGCGCCACCCGGCTGAAACTCGTCGCCAACAGTTGGGTCATCGCCGCCACCAACGCCACCGGCGAGGTCCTCGCCCTCGCCGAGGCCCTGGACGTCGACCCGGACCGCTTCTTCGACGCCATCGCCGGCGGCCCGCTCGACATGGGCTATCTGCGCGCCAAGGCCGCCCTGGTCCGGGACGGCGCGCTCACCCCGCCGCAGTTCGCGGTGGCCACCGCCGCCAAGGACGCCCGGCTGATCGTCGAGGCCGGGCAGCGGGCCGGCCTCCGCCTGGACGGGGCCGCCGCGAGCGCCGAACGCCTCGCCCGCGCCGCCGCCCAGGGGCACGGCGACGAGGACATGGCCGCCGTCTACTTCGCCAGCTTCGACGAGTCGAAGTAGCCTCGGACCACCCATCGATCAAGGAGTTCGCATGTCCAAGCCGCCGCTGCCGCCCGAGGCCGTCGACCTGCTGCGCCGTCCCAACCCCTGTGTGATGGCGACCCTCCGCTCCGACGGCACCCCCGTCTCCACGGCCACCTGGTACCTGTGGGAGGACGACGGCCGGGTGCTGATCAACCTCGACGAGGGCCGCGTCCGCCTCAAGCACCTGCGCCGCGACCCCCGGGTCACCCTCACCGTCCTCGCCGCCGACGACTGGTACACCCACGTCACCCTGATCGGCCGGGTCACCGAGACCCGCGACGACGAGGACCTCACCGACATCGACCGCCTCTCCACCCACTACACCGGCGGCCCCTACCCCCAGCGGTCCCGCGCCCGGGTCAGCGCCTGGATCGAGGTCGACCGCTGGCACGGCTGGGGCGCGCTGAAGGACAACGACCAGTCGTCGAGCTGACCCGGCCGCCGGGCCCCGCCTACCGGGCCAGCAGGTCGCGCAGGGCCCCGGCGACCTCGCCGGGGGCCTGGCGCACGGCCTGCTGCCCCTGGCCCTGCTGGCCCTCGGCGACCGGGCGGTGCGGCGTGGTCTCTGCGCTCCGGCGCCCCCTCACACACCGAGCGGACGCGGCGCTCGCGGGCCGGGCCGCCGGTCGCCGCCGTCCGTGTCCCGGCCGGCGGCGCCGATCCGGTCCAGCAGGGAGCCGCAGCGCACACAGGTCTCCCGGGCGACGACCGACAGATCGGCCATCCGGGTCCGCAGCTCGTCGCGGTGGCGCGGATACTCGTCCCACAGCCGGTCCACCTCCGCCAGCAGCAGCCCGGCCTGCTCGCGGGCCACCCCGACCAGCGCGGGCGCGCCGAGCCGGCGGGCGAAGTCGAAGACCTTCCCGGAGTACGGCAGCGGCAGCACCGGCACCCCGGACAGCGCCGCGAAGATCACGAAGTGCAGCCGCATGCCGACCGCCAGGTCCAGGTGCCGCATCAGGCCGAGGACCTGCCCGGGGCTGTAGGAGCCGTGCAGGATGCGGCCCTTGTCGGGCGCGGACATGTGGGACAGCACGGCGTGCGCGTGCCGCACGTCGTGCCGCTCCATCGGCAGGAACACCACGTGCGCGTCCAGCCGCCGCACCAGGAAGTCGGCGACGTCGGCGAGGAGGGCGTGGTAGTCGCCCTCGTCGAGCTTCTCGGCGGCGCGGCCCGGTTCCCGTACCGACATCCCCACCAGCCGGGTGCCGCCGGGCACGCCCTCGTCGCGCATCATGGCGTCGGTGAACGGCTCGGGACGCAGCAGCAGCGCCGGGTCGGCGGTGACGGTGACCTCGCGTTCCAGGCCGACCTCCTCCAGCACCAGTTTGGACTCCTCGTCGCGCACCACCACGTCGTCCATCGCGGCCAGGACCGTGCGGACCGCCTCCCGGTCCTCGGCCTCCCTGAGCGGGCCCGCGCCGACGGCGTACGCGAAGGTCGGCACGTCCCGGTCCTGCGCGGCGCGCACCAGCCGCAGATAGCGGCGGGCCTCGCCGTCGTACAGGATGCCGCCGCCGCCCAGGACGAGCAGGTCCAGGCCGGCCAGCACGTCCAGGACGCGGTGCCGGCTGACGCCCTCCCAGTCGACCACCTCGTCGGCCTCGGACCGGTGGGCGCGGGTGTGCTCGGAGTTCCGGCTGAAGACGACCAGGTGCGCGTCCGGCCGGTGTGTCCGCAGGCAGTTCAGCACGCAGGTGAGGATCGCCTCGTCGCCGGTGTTGTAACCGCCGTACGAGCCGAGCACGCCGATGCGCGCGCCGGAACGGGCGGGGTGCGGATGGGAGGGTGCGAGGGTCATCCGGGGGCTCCCGTCACGTCGGGGTCGGCCGGGCCGCCGGCCCATGGTGCTGCCCGTGCGGCCGGGGCCGCGCGGGCGACCCGGGTTGCCCGGCCCACCCGGCCGGAAACCGCTCCGCCCCGTCTCCCACCCGACCGCCGCGACGGACGGGCGCATCGGCGCCCGACGGGGTAACGGACACCGGGCCGTGCGCTCCCGGGGAGGTGACCGGCGGTAGGTCGTCCCCCGCCGGGGTCCGGTCCCGGCTCGCCGGTGACGGCGTTCTCGGTCCTCGCCACTATGGGTCCCGGCTCGCCGGTGACGGTGTCCTGGACGCCCCCGCACGGTCACGCGCGGCGCTGCTCGGCCCGGACGGGCCCACCGGCACGTTCTTCGACCGGTCCGGGCCGCTGCCCCGGCGAGGCCGGCGGTCTCAGATCACGCCGTCCGCGCGCAGGGCGGCGATCTCGGCGGGGGAGCGGCCCAGTTCGGCGAGGATCGCCTCGGTGTGCTCGCCCACCGCCGGCACCGGGTCCATCCGCGCGGGCACCCCGCCGAGGTCGGCCGGCGGCAGCAGCGCCTCGACCACCGCCCCGCCCGGCACGGCCACCTCGCGCCAGCGGTCCCGGCCGGACAGCACCGGGTGGTCCAGGAACGCGGCGACGTCGTTGACCCCGGCGCAGGCCACGCCGATGGCCCGCAGCCCGGTGAGGATCTCCCCGGCTCGGGAGCGGGCGCACCGGGCGGCGACGATCGCGTCGAGTTCCGCACGGTGGGCGACCCGGTCGGAACCGGTGGCGAAGCGCGGATCGCCGGTCAGCTCCGGCCGGCCGAGGAACTCGGCGCACAGGGCGGCCCACTCCCGTTCGTTCTGCACCGAGAACAGCACCTCCTGGCCGTCGGCGGCCCGGTAGGCGCCGTACGGCGCGATGGTGGCGTGCCGGGTGCCCAGACGCGGGGGCTGGGTGCCGCCGTACCGGGTGTAGTAGGCCGGCTGGCCCATCCACTCGGCCAGCGCCTCGAACAGGGAGACCTCCACCGGGTGGGCGGTGCCGGTGGTGGCGCGGGTGTAGAGGGCGGTGAGGACGCCGCTGTAGGCGTACATCCCGGCGGCGATGTCGGCGACGGATATCCCGGTCCGGGCGGTCGCCTCGGGGGTCCCGGTCAGCGACACCAGGCCGGTCTGGCACTGCACCAGCAGGTCGTACGCCTTGCGGTCGGCCCACGGGCCGGTGCCGCCGTACCCGGAGACGGTGCAGGTGATCAGGCGCGGCCGGTGCTCGGTGACGGTGTCCGGGCCGAGGCCGAGGCGCTCGGCGGCGCCCGGCGCGAGGTTGGCCACGAAGACGTCGGCGCCGTCCAGCAGCCCGTGCAGGACCTCCCGGCCGCGCGGGTCCTTCAGATCGAGGGTGAGCGACTCCTTCGACCGGTTCAGCCAGACGAAATAGCTGGAGTGGCCGTGCACCGTCGTGTCGTAGCGCCGGGCGAAGTCGCCCTCGCCGGGCCGCTCCACCTTGATCACCCGGGCGCCGAGATCGGCGAGCTGCCGGGTGGCGTACGGGGCGGCGACCGCCTGCTCCAGGCTGACCACCGTGACCCCCGTCAGGGGAAGCCGCATCCCTCGCCCTCCTGCCGCCGCCGTGCCGTGCGCGCAGTTCTACGGGCCCGCCCGGCCGCCTGTCAACGGTGCCGGTCGGCCGCCACCTGCGGGTTCGCGGGGCGGCCGCGGGCGACGACCCGGGTGCCGCGGCCGTCGGTGAGGCGGACCTGGAGCGAGCCGCAGGCGCACCGCACCCAGGTGGTGCGGCCGTCGGCGGTGGGGTGCCGCGACACCACCCGGTAGGGCTCGGCACCGTCCGGCCAGGCGCAGTGCGGGCAGACGGTCCGGTCGTGCTGGTGCTGGTCATGGTGACCTCCTCGGACGGAAGCGGTGGGCTGATCGTCGCGTCCCGGCCAGAGTGCGCCGCAGCGTCCGTACACGTCCAGGTTGACTTTTCGGACCTCACCGTGAAGCGTGGACTTCATGATTGACCTGCGCCGGCTGCACGTCCTGCGGGCGGTCGCCCACTACGGCACGGTCACCGCCGCCGCCCGCGCCCTGCACTTCACGCCGTCCGCCGCCTCCCAGCAGATCCGCCAGCTCGCCCGGGACCTCGGCGTCGACCTGCTGGAACCGCAGGGCCGGGGGGTACGGCTCACCCCGGCCGCCGAGAGCCTGCTCGCGCACGCCGACGCCATCCAGGCGCGCTGGGAGGAGGCCGAGCGGGAGCTGCGGGCGGGGCAGGGCACCCCGGCCGGGCCGCTGCGGGTGTCGGGGTTCCCGGTGGCCGTCTCGGTGCTGCTGGCCCCGATGACCGCCCGGTTGCGCGAGCGGCACCCCCGGCTGGCGGTCCGCATCCGGGAGGCGGCCGTGCCGGAGGCGTTCGACCTGCTCTTCGAGGGCGAGACCGATCTCGCGGTGGTGGAGTCGACCCCGCACAACCCGCCGCCGGGCGACGCCCGCTTCGACCAGCGGCCGCTGCTCGACGACCCCTTCGACCTGGTCGTCCCCGAGGGCCATCCGCTGGCCGGGCGGGACCGGATCGACCTCGCGGACGCGGCCCGGGAGCCGTGGATCGCGCCGGTGCCCGAGAGCCCGTGCCGGCCGCACGTGATGTCGGCGTGCGGCGCGGCCGGGTTCGCCCCGGACGTGGTCCACCACGCCCTGGACTGGAACGTGACCGCCCACCTCGTCGCCCACGGCCTCGGCGTCGCGCTGATGCCGCGGCTGGCCGAGCTGGCCCCGCACCTGCCCCTGGTCCGGGTGCGGTGCGCGGGCCGCCCGCACCGCACGTTCCTGACCTGCACCCGCCAGGGCGGCCACCGGCGTCCGGCGGTCGCCGCGGCCCTGGCGGAACTGCGCGCCCTGGCGGCCACGGCGGTGGCCTGACACGGCACGGGGCCGGAGTCCGGTGCGGACTCCGGCCCCGAGAGCCGTCAGGAGAGGGGAGGTCAGGCGGCGACGATCTCGCCGGCGTGGCCGTGCAGCCTCGTGACCACCTCGGTGAGCTGGGCGGCGACCTCGGCGTCGTCCGCCGGGTGGGTCTCGGCGAAGCGGGTCACCGAACCGGGGATCGACAGCTTCAGGTCCTCGATCACCTTGCCACCGGCGATGCCCACGGCCTTGCGGGTGTCGTCCTGCGCCCACACGCCGCCGTACTGGCCGAAGGCGGTGCCGATCACGGCGACGGGCTTGCCGCCGAAGGCGCCGGCGCCGAACGGGCGGGACAGCCAGTCGATGGCGTTCTTCAGGACGGCCGGGATGGTGCCGTTGTACTCGGGCGAGAAGATCAGGAACGCGTCGGCGGCCTGGGCGGCCTCGCGCAGCCTGGTGGCGGCGGCCGGCACGCTGCCTTCGACGTCGATGTCCTCGTTGTAGAACGGGATCTCACCCAGGCCCTCGTACACGTCCACCTCGGCACCCTCCGGCGCGAGCTTCACGGCGGCCTCGGCGAGCTGACGGTTGTGCGAACCGGCGCGAAGGCTGCCGACGAGAGCGAGAATGCGTACAGACATGGCGAACTCCAGGGTGATGAATAACTGCCGGGGCAAGCGGACCGTGGTCCGTTTAAACTTCTACCACCTTAAGCGGACCGCGGTCCAGTTTTCTTCCCGATGCTTTACGCTGGCTTCATGCCCGCCGCCCTTCCGCCCTTCCCGCAGCCCCAGGAGTCCTACGAAAACCCCGTCGACGCCCGCGAGTTGCTGCGCCTCGGCGCTCCGGACCCGATGGATGAACCTTGCCTGCGCGCCGACGCCGCGCGCAACCGGGCCAAGCTCCTGGAGGCCGCCGCGCGACTGGTGGCGGAGCACGGCGCGGCCGGCCTGACCATGGAGGCGGTGGCGGCGGCGGCCCAGGTGGGCAAGGGCACGGTGTTCCGCCGCTTCCGGGACCGCACCGGGCTGCTGATGGCCCTGCTGGACCACTCCGAGCGCAAGTTCCAGGCGGCGCTGCTCACCGGACCGCCCCCGCTGGGCCCCGGGGCACCCCCCGTGGAGCGGCTGCGGGCCTTCGGCCGCGCCTGGCTGCGCCGCGCGGCCGAGGACCTGGAACTGCAACTGGCCGCCGAGCCCAGCGCCGAGCGGCGGTACGCCGCACCACCGGGGCGCTTCCTGCGCGGCCATGTCGCCCTGCTGCTGCGGCAGGCGGTCCCGGACGCGGACAGCGAGCTGCTCGCCCACACCCTGATGGGCTCCCTCGACCCCGCGCTGATCCACCACCTCACCAGGCAGTGCGGGATGCCGCCGGCCCGCCTGGAAGAGGCGTGGCTGGATCTGGTGGCGCGGGTGACCCGGACCGCGCCGAACGGCCAAGGGGCGCCCTGCGTACCGTAGTTGGGCATCTGCCAAGATGCGGTACGTCATGGTGCAGATACCCAGAACGCCCACCAGCGCCGACGTCGCCAGGCTGGCCGGCGTCTCCCGCGCGACCGTCTCCTACGTGCTGAACAAGACCGGTGCCGTCCGGATCAGCGAGGCCACCCGGCGCCGGGTCCACGAGGCCGCCGAGGAACTCGGCTACGTCCCGCACGCCGCCGCCCGCAGCCTGCGCGCCGGGCACAGCCGTACGGTCCTGATGCCCGCGCCCGCCTTCCCCGCCGGGCCGCTCTACGGGCAGTTCCTGAGCGAACTCCAGGGAGCCCTCGGCCGCCTCGACTACACCGTCGTCCAGCACGGCACCGCCGGGCCGCACGGCGACGCCGCCGCCCGCGCCTGGGCCGAACTGCGGCCGGTCGCCGTCCTGGTCCCCGCGCCCGGCCTCGGCCCCGAGGGCGTACGCGTCCTCAGGCGCGCCGGCGCCCGCGCCGTGGTGACCCTCGGCCCCGAGACCGTCGAGGGCGCGCACGCGCTGCTCATGGACCACACGGCCGTCGGCCACCACGCCGCCCGGCACCTCTACGAGCGCGGGCGCCGCCGCGTCGGCGTCGTCGTCCCCGAGGAACCCGGCCTCGCGGTGTTCTCCGCGCCCCGCCTCGACGGCGTCCGCCGCGCCCTCGGCGGCACCGACGCCACCGTGACCGCGCTGCCCCTCGCCTACGACGAGCGCGCCGCGGCCCGGCTCGCCGCCCGCTGGAGCGGCCTCGGCCTCGACGCGGTGTTCGCCTACAACGACGAGTACGCCATGCTGCTGTCCCGGGCCCTCCAGGACGAGGGCGTCCGCATCCCCGAGGACACGGCCGTGATCGGCGCCGACGACCTGATGCTCGGCAGGCTGCTGCGGCCCCGGCTGAGCACGGTCCACATCGACCTGCCCGCCGGCCGCGACCTGGCCGCGCTGGTCGACCGCGCGGTCCGCGATCCCGCCGCCCCGCCCGAACGGCACCGGGTGCTGGGAGCCCGCGTGGTGCACCGCGAATCGAGCTGAGCCCGGCCCCGGCACACCGCCGGGACCGGGCCCACCGCTCTCACTCGTCCTGCCTCGCACGGGCCGCCGCCGGCCGCGTACGGGCTACTGCGCGCCCAGCCCGGCGTCACCCTGCTGGGTCTGCTCGGCCTCGGCCTGCTTGGCCTGCTGCTCGGCGATCTGCTTGCGCACCTCGTCCATGTCCAGCTTCCGGGCCTGCCCGATGACGTCCGTCAGCGCGGCCTCCGGCAGCGCGCCCGGCTGCGCGAACACGGCCACCTGGTCCCGGACGATCATCAGCGTGGGGATCGACTGGATACCGAAGGCCGCCGCCAGCTCGGGCTGCGCCTCCGTGTCCACCTTGCCGAACACCAGGTCGGGGTTGGCATCAGCCGCCTTCTCGTACACCGGTGCGAACTGACGGCACGGACCGCACCACTCCGCCCAGAAGTCGATCAGGACGAACTCGTTGTCCGTGACCGTCTGGTCGAAGTTCTCCTTGGTGAGCTCAACGGTGCTGCTCATGGGGTGATCCCTGCTTCCTGGTGTCGGGGGAGAGCCGTCCGCACAACACGGCCGACCGGGCGGGTATTCCGAGGGCGTATCCGGGCTGTTCGGCGCGCGTACCCATGTGGCGGGCGCCGCACACCACCCACCACACTGAGCCCATGACGGAAACGGAATCCCTCGCGTACGACGTCGTGGTGATCGGCGCGGGCCCGGTCGGCGAGAACGTCGCCGACCGCACCCGCGCGGCCGGCCTGACCACCGCGATCGTGGAGAGCGAACTGGTCGGCGGCGAGTGCTCCTACTGGGCGTGCATGCCCAGCAAGGCACTGCTGCGCCCGGTCATCGCCCAGGCCGACGCCCGCCGCACCCCCGGCCTGAGCCGCGCGGTGCAGGGGCCCCTCGACGCCGCGGCGGTCCTCGCCCACCGCGACTACTACACCTCCGACTGGAAGGACGACGGCCAGGTCCAGTGGGTGGAGTCCATCGGCGCCGACCTGTACCGCGGGCAGGGCAGGCTGGCCGGCCCGCGGACCGTGGAGGTGACCGGGGCGGACGGCACGCGGCGCGTGCTGACCGCCCGGCACGCCGTCGCCGTGTGCACCGGCACCCGCGCCGCGCTGCCCGGCCTGCCGGGCCTGGCCGACATCCGCCCGTGGACCAGCAGGGAGGCCACCAGCGCCAAGAGCGTCCCCGGCCGGCTGATCGTGGTCGGCGGCGGGGTCGTCGCCGTGGAGATGGCCACCGCCTGGCAGGCCCTCGGCTCCCGGGTCACCCTCCTGGTACGCGGCGAGGGCCTGCTGAACCGCATGGAGCCGTTCGCCGGCGAACTGGTCGCCGAGGCCCTCGCCGAGGCCGGCGCCGACATCCGCACCGGCACCTCCGTCGCGTCCGTCACCCGCGAGAACGGCACCGTCGTCGCCGTCACCGACACCGGCGACCGGATCGAGTCCGACGAGATCCTCTTCGCCACCGGCCGCGCCCCGCGCACCGACGACCTCGGCCTGGACACCGTCGGCCTGGAACCGGGCTCCTGGCTCCGGACCGACGACAGCCTCCGCGTCACCGGCCACGACTGGCTGTACGCCGTCGGCGACGTCAACCACCGCGCCCTCCTCACCCACCAGGGCAAGTACCAGGCCCGGATCGCGGGCGCCGCGATCGCCGCCCGCGCCTCCGGCGCCGCGGAGCTGGAGTCCGGCCCGTGGGGCGCGCACGCCGCGACCGCCGACCACGCCGCCGTCCCCCAGGTGGTCTTCACCGACCCCGAGGCCGCCTCCGTGGGCCTGTCCCTGGCCGAGGCCGAACAGGCCGGGCACCGCGTCCGCGCCGTCGACGTGGACCTGTCGACGGTGGCCGGCGCGGGCCTCTACCGCGACGGCTACAAGGGGCGCGCTCGCATGGTCGTCGACCTGGAGGACGAGATCGTCCGCGGGGTCACCTTCGTCGGCCCCGGCGTCGGCGAACTGATCCACTCCGCGACGGTCGCCGTCGCCGGCCAGGTCCCCGTCGACCGCCTCTGGCACGCGGTGCCGTCCTACCCGACGATCAGCGAGGTCTGGCTGCGCCTGCTGGAGGCGTACCGGGACAACTGACGCACGCGGCGACCGGGACCCGCCGCGGGGGCGGGCCGCGGGAAGGGGGAGTCCTGCGGCCGGGAGACCGGACCGGGGCGGGACGCTGGACGGGGGTCCGGTGACCGGAAGGGAACGGGCCGCCGGACCGGAATCCGGCGGCAGGAACGGGTGGGGCGCCGGATGCCGGTCCGACGGCAGGAACGGGCGGCGCCCCGGACGGGAATCCGAAGGCTCTAGGGCAGCTCGAAGCCCAGGGCCGCCGCGGCCCCGTGCGGGGTCGGCGCGGTCCAGTACTCGGCCATCGCCGCGTCGGACGACAGCGACCGCGTCTGCGCGCGGTCCAGGTAGAGCGTGCCGTCGAGGTGGTCCGTCTCGTGCTGCACGATCCGCGCGGGCCAGCCGGTGAACTCCTCGTCCAGCGCATGCCCCCGCTCGTCCGCCCCGGTCAGCCGTACGGTGGCGTGCCGCGCCACCACCGCCTGCCAGCCCGGCACGCTCAGACACCCCTCGAAGAACGCGGCCCGCCCCTTGCCGGCCGGCTCGTACACCGGATTGACCAGCACCCGGAACGGCTGCGGCACCCGCCCCCGCGCCACCCGTACCTCCTCCGGTACGGGCGCCGGGTCCTCGATCACCGCGATCCGCAGCGGGACCCCCACCTGCGGGGCCGCCAGCCCGACACCGGGCGCCGCGCGCATGGTGATCCGCAGCGCCTCGACGAACCGGTCCAGCAGCGCGGGCTCCAACTGCCCGTCATACGGCTCCGTCCCGCGCCGCAGCACCGGATCACCGGCCGCGACGATCGGCAACGGGCCCTCGACGGACAGCAGTTCCTCGACCCGCTCGGCAAGAGGGGCGCGTGCACCAGGTGTACCCATCGCGCCAGGATGCCACGGGGCCCCGGGCCCTCGGGGCCGACGGCCGCGGTCACGTCTCCGTCGTCCGGTGCGCCGCCGCGATCGTACGGCAGCGGCGCACCGGACAACGCGAGGTACCCGGCCCCCGCCGAGGGAACCGGGCACCGCCGGCCGGGACCCGGACCTCCGCGACGCGGACCTCCACGACGCGGACCCTGGGGCTCAGACCTCCGCGAAGTCGCCCGCGAGGGCGGCGGCGATCCGCAGATGGGCCTCGGCCTCCTCACCGCGACCCTGCCGCTCCAGCGTGCGGCCCAGCATCAGCCGGGCGTAGTGCTCCACCGGGTCACGTTCGACGATGACCCGCAGCTCGCCCTCCGCACGCCCCAGTTGCGCCGAGTGGTAGTAGGCGCGAGCCAGCAGCAGCCGGGGCCCGGTCTGCTCGGGCACCTCTTCGACCAGCCCTTCCAGAACGCGCGCCGCAGCCGCGTAGTCCTTCGCCTCGAAGAACATCCGCGCCCGCTCCCAGCGCTCGGCGGGGGCTCCGTGGTCGTAGTACGTCGTGTTCACGCGGGGACCTCCTTCGGCCCCCACAACCACCCGGACGGCCCGCGCATTCCGCGGGGCCCGGCTCAGGCCGCCGACGCGGCGAGCCGGGCGCCGGCCCGCTCGGTGACCAGGGCCGGCACCCGCCCGGCCGCTGCCAGGTCCGCCGCCGGGACACCGGCGTACAGGCGCGCGGAGATCGCACCGGTCCCGGCCGCGACCCGCGAGGGACGCCTCGGCGAGCGCGACCGGCCGCAGGGCGACGGCGTGCAGGAAGGCGAGGCCGTGCCGGTCGAGCACGGTCGATCGGTGCGCGCGGTCTGCGGGTGATCGCGGAGGCGGACTGACGCCGTGGACGGTTCGGTACTACTTTGGGCGCTATGAGCAATCTTGATCGCCGACCGGTCCCCGCCCTGTGCGGCGGCCGTGGCTTCGTGGTGGCGGAGCCCGTACGCGAGCTTCTCAGCCCCCGTCGCGTCCGGCTCGGCGAATCCACCGAGGTCCGCCGTCTGCTGCCCAACCTCGGCCGCCGCATGGTCGGCGCGTGGTGCTTCGTCGACCACTACGGCCCCGACGACATCGCCGACGAACCCGGCATGCAGGTGCCCCCGCACCCGCACATGGGCCTGCAGACGGTGAGCTGGCTGCACGAGGGCGAGGTGCTGCACCGCGACTCGACGGGCAGCGTCCGCACCGTCCGCCCGCGCGAACTGGGCCTGATGACCTCCGGCCGGGGGATCAGCCACTCGGAGGAGAGCCCGCGCTCCCACGCCCGCTACCTGCACGGCGCCCAACTGTGGATCGCCCTCCCGGACACCCACCGCGACACCGCCCCGCACTTCGAGTACTACGCCGGCCTGCCTACGGTCACGGCCCCCGGCCTGACCGCCACCCTCCTGCTCGGCACCCTCGACGGCACGGTCTCACCCGGTACGGCGTACACACCCCTCGTCGGCGCCGACCTCGCCCTCGCCCGGGGAGCGGACGTGCGCCTGCCCCTCGACCCGGATTTCGAGTACGCCGTCCTGTCCATGTCCGGCGAGACCCACGTGGACGGAGTCCCCGTCCGCCCCGGCTCCCTCCTCTACCTCGGCTGCGGCCGCACCGAACTCCCCCTGCGCGCCGACTCGGACGCGGGCCTGATGCTCCTCGGCGGCGAACCGTTCGAGGAGGAACTCGTCATGTTCTGGAACTGGATCGGACACTCCCAGGAGGAGATCGAACGAGCACGCCGGGACTGGACGGAAGGCACGCGCTTCGGCGAGGTCAAGGGGTACGCCGGCGCCCCGCTACCCGCCCCCGAGTTGCCGGCGGGGCCGCTGAAGACGCGCGGAAGGACCCGTTGACCCGCGAAGAATCCTGGGCTCGGCAGACTGCCCGGCACGCACATCCGCGGCGTTGTCGTCGGTTGTCGACACTCCGCGTCGCCGCCCTCCTCCGCCTCGCATCCGCACGCATCAGGCGCCGCTCGTCGGCATGACGAGGCGCAGCAGAAACAACTCCTGCAGGGAGCTTCCGTCCGGTTGCCCGGCGCATCTACGCTCACTGCCTATGGGAGCGCTCCCACGCTCGTCGGAACAGCGTTGTACGCAGTATCGAAGGTCATCCAGCCAGGCAGAGGCGCATTGCCCACTGGGGAACCCGCTTCAAGGCCGGTCTCTCGCCGGGCGGCCCTGTACGGAGTGATCGGTCATTTACGTGCGTCGAGGGAGAGTGCGATGAGCATGCGAAGAGCCCTTCGGGCTTTCGGCGTCACCGGAGTGCTTGTGGCGGGTTCGGTGGCCGGATTCGGCGGCCCGGCCCCGGCGGTCGCCTCGCCGGCGGCCGGTCGGACCGCCGCGGACGGCAGGGCGTCGGCGGTCGCCGCGGCGCCGGCCCTGCATGTGTCGGGCAACCGCCTGGTCACCGGGTCCGGCTCCACGTTCCGCCCACTGGGCGTCAACCGGTCCGGCGGGGAGTTCGGCTGTGTCCAGGGCAAGGAGATATTCGACGGGCCGACGGACCAGGCGGCCGTCGACGCGATGAAGGCATGGAAGATCAACACCGTCCGGGTCCCGCTGAACGAGGAGTGCTGGCTGGGCACCGGGAACTTACCCGCGACGGCGCCCAGCGCGGCGGCGTACCAGCAGGCGGTCAAGACCTACGCGGACCTCCTGGTGGCCAACGGCATCAACGTGATCCTCGACCTGCACTGGACCTGGGGCGAGTACACCGGCCCCGGCGCAGGCTGCCCGGACGTCGCGGCCACCTGTCAGAAGCCGATGCCGGACGCGCGCTACACCCCCACGTTCTGGTCCGAGGTGGCCACGATGTTCAAGGGGAACGGAGCGGTCGTCTTCGACCTGTTCAACGAGCCGTACCCGGACGCGGCCAACAACTGGTCCGACGCCACGGCCGCATGGACCTGTCTGCGGGACGGCGGCACCTGCGCCGGGATCACCTACCCGGTCGCCGGCATGCAGACCCTCGTCGACGCGGTACGCGCCACCGGTGCCACCAACGTGATCATGTCGGGCGGCCTGGAGTGGACGAACAACCTGAGCCGGTGGCTGGAATTCAAGCCGACCGACCCCACCGGCAATCTGATGGCCTCATGGCACTCCTACAACTTCAACGGCTGTGTGACCACCTCGTGCTGGGACAGCAGCATCGGAGCGGTCGCCGCCCAGGTGCCGGTCCAGGCCGGCGAGATCGGTCAGAACACCTGCGCCCATGACTACATCGACCGGGTGATGGCCTGGGCGGACGCCAACAAGGTCGGGTACACGGCCTGGACCTGGAACCCCTGGGGTTGCAGCGGTGGCAGCGTGCTCATCGAGGACTGGAACGGCACACCGACCAGCACCTACGGTGAGGGGTTCAAAGCGCACCTGCTCAGCCAGACCCCCGGTGATCCCGGCGGTGACACCGCTGCGCCCACCGCTCCGGGGACTCCCACCGCCTCCGAGGTGACGGCCACCTCCGCGACCTTGAGCTGGGCGGCCTCCACGGACAACGTGGGTGTCACCGGCTACGACGTCGTCCGTGTCACCGGCGGCACTGAGACGAAGGTGGCCGCCTCGGAGTCCAACCGGGCCACGGTCACCGGGCTGTCCGCCGACACGGCCTACACCTTCGCCGTTTACGCCAAGGACGCGGCCGGCAACCGCTCCACCCGCTCGGCCACCGTTACCGTCACCACCACCGGCACCCCGGCGGGCACCTGCTCCGTCGGCTACCGCGTGGTGGGGGACTGGGGAAGCGGCTTCCAGAGCGAGATCACCATCCGCAACACCGGCGCCGCCGCCGTCAGCAACTGGAAGCTCACCTTCGCCTTCACCAACGGCCAGACCATCAACAACATGTGGGGCGGTACCCCCACCCAGACAGGCGGCTCCGTGAGCGTGATCCCCGCCTCCTACACCGACACCATCACCGCCGGCGGTTCCGTCACTCTCGGTTTCATCGCCAACAGGGGCGCCACGAACACTGCGCCGACCACCTTCACCCTCAACGGCAGGACCTGCACCACATCCTGACCACAGCCGCTGCCCCACCACCGACATCAGGTGCGCCACCGCAGTTGCCCCACTGAACTCGATCACGGCTGCCGCAAGGCCCGCCCGCTGCGGTCGCCGGCACGTCGGTCCGGCTCACCCGCCGAGCGCACACGGCCGCCGCTACGGCCCGTCTTCGCTGGAGACGGGCCGTAGCGCATGCCCGATGAGGCGGGAGCGGGAGCCCTGGATCAGTAGCCGTAGATCATCTTGTAGGCGACCTCGGGGAGGAACTGTCCGGCCGTGGAGCCGGTCCCGACGCCGCAGTTGCCGTCGGACTCACCCGGTGTCTTGATCCACAGCAGCATTTCGGCGCCTCCGCCGGTCCGGGTGGGGGTGCCGATGCGGCGCCCCGAGGGGTTGCACCACTGGCCGTTGGAGCCGTTGCCGTTGCGGCTGGTGTCCACGACGAACGGCTTGGTGTATCCGTAGCGGGCGCTCAGCTCACTGTTGACGGCGTTGCCGTAGGCGGTGTTCTCCGCGGTCGTGAAGTAGTTGGAGACGTTGAGCGAGAAGCCGTGGGCCTGACGGAGACCGGCTTCGTGCAGGCGCCGGGCCATGGTCGCCGCGCTGGCCCAGCCCGGGTTGCCGGCGTCCATGTAGACCCAGGTGTTGGGGGCCTGACGGCTGAACTCGGCGAGCGCGCCTGTCAGCATGGCCTCGCGTTCGTCGATCTGGGCCTGGGTCATGCAGCCGTAGTCGCCCAGGGAGTCCGGTTCGAGGACGACGACGGCCGGGCGGTTCGCGATCCCGCCGGCGAACTGGGCGATCCAGTTCGCGTAGGCGGACGGTGAGGTGGCCCCGCCGGCGGAGTGCCCGCCGCAGTAGTCGCGGTTGTAGATGTTGTAGGCGACGAGGAGGGGCAGCTTGTCCACCTGGTCCGCCGCTCCCGCGTACGCCCCGGTCGCGGTGCCTATGGTGCCGCTCCACGAGCCGAACCAGCGGGCCATCGGGGTGTTGGCGATGGCGGCGTTGATCGCGGAGGCGCGGCCGTCGCCCGGGTTGGCGGCCGCCCACCTCTTGGCGCTGGAGGCGGGGTCCACGTAGAACCCGCTCGTCATGGTGGTGGGGTCGGCGGCGTGCGCGGTCGGTGCGGCGGCGAGTGCCAGCGGCAGGGCGAGAAGCGCTGCCGCCAGGGTGCGGAGTCTGCGGCTCATCACAGGACCTCGGTTTCCTGGCAGGGGACTTCGGGGGCTGGGAGCGCTCCCACTGGAAGCGGTCCCAATCGTGTGGCGGGCCGGTATGACTGTCAATAGTGGGCGCAGACCTGAATTGCACGAGTGCTCGGGCTTCGCGGCGCCGCTGAACCGGGCCAGTGACTGGAAGCGGTTCCAGTCTCTCCCGGGCCCCCGGCACCGACGGCTCGGCGCCTGTGGAAGACTCCCCGTCCATGGCAGAAGATGCACCGCGCCGGCAGCCGACGCTCGACGAGGTGGCCGAACACGCCGGTGTCTCCCGCTCCGTGGCCTCCCGTGCCCTCAACAACGCACCGCACGTCAGCCGCGCCAAGCGGGAGGCCGTCGAACGGGCCGTGCGGCACCTCGGTTACGTCCCCAACTCGACCGCCCGCGCGCTGGCCACCCGGCAGACCGGCGCGGCCGCCCTGGTCGTCTCGGGAGAGGACCCGTCGATCTTCGCCGACCCGTTCTTCGCCCGGGTGATCGTGGGGGCGTCGGCCGCCCTGGAGGAGGCCGACCTCCATCTGATGCTGTGCCTCGCCGCTTCCGACCGGGGCCGCAAGAGGGTGGCGGAACTCCTCCGTTCCCGGGGCGCCGACGGCGTCATGCTGATGGCGCTGCGCGAGGACGACCCGCTGGCCCGCATCGCCGAGGAGGCGCGGATGCCCGTCGTGTTCGGCGGGCGCCCGGTCGGTTCCGCTCCCCGGTGGTACGTCGACGTGGACAACGTCGGCGGGGCCCGCGCGGCGACCGAGCACCTGGTCTCCCGCGGCCGGACCCGGGTGGCCGCGATCTGCGGGCGGCTGGACACCGAGGCCGGGCGTGCCCGGTACCGCGGTTACCGGGACGGCGTGCTCGCCGCCGGCCTCGAACCGCTGCCGCCGTGGGAGGGGGACTTCACCGAGCCCAGCGGAGCCGACGCCATGGCCGCGCTGCTGGCGCACCACCCCGACGTGGACGGGGTCTTCGCCGCCAGCGACAACATGGCCGCCGGAGCGCTGCGCACCCTGCGGAAGGCCGGCCGGCGGGTTCCCGGCGACGTCGCCGTGGTCGGCTTCGACGACCTGGCCGTCGCGCAGATCGCCGACCCTCCCCTCACCACCGTCCATCAGCCCATAGAGGCCCTGGGCCGGGAGATGGCGCGCATGCTGCTGGCGCTCGTCAACGGGCAGGACCCCACTCCGCTGCTCCTGCCGACCCGTCTGGTCGTCCGCTCCAGCGCCTGAGGCCCGTGTTCGGTGCCCGTTTCGCAGCCGTGGGCGGGATTCGTACGGCCGTCGAAAGATGCGAAGGCCGCGGCGCGGACCGAGGCGCCGAAGTACCGCAGGTGACGCGGGCGGTCCCGGCACGGCGGTTGACAGACCCGGGGGCATCTCTACCATCCCTGGCATCGCGACTTTCCGAACGAGGGTCGAAATTTCGAACCTTTCGAGGTGGAGCCCTGGCGAAGCCGAACCGAGCGGTCGCGAAGGCGTACCGGAAGACTTCCCGCACAGAAGAGGACACCTGTATGAGAAAGTCCTGGCTCCGTACCCTGATCATGCTCGTCGCCGCCGCGCTCGGGGTGAGCGCGACAGCAGCCTCTCCGGCCTCGGCCGCCCCTGACACGCCCCTGCGTGTCATGCCGCTGGGCGACTCGATCACTTGGGGGGTGGGCAGCAGCACCGGCAATGGCTATCGCGGTCCGCTGTGGAACATGCTCGCGGCCGACGGCCATCCCGTGGACTTCGTCGGCACGCTGCGGGGCGGTTCGATGTCCGACCCCGACAACGAGGGCCACTCCGGCTACCGCATCGACCAGATCGCCGCCCTCGCCGACGCCGCCCTGACCCGCTACCGGCCCAGCGTCGTGACGCTGCACATCGGGACCAACGACCTCCAGGGGGCGACCCAGGCCGACACCGCCATCGCCCGGCTGAGGTCGCTGGTCGGCCAGATCACCGCCGACGTCCCCGACGCGACCGTCCTCGTCGCCTCCCTGGTCGTGTCCACCAGCGCGTCGGAGGAGCGGTACCGGGGCGCGTACAACCAGGGGGTCGCCCGTATCGTCAGCGACGCGCGGGCCGCGGGCAAACACGTCGCCCATGTGGACATGAGCGGTCTGACCACGGCCGACCTGGCCGACACCCTGCACCCCAACGACGCGGGCTACCAGAAGATGGCGGACGCCTTCCACCGCGGCGTCCAGGCCGCGGACAGCGCCGGCTGGCTGAGGAACCCCGCGCCCGCCCCCGCGAACGTGCGGTCCGGCCTCGCCGGCAAGTGCCTGGACGTCAACGGGGCGGGCACCGCCGACGGGACCGCCGTCCAGACCTGGAGCTGCAGCGGCGCCGGCAACCAACTGTGGTCCGCCTACACCGACGGCACCCTGCGCTCCATGGGCAAGTGCCTCGACGCCGCCGGCCGGGGCACGGCCAACGGCACCAAGGTGCAGCTCTGGTCCTGCCACGGCGGTGCCAACCAGGTGTGGGAGTCCTACAACGGCGGCTACCGCAACCCCGCCTCCGGCCGCTGCCTCGACGTCCCCGGCTCCTCCACGGCCGACGGCACCCAGCTCCAGATCTGGGACTGCCACGGCGGCGCCAACCAGAAGTGGACAGCCCTCGTCCCCGGATGAGGAATCCGACGCGGCCCTGGGAACGGCGACCCCACCGGCCACCGGCCGGGGGTCACCGCGCGATCCGCCACCGGTTGTCGGCCGAGCCGTCGTCGGGTGCCTGGACCACGAAGGCGCCGACGGCGGTGGAGTTGTTCGCGACGGCGAGGAGTTTCCCGCTGTGCGCGTTGCGGATCTTGCAGGTGCCGTCGCCCTGGTCGAGCAGGGTCCAGCGGTGGTCGGCGGTGCCGTTGTCCGCCCATTGCAGGACGGTGGCGTTGTCGGCGGTGGACATGTCCAGCACGCCGAGGACCTTGCCGCTGTGGACGTTGCGGAACCGGAAGGCGTCGCCGTCGGGGACCAGTTCCCAGTCGTGGTCGGCCGTTCCGCTGTCGGGCCATTGCAGGGCGCGGCCCCCGTCGGCGGTGGACATGTCCTGGATGCCCAGCACCAGGCCGCTGGCCGCGTTGACGACGCGGACGGAGGCCGGGCCGCCGGTCTTCCAGTAGACGGTGTAGTTGTGGCCGTGCGCGTCGTGGAAGGGCTTCAGGGCGACGGTGCCCCCGTCGGCGGTGGCGGTGAAGGCGAGCGCGGTGGTGCTGGTCCGCCTGATCGAGGAGGTGTCCAGGGCGGGAAGGGAACTGAGCGCGGTGTCGCCGTAGTCGCCGGCCAGGACGACCGGGCCGTAGGTGACCGCGGCGACGGCCGGGTTGTCGTTGGCCGGTTGCAGGGCCGCTCGCATGGGCAGGCGTACGGTGACGATGTCGCCGGACGTCCAGGACCGGGTGAGGGTCGCGTAACTCCCGGGGGTGATAGCGATGTTCTGCGCCGTACCGTTGACACTGACGGTGGCCCCGGTGGTCCAGGCGGGGATGCGGACCCGCATCGCCCAGGTGCCGCCCACGTCGCCGGTGACCCGCAGGGTCGTGGTGTCGCTCGCCGGGTAGGAGGTGGTCTGGGTGACGGTGATGCCGCGCTGGGTCCAGGTCAGCACCGACGGCACGAACAGGTTGACGGTGAGCGTGGTGTCGGACCGGAAGTAGACGGAGTCCATCAGCCGGGTGTGGATCTCCACGCCGGTGCCCTGGCAGCACCAGAAGGTGCCGTAGTCGGTGCTCCAGGTGCCGCCGCCCCACGCCGGGCCGACGCCGCGCCGGCCGCCGGGCTTGAGCGGGGTGAAGTAGGTGATGTGGCCGTGGGGGTCGGCCGGGTTCTGGTTGCCGACGATGTGGTTGAGCCAGGCCCGCTCGTAGTAGTCGAACAGCTCGGCCCGGTCCGGAGTCAGGGTGAACAGCTCCCGGGTGAGGCTGAGCATGTTGACGGTGTTGCAGCTCTCGCAGGTGTCGTTGGTCAGGTACGCGGCGATGGCGTCCGGCGCGCGGAAGTGCTCGGCCTGGCTGTTGCCGCCGATGGCGTAGGTGTGTGAGCCGGTGCAGTGGTCCCAGGCGTGGGTGGCGATGTCGCGGTACCGGGTGGTGCCGGTGGCCTTGTACTCCCGTACCGCGCCGATCCACTTCGGCACCTGGGTGTTGGCGTGCAGCCCGGCCAGGGCGTCCCGGCCCGCCGCCAGCGGGTCGAAGACCGCGGCGTGGTCGAACCGCTGGGCGACGGTCAGCCACCGGGTGTCGCCGGACTGCTGGCAGAGGTCGGTGAGGACCGCGTTCATGCCGCCGAACTCGGTCTCCAGCATGGCCTGCCGCTGCGCGGCGGTGAGCCGGCCGGTGCGGGTGTCGACCCAGCTCGCGAGGGCCAGCAGCACATCGCGGGCCTGGGTGCTGCCGAGGTGCCGCCATACGTCCAGCAGTCCGGTCATCGTCTTGTGGACGGTGTAGTACGGCACATTGCCGTTGCGCAGGGTACGGGCCTCAAGGGCCGTGAAGTCGGACTCGGGGTAGCCGGACAGATAGCCGGCGGTGAACCCCACGGCACTGTTGTTGGCCTGGCACTTGGCCAGCTCCGCGACCATGTACAACGCCTTGTCCCGGGCCACCGTGTCGCCCGTCACGGCGTACAACTGCGCCCAGGCGGTGAGGAAATGGCCCTGGACGTGGCTGCGGAACGGGAAGGTGGGTGCCTCCCAGCCGCCGGTGGCGGCGGCGCCCTTGGTGGACAGGCCGTGGTTGGCGCGGAAGTTGTACAGCAGCCGGTCGGCGTCGACGAACCTGAGGTAGGCGGCGGTGCGGTTCTGGTTGTCCAGCCACCGGCTCGCGGTCAGTCTGACCTGGCCGAGGTCGAAGGGCAGCGCCTTGGTCCCGATGTCGGTGCGGACCGGCGGGAGGGTCGCCGCCCGTGCCGGGGAACCGCCGAGCAGCGGACCGGCGGCGGAGGCGGCGACCGCGGTTCCCGCGAGCTGGATGACCCGGCGTCTGCTGAAGGACATGGACATTTCTGGGCCTTTCGTGCAGAGGGGCGGGTCAGGTCAGGACGAAGGACCGGTCGGCGGCGACCCGTGGTGAGCGGCTCCTGTGCCTGGGCGTGGGCACGCCGAGGGGGAGGGAGGCGCGGCGGCGGTCGGGGCGCAGGGGTCCGGTACGGACACGCATGAACATCTCCTCGTGCGGGGAGGGGAGCCGAGCGCGGCGGGGTGTGGCTGTGCCGCGCCACCGGTGCGTGTCGTCAGTGGCTCGGCGCTGGGGACTGCGGGATCGGGGCGAGCGACTCCGTCTGTTCGTTATATCGAACGGTGTTCGCTGGATCGTCCGAGACCATAGTGCGGTGAGTAACGGGCCGTCAACGGTGCGGACATCTCCGGTTGTTCGCGGGTACACGCCGGCCTGGGCGGCCCGGTCCAGCGTCTCCGTGGCTCTGGCGCAAGGGTCACGAAGGCCGCATCTCCGGCGCGGAGGTGCGGCCTGGGTGTCGGCGCGGAGGGAGCGGCGGTGCGGACTTACGCCTCGGCGGCGTCGCCGATGATGCCGTTGACGTTGCCGACGGTGGTGTCCGGAGCGGACGTCGCCCTTGCGTGCGGGGTATCCGTGCCTACCGTGGCTCAGCCGCCGCAGGCCGCGCGGATGCCGTAGAAGGCGGACAGGTACTTGGCGTGGTAGTCCGCGCTGGCGATGCGGACGAAGGCTTCGTCCGCCGAGCGCAGCGAGGAACCGGTGAGATTGGCGCTGCCGGTGTACACGCGGGGCGTGATGTCACCGTTGTAATCGCCGTCGATGAGTAATTCCTTGTTGTGCGGGCGCACGTCGATGCCGGGGCCGTGGGGAATCATGCACTCCCGGTGCTGGATGCCGGCGTCGTCGAGTGTCTTGATGACGTCCGGCTGCGCGGATGCGTAGATGATGTCGATCCAGCAGCCGTCGGCGCGCAGCGCGGCGAGTTTGTCGGCCACCTGGATGCGTGAGTCGTTGAACTGCAGCATCACGATGCGGATGTCGGTCTGGTGACGCTTGCCGTCGGTGCCGGTGTAACCACACGACACCTCGTTCAGGGCGTTGACGATCGTGTCGGTGGCCGGGTTGTTGTACGAGGAGTCGCCGCGCGGGAAGAAAAAGGCACGGTAGGTGGAGCCGGTCGGCGTGGAGAAGTAGGCGTGGTTGTCGCCCCCGGCCAGGTGGCGGCCGGCGCGCAGTTGGTTGTGGTAGTCGGCGTACCCGTCGTAGACGGTGCTGTCGACGAAGGTGACCGCGTCGTTGAAGGACTCGACCTTGTACCAGTCGGTGAGGTTGGACGAGGTCTGGAAGACGACCTTGCTGTAGACGGTGCCGTCCGTGAACGGGCCGATCCTGGAGAAGAGGAAGAACTTGTTGTGGTTGTAGGCCGGGCCGGGCGGGGCGACGCCGAGGCAGCCGCGGCGGACGTCGTCGACGCCGTCGGCGTCCTCGTAGAGGTCGTCGCAGACCACGATCCACGAGGACGAGGTGTCGTCGGTGCCCAGTGCCCTGCGCAGGGCTTGGTAGGCGGAGTTGGCGAACTCCTTGCCGTTGCCGTCGACGTAGGTGGAGTCGTCCACGATGAGGCGGACGTCGACACCGCGCTGGTGGGCCGCGAGCAGCGCGTCGGCCACCGCCTGGTCACGCAGCTCGAACATGGAGCCGCGAATCTGCTGCCCGGCCGGGGTCGCGTCTATGAGCTGTATCAGTTGCGTGAAGACGGCCTCCTGCCGGTCGGCGCTGCCCAGGGGGTCGTTGAACACCGGCCCGTTGATCACGGGTTTGGTCGCCGCCGCGGCTGCGGTGGGCGTCACCAGCACGGAACCCATCAGCAGCGCGAGCAGCGAGATCAGGGCGCCGAGGAACAGGCGGCCGCGTCGGGACCGGCGCGGGGAAGCAGCCGGAAGGGTACGGGTCATATGTGTTGCCTCCGAAGACATGAGGGCGCGGACCGGACGAGGTGGTCCGCGGCGGCGGTACCGGTTCGCCGGACCGGAAGGACCGGACCGCGGCGGATACCGGCCGCGGTCCGGTCCCGCGGTCGGCAACGGTGCGTGGCGCCGGGGGCGGCAGGGCCGTGGAGGTCGTCGAGGACGCCGTCGGAGATCCAGCCCTGGGGCGGGGCGCCCGCGATCCGGGCGCGCGTCCGGGTGTCGCCGTAGTCGCTGACGACGACGCAGCGGTAACGCGGGTACGTCCCGTTGTACGTCCGGCCCGTGTTCGCACGCGGGTTACGGGCCGGTCTTCCCCCGCCGCCACCGCTGTTGCGAGCGCACCGCATCGGTCCCCCGGTTGTCGGGCGGTCACTCCCGCCCTCCTGCCGGGCGGAACCGTTTCCCGTGGACGGAGAGCTTGCTGGACGCCGCATTGTTTCGCAGCCCTGTTCGGGCACCGAAACAATGCGTCATGCGGTGGCGGTCAGCGTTGCCGGCGACGGCCCCAGCGGCGGTGGCCCCCCACCGGGCAACGTCCGGGCCCACCGACCATGCCGGTTCCGTGCGGGCCCGTCCGCCGGGTCGTCGGCGCGCACGCCGACGGCGTCGGCACGGAGGCCGCGCTCGGAGGCCGCGCTCGGAGGCCGGTGCGGTGACCTCAAGCCCTCGTGGACGTCGTCCGGCGCGGCGATCGTTCCTCGGTACCGGACGCGTCGGGGGCGTCATGGGCCCCCGACGCGTCCGGTGAGGTCCTCCCGGGGGTCGCCTAGTGGTGCCAGGCGACCGGGAGGTGGCGCGGGCCGCGGATCAGCGCTGTGGCCTCACGCCAGGGGAGTTCGGTCAGGGGGACGGCCAGGCGCAGGTCCGGGAATTCCCGCAGGAGTGCCGCGAGGGCGGTCCGGATCTCGGTTCTGGCCAGTTGGGCGCCGGGGCAGAAGTGGGGGCCGAAGCCGAAGGCCAGGTGCGGGTTGTGCGCGCGATCGAGGTCGAGGATCTGGGGATCGGCGAAGACGTTCTCGTCGAAGTTGGCCGAGACCATCGCGGGGAAGACCGCCTCTCCCGCGCGCACGGTCACCTCGCCCAGCGTCACGTCCTCGGTGGCGATCCTCGGCAGCGACTCGCTGCCGCCCAGCGGGATGAAGCGCAGCAGTTCCTCGACCGCCGTCCCGACGCGTTCCGGGTGCCGGGCCATGGACGTCCACAGGTCTTCGGCCAGCAGCGTGAGGACGCTGTTGGCGATCGCGTTGGCCGTGGTCTCGTGGCCCGCCGCCAGGATGGTCACGCCCAGGGTGACCAGTTCCTCCTCGGACAGCCGGCTCTCGTCCTCGTCGCGGGCGGCGATGAGTTCGGACAGCAGGTCGTCCCGGGGCTCGGCGCGGTGGCGGGCGATGTGTTCGGCGAGGTAGGACATCAGCGCGTCGGTGGCGGCCTCCACGTCCTCGGCCGGGACGCCGGCGCCGCTGAACACCAGCTCGGAGAAACGCCGGAAGAAGTGCTGGTCGGCGGCGGGCACGCCCAGCATCTCGCAGATCACCGTGATCGGCAGCGGCATCGAGAGCGAGTCGACCAGGTCCACCGGCGAACCCGCGGTCCGCATACCGGCGACCATTTCGCCGACGAGTTCCTCGATGCGGGGGCGCCACCGCTCGATGTTCCGGCGTGAGAACGCCCCCGAGATGAGCCGGCGGACCCGCGCGTGCTCCGGGGGGTCCAGGGACAGGATGTCGCCGCCCGGATTCGGCCACTCCTGCGTGCGCGGGATGTCCGCCTGCACGCTGGCGGCCCGGGAGAAGCGGGAGTCGCCGAGCACCGTCTTGACCTCGGCCTGCCGCGTCACCAGCCAGCCCGCACCGCCGTACGGCAACTCCACCCGCTGCACCGGGCACTTCGCGCGCAGCTCGGCGAACTGCGGTGGTACGTCCAGCCGGTGGCCGTCGGGGAAGGGGTACGCCAACGCCCGTACGGCCTTGTTTCCTTGCTCCGGGGTCGTCGCCACGGGAACTCCTCGGTCTGGTGCCGGCACACCTGTGGAAGCTACGGGCGGGCGCTAGGGGGTGACTCGAGAGCGGACCCAACCCCGCTCCAGCGACCCGGCCGCCACCCACAGTCGATTTCCAGCGAAGTTCGAGCGACCCGCCCTAGCGTCCCCTGGCGATGCGCGGCGGACGGCCGTCCGCGCGACCGATCCCCCTCGCCCGTCCCCGGCGAAACCGTCCCCGGCGAAACCGCCCCCGGCGAAACCGTTCCCGGTGAAACCGTCCCGGTGGAACCGACGACCACAGGAGCACGCGTACATGACCGCTGCCACACCACCGATCCGCCAGTTGCCCTCACTGACCGGCTACCGCGCGGTCCTGTTCGTCGCCGTGTTCCTGACGCACACACTCGGCGCCGGCCAGTTCTACAAGGACGCCGACATCAACGAACTCGGCACCATCCTGCCGTACGGCACCTCGGCGCTCTCCACCTTCTTCGTGCTCAGCGGGTTCGTGCTCACCTGGGGTGAGCCGTGGCGCAGCACGGTGCGCAACTTCTGGTGGCGCCGCGTCCTCAAGATCTACCCGGGCCATGTGATCACCTGGGGCGCCACGCTGCTCATGCTGTGGCTGATCGGCCCGATGCTGCTGATGGGCTCGCTCGACCAGACCTCGGCCGGTCCGGTGGTGGCCAACCTGTTCCTGGTGCAGGCGTGGGTACCCGACGTCTCGTACCTGTTCAGCGTGTACGGCGTGAACTGGTCGGTGTCCTGCGAGATCGCCTTCTATCTGCTGCTGCCGCTGCTGATCCGGCCGATCCTCAAGATCCGCGCCGACCGGCTGTGGCTGTGGCTCGGCGTGGCGGCCGCGACGCTCGTCGCCATCCCCACCGCGACCCACCTCTTCCTCACCGACCCGGTGTGGGACTACTGGGCGCCGCTGTCGTTCTGGCAGGCGTTCCTGACCTACTTCTTCCCGCTCACCCGGCTGCCCGAGTTCCTGATGGGCGTGCTGCTGGCCCGGATCGTGCAGACCGGGCGCTGGTCGCCCCGCATCAACGGGGGGTGGATCGGGCTGCTGTGCGTGGGGCTGTGGGGCCTGCTGGAGGTGCTCCCCGCGACGTTCCGCAGCAGCGGGCTGCTGACCCTCGGCATCGCCCTGTTCGTCCCGCTGATCGCGGCACGCGACATCGACGGCAGGCCGTCGTGGCTGGACAACCGGCCCATGGTGCTGCTCGGCAACTCCTCCTACGCGGCGTACCTGGTGCACTTCCCGCTGCTCGGCCTGGCCCGGTACCTCACGGGGGAGACCGACCGCTTCGGGTTCTGGACCGCGACGCTGATCGTGATCGCGCTGTTCGTGGTCACCCAGTTGGTCGGCCTCGCCATGTTCCTCGGCCTGGAACGCCCGCTGATGCGCAAGTACGGCAGACCGCGCTGGTCGCTGCCCGCCGCCGGCCCGGCCGACCGGGTCACCACCACGACCGACGCGGCCACCGCCCGTCGGTGATAACCTCCCGACCGTGTCCCGCAGGCGGCGCACCCCGCAGGGTGCGCGGTGGGCGGGCACGAACCTTCAGGGGTTTCCCACCACATGTCAGACCAGAATCAGCTTGAGGAATTCCACAAATTCCAGCAGGGGGTCATCGACGAATTCCGCGCCAACGACGGCAAAGTCGGCGGAATGTTCGAAGGCTCCACCCTGTGCCTCCTCACCACGACGGGGGCGCGCACGGGCCGCCCCCGCACCCAGCCGCTCGGCCTGATGCAGGTCGACGGAGAGGACCTGGTCGTCGCCTCGGCGGGCGGCGCACCGACCCATCCGGCCTGGTACCACAACATCCGTAAGAACCCGATCGTGACGGTCGAGAAGGGTGCCCGTACGTTCCGGGCGATCGCCTCGATCCCCCCGCGCGAGGAGCGCGACCGGCTCTTCGCGGCGATCGTCGCGCAGGAGCCGGGGTACGGCGACTACCAGACGAAGACCGACCGCGTCATCCCGGTCGTCGTCCTGCACCCGGTCGACCTCGCACCCGACCGGGTCAAGCACCTCGGCGACGAACTCGTCGAGATGCACGACTGGCTGCGCGGCGAACTGAAGGACCTGCGCAAGCGGATCGACGCCGTGGCCGAGGGCCGGGCCGACGGCCTCGCGCCCCGGGCGGAGGGCGAGGACGGCAGCGTGCTCGCCCAACTGCGGTCGCACTGCCTGGACTTCTGCCACGCGCTGCACATCCACCACGCCGGCGAGGACATCGGTGCCTTCCCGGTGCTCCGCGAGCGGTTCCCGGCACTGGAGCCGGTCCTGGACAAGTTCGCCGAGGAACACAAGGTCGTGGCCGAACTGCAGAACCGGATCAAGGAACTGGTCGAGGGCTTCACCCCCGGCCAGGACGATCCGCTACGGCTGCGCGCGGAGGTCGAGGACCTCGCGACCCGGCTGGAGGCGCACTTCGACGAGGAGGAGCGGCAGCTCGTCACCGCGCTGAACGCCATGGGTCCCGCGCCGGAACGCGGCTGAACGACCGCAGGGGGCACGGGCGGAGATCCGCCCGTGCCCCCTGCCGCGTGTCGCGGGCCGGCAACGCGCCGGCTCCGGCCCGCTGCGGACCGGATCGCCGGGACCCGTCACAAGGCGGCCCGCTCCAGCAGCGGCTCCCACCAGTCGCGCCGGTCGCGGTACCACCGCACGGTCTCGCGCAGGCCCTGTCCGAGCCTCACCCGAGGTGTGTAGCCGAGCTCCTCGCGGATCTTGGTCCAGTCGACGGAGTACCGCCGGTCGTGGCCCTTGCGGTCCGCCACGTAGGTCACGCTGGTGTCCCAGCGGGCCCCGCAGGCGTCGAGGATCAGGGCGGTGAGGTCCTTGTTGGCCAGCTCGGTCCCGCCGCCGATGTTGTAGACCTCGCCCGCGCGGCCGCGGGTGCGCACCAGCTCGACGGCCCGGACGTGATCGTCCACGTGGAGCCAGTCCCGGACGTTGCCGCCGTCGCCGTACAGGGGCACCTTCCTGCCGTCCAGCAGGCTGGTGACGAACAGCGGGATCAGCTTCTCGGGGAAGTGGTGGGGGCCGTAGTTGTTGGAGCAGCGGGTCACCCGTACGTCCAGGCCGTGCGTGCGGTGGTACGACAGGGCGATCAGGTCACCGGACGCCTTGGAGGACGAGTACGGGGAGTTGGGCCGCAGCGGCTCCTCCTCGGTCCACGAACCCTCCGCTATCGACCCGTACACCTCGTCCGTCGAGATGTGCACGAAGGTCCCGACGCCGGCCCGGTGGGCGGCGTCGACCAGGGTGTGCGTGCCCAGCACATTGGTGCGCACGAACTCCGCGCCGCCGTCGATGGAGCGGTCCACATGGGACTCGGCGGCGAAGTGCACCACCTGGTCGTGCTCGCCCATCAGCCGCGCGACGAGCCGCGCGTCGCAGATGTCGCCCCGCACGAAGCGGAACGCCTCATGCCCGTGCACCGCGGCCAGATTGGCCGTGTTCCCGGCGTACGTGAGCTTGTCCAGCACGGTCACCGAGACGTTCCCGGGCCCCTGCGGACCCAGCACGGTACGGACGTAGTGGGACCCGATGAAACCGGCGCCGCCGGTCACCAGAATGCGCGTCGTCATGACGGGATCTGCACCTCGCTGTGATCACCGAGCACCAGCTTGTGGGCGGAGGAATTGCGTGGGGACGCCGTGACCCGGGCGCCGCGGCCGATGAGGGACGCCTCGACCCGCCGGACGCCCGCGAGCGCGCAGTCGCGGAGCACGATGGAGTACTGGATCTCGCTGTCCTCGATACGGCAGCCCTCCGAGATGGAGGTGAAGGGACCGATGTAGGAGTCACGGACCACGGCCGAGGCCCCGATGATCACGGGACCGACGATACGGCTGCCGCTGATCCGGGCCCCCTTCTCGATCCGGACCCGGCCGATGATCTCGGTCCTGTCGTCGACCGTTCCCTCCACACCGGGCTCGATGCCCTCCAGCACCGAACGGTTGACCTCCAGCATGTCGGTGACGTTGCCGGTGTCCTTCCAGTAGCCCGAGATCGTGGTCGACCGGACGTCGCGCCGCTGGTCGATCAGCCACTGCACGGCGTGCGTGATCTCCAGCTCGCCACGCGGCGAGGGGGTGATGGCCCGCACGGCCTCGTGGACGGCCGGGGTGAACAGATAGACGCCGACCAGCGCGAGGTCGCTCTTGGGGAACTCCGGCTTCTCGGTGAGCGACACGACCCGGCCGGCCGGGTCCAGTTCCGCCACTCCGAACGACCGCGGGTCGGGCACCCGGGTCAGCAGGATGCTCGCGTCGGGGCGGTCGGCCCGGAAGCCGGCCACCACAGCGCTGATGCCGCCGACGATGAAGTTGTCGCCGAGGTACATCACGAAGTCGTCGTCGCCGAGGAAGTCCCGGGCGACGAGCACGGCGTGGGCGAGCCCGAGCGGGGCGCCCTGCGGAATGTAGGTGACGTCGATGCCGAACCGGGAGCCGTCGCCGACGGCACCGCGGATCTCGTCCTCGGTGTCCCCGACGACGACCCCGACCTCGGTGATGCCGGCGTCGGCGATCGCCTCCAGACCGTAGAAGAGAACGGGTTTGTTGGCCACCGGCACCAGTTGTTTGGCGGAGGTGTGGGTGATGGGTCGCAGGCGGGTACCCGTCCCGCCTGCCAGGACCAGCGCCTTCATACTGCCCCTTCGCAGATATCGCGTCTAGCCATGGGCGAGGGCCTCCAGTGCCGCCACCACCTCGGCGGGGGCGGGCTGTTCCGCGATCTCCGCGCTGATCTCGCGGGCCGCGGCCAGGTAGGACGGGGTGTGCAGGATCTCCTCGGCGGCGGCGCGCAGACGGGCCGTGGTCTGCCGGTCCTCCGGCAGGGTGATGGCCGCGCCCCGGGCCGAGACGCGCTCGCAGGGCGGCAGCATCTTCGGGAGGTTCGGGATCAGCAGTTGGGGGACGCCCGCGTCCAGCGCGGTGAGCGAGGTCTGCCCGCCGCCGTGGTGGACGATCAGCCGGCAGGTGGTGAGCAGGACGTCGAGGGGAATCCAGCCGGCCCGCACCCGCTCCGGGTCGGCCTTCAGGTCCTTGGCGACGGCCTCCGGCGCGGCGACGACCAGCTCGACGTCCAGATCGGCGACGCTGTCCACCAGCTCCTGCAAATACGCCACCTCGGCCTCGCGCGAGACCCTGCTGCCCGCGGTCACGCACACGCGCGGCCGGTCGCCGCCGCGGTACATCCAGGGCCGCAGCGCGCGCTGCTCGTTGTACGGAACGAACCGCATGCTCTGGCGGGGCCCCGGCGCGGGGGCGGCGCGCAGGCTCGGGGGGCAGATGTCGACCCACAGGCCGGCCTCGGGGAGCCCGGTGAGGCCCAGCGCCGACAATTCCGGGGCGAGTTCCTCGGCGGCGCCGGCGTCGATGCCGGGCGGCTCGCCGAGGTCCCAGGTGTGCCGGACGAACGGGACGCCGCTCTCGTGGGCGATCAGCCCGGCCGCGTAGCAGAGCGAACCGCCGACCACCAGGTCCGGGCCCCAGTCGGCGGCCAGGCCGCGCAGGGCGGGCAGGCTCGCGGCGGCGAACCTGCCGAAGCCGCGGCCGTTGAAGCGCAGGCGCTCGTGCGGGCCCGCCGGAAGGCCGAGGGCGTGGTCGTCGCGGTCGCGGAACATGAACTGCCGCATGGTCCCGGAGGTGACGGGGACGGTGGGCAGGCCCACGCCGGAGGCGAACGGGACCATCTCGTCGGGCGAGGCGACGAGGACCTGGTGGCCCTGGAGGCGGGCGGCGACCGCCAGCGGGGCAAGAGCGAACACCGTCGCGGGGCTGCCGCCGGTCAGGAAGAGCATCTTCATCGCACGAACGCCTCCAGGAGGTCGGCGCCGAGGGCCGCCCCGTTGGGCTTGCTGTTCACGCGCCGGCACAGCTCCGCCACATTGGCCCGGACGACGGCGTCGTCGGCGACCTCGCGGACCGCCGTGAGAATCCCGTCGGCGGAGGTGTCGGACAGCCTGCGGCCGAGCCCGAGTTCCTCGACGCGCCGGGCGTTGGCCATCTGTTCCGGTACCTGGGCGGCGGACACCATCGGCACCCCGCAGTACACCGCGCCCATCGTGGAACCCATGCCGTTGTGGGTGAGGAACACATCGGCCTGCCGCAGCACCGCGAGCTGCGGCAGATGCCGGTGGATGTCGAAGTTCGGCGGCGGGACCCGGCCCCCGAGGTCCACCTTGCCGCCCACGGCCATCACCACCTGCCAGTCGGTGTCCGCGAAGGCGTCCATGCAGTGGTGGAAGAACTCCGGCCGGTCGTTCCAGATGGTGCCGAGCGCGATGTACAGCAGCGGTGCGCCCGGCACCTTCGGCAGGTACTCGCCCTCCTGGCTCCGGTCGCCGATGCCGGGACCGATGAAGTGGAAGGTGTCGTCGAACGTGTCCGCGCCGGTCTGGAACTCCTCCGGCACGAACACCAGGTTCAGCCGCGCCGGCTCCGCCGCGTTCAGCTCCTTGTGCACGCCGTACTCCGCGAAGAAGTCGCGGCACTCCTGCTGGGCCCGCAGCAGCGGGGGGTATTCGAGGTCCAGCGGTTCCGACATCAGCAGGTCGGTGAGCGAGCTGTCCTCGTTGGTGGCCATGGTCGGCACGAGATAGGCGTACGGCAGCGAGAGCGCCTCGGCGAGCAACTGGCCGTGGTAGTCGAGCTGGTCGGTGCACACCACGTCCGGCTCGTCGCCGCGGTAGTACTCCATCAGCACCGGCATCGAGGTGCGCCGCTCGGCGGTCGCGATGCGCAGCACCTCGGTGAGGTCCTCGGTGGTGAAGTGCTCGAACATCGGAGGGTTCTGCAGCTCCGTCGGCAGCACCACCGGTTCCGCGCCGGTCTGCCGGACCAGATGCTCCAGATCGGGCCCGACCGCGAAGCTGACCCGGTGGCCGCGCCGGACGAGTTCGCGCACCAGGGGCAGCGCGGGCGTGACGTGCCCGTAGGCGTTCGGGGTGAGGAATGCCAGATGCATGGGCGTCGCTTCCACCTTCGGGTCAGTAGTTTCCGAGGCCGCCGCAGACATTGAGCGCCTGGGCCGTGACCGCGGCGGCGTCGTCGCCCACCAGGTACTCGACCATGGCGGCCACCTCCCTGGGCTGCACGTACCGGCCCATCGGCACCTTGGCCGTGATGCGGTCGTGGACCTCGTCCACCGACACGCCCCACACATCGGCGTAACCGGCGCGCACGTTCGCGGCCATCGGCGTCTCGACGAAGCCGGGGCACACCGCGTTCACGGTGATCCCGGTACGCGCCAGCTCCAGCCCGAGTGCCTTGGTGAAGCCCACCACGCCGTGCTTCGACGCCGAGTAGGGAGCGGCGAACACCACGCCCTGCTTGCCCCCGGTCGACGCGATGTTGACGATCCGGCCGTGCCCCGCGTCCAGCATCCCGCCGGCCGTGAGCACCTCCCTGGTCAGCAGGAAGACACTCGTCAGGTTGGTGGCGACGACGTCGTTCCACAGCTCGTCGGTGATACCGGTGGTGGGCCCGCCACCGCTGCGCCCGGCGTTGTTGACCAGGATGTCCACCCGGCCGTACCGCGCCACGACGTCGGAGACGAGTTCCTTGAGCTGCTCCGGCCGGGACACGTCGCAGGTCGAGCCGTCGGCCTCCCAGCCCTGCTCGCGCAGGTGCTTCACCGTGCCGGCCACCGCGTCCGCCCGGCGGCCGCACACATAGACGCTGATCCCGCCCGCGGCGAGTCTGGAGGCGATCTCCAACCCGATCCCGCTGGTCCCACCGGTCACCAGGGCCACCCGCTCGGTCGTCTCGGACATGCCACCCTCCTCTTCACGTCGGTCAACCCAGCCGAGGATGTGCACGGCTGCTCGAAGACCGCTGGATCTTGTGTCGAGAGGGGTCACGAGGCGCGGTCGAGCCATCCGCTAGTACGGGACCGCAGGCTCGGTCGGCGAAGTGGTTGCCAGTGACCCGCAGTGAAGGAGCCGTGCCCGCCATGACGCAGACCATCCCGGACGCCGCCGAGAACTACACGCTGCCCGACGGCCGGGTGATCAGCGGCCTGAACGCGGAGACCACGAAGATCGTCTGGCACGAGGTCTCCACCAGCATCTACCTGACCGACCTCCAGCACCTGCGGGAGGGCGACACGGTCATCGACATCGGTGCCCACCTCGGCCTGACCTCGCTCTTCGTCTCCGACCGGGTGCCCGGTGTCAGGGTCATCGCCTGCGAGCCGGCCCGCGCCACGTTCGCGTGCCTCGCCCGGAACTTCGCCGACCACCTGCCGGGCGGCATCGCGCTGAACAAGGCCGTCGCCGACCAGCCGGGAACCGCCGAGTTCACCTTCTACCCGGCCGACGAGACCATGGCGACGCTGGAGGAGGACGAGCGCGACGACCAGCGCAACATCGAGGCCGTGCTGACCAACCTCGGGGTCGGCGAGGCGGAACAGGCCGCCTACTTGGAGAACTTCCGCAGCGAGGTGGAGCGTTACACCGTACCCGTGACCACGGTGGCCGAACTGATCGCCGAGCACGGGGTCGAGTCGGTGGACCTCCTCAAGATCGACGTCGAGCGGTCCGAACTCGCCGTGCTGCGCGGGGTCGGCGAGGACGACTGGCCCAAGATCCGCAACATCGCCGTGGAGGTGCACGACGTGGCGGACCGGCTCGCGGAGACCGTGAACCTGCTGAAGGACAAGGGCTTCCACGTCGAGTACGAGCAGCAGGAGGTCTTCAAGGGCGGCAGCGTGTACATCGTGCTGGCCCGGCGGCCCTGACCGCCGGCGCGCCGGTACGGCACCCCCGGCCGACCGGACCGCCGTGGTCCACGGCGGTTCGAGGCGCGCTATAGCCCCGCCCACCAGCATGGGCCGACATGACTACCAATCGCGCGCATCATGAGGTCCGGGCGCTCATCCTCGCCGCGGAGGGTGATGCCGGGCAGGTCGTACGGCAGGTGGGGGCGCCGCGGACGGCGGCCCTGCTGGTGGACGAGCTCATCGGCCGGGCCGACCTGGACGAGGTGCCGGGGCTGGACCGGACGCCGATCACGGTCGCCTTCGACCTCGCCTTCGACGGCGGCACCGTCTCGCACCACGTCGTCGCGGGCAAGTCCGCCGAGCACCGTCCGGGCGCCCCCGCGGCCGCCCACGCCACCATCGAGGTCGACCTGCTCGAACTGCTGCGCGCCACCTACGGCGCGTGGCGCGCGCCGAGCTGCCAGAACCTGCGCATCCGGTGGAACGACATCGAGGACATCGCCGCGCTCAGCTCGTCCATGCACGTCTTCCACGTCGTGCAGCGCCTGGTTCGCGGCACGACGGAGCGGCACGCCGACCTCTCGGAGCTGTCGCTGCGCAACGGCTCCGACAAATGGGGTCTGCACTACTACACGCCCCACTACGAGCGGCACTTCGGCCCGCTGCGGGACCGCCCCCTCACCATTGTCGAGCTGGGCATCGGCGGATACGGCGACCCGGCGGCCGGCGGCGCCTCGCTGCGGATGTGGAAGAGGTACTTCCCGCGCGCCGTCATCCACGGCGTGGACATCTTCGACAAGGCGGCACTGCGGGAGCCGCGCATCGACACCATCCAGGGCGATCTCTCCGACCCGGCCTTCCTCGCCTCGCTGGGGGAGCGGATCGGCCCGATCGACATCGTGATCGACGACGGCAGCCATTACTGCCCGGACGTCATCGCCGCCTTCCGCGCCATGTTCGGCCTGGTGCGGCCCGGCGGGCTCTACGTCGTGGAGGACCTGCAGACCTCGTACTGGCGGGGCTACGGCGGCAGCTCCGAGCGGCGCGACGACCCGGCCACCAGCATGGGCTACCTCAAGAAGCTGCTGGACGGCCTCACCCACGAGGACCACGAGGCCGGCGGGGCCGAGCCGGACGACGTCGCCCGCACCCTCACCGGCGCGCACTTCTACCGCAGCCTCGCCGTCTTCGACAAGGGCGTGAACCAGGAGGGCCCCAGCCCGTCCTGGATTCCCCGGACCCGGATGACGTACGAGGAGATGACCGACGTCGAATGGGGCGGGGACGGTCTCAAGGCCGACAGCCGGGAATGACCGGGAGCCCGGAGGCCCGTCCGCTCAGGACGGGCCTCCGGCGTGTTCGCGTATGTCGCGCAGCAGTGCGGCCAGGCGCAGGCTCCGGTGCGGGTCGGGGGACCGGCCCGCGGCCACCGCCCGTGCGAAGGCGTCCAGCGTGGCGACGACCTGGTCGTGCGCGGGCAGCCGCCGCTCCTCGGTGCCCGACCGCCGCTCCAGGCGGAGCACCGGTTCGTGGTCCGCCGGCGGGGTGAACGCCTGGTCGAGCGTGATACGGCCGTGGGTGCCCGCCAGTTCGTAGGCGGACCGGTAGCCGTGGTCCAGGCCGAAGGCGATCTGCGCCAGCACGCCCCGGGGGGTGCGCAGCACGGCCGCGCCGCCGGTGTCGACCTCGAAACCGGGACCGCGCTCCAGGGTGGCCGCCACCGTCGTCAGCTCCGCGCCGACCAGTTCGATGGCCGCCCGGAGCGGATAGACCCCGGTGTCCAGCAACGCCCCGCCGCCCAGCGCCGACTGGTAGCGGATGTCGCCCGCGGGCCGCCGGGGCACCGTGAACTCGGCGCGGAACGAACGCGGGTCGCCGATCAGGCCGTCGGCCACCAGGGCGGACACGGCCGCGTGCGAGGGGTGGTGGAGGAACATGATGTTCTCCATCAGCGCCAGACCGCGCTCCCGCGCCAGCGCGAACAGCTCCGCGGCGCGCTCCGGCTCGGGGGACAGCGGTTTCTCCACGAGCACGTGCCTGCCCGCCCGCAGGGACGCCTCCACCCAGTCCGCGTGCAGGGCACAGGGCAGCGGGAGGTAGACGGCTTCGACGTCGGGGTCCTCCAGCAGTCCCCGGTACCCGTGCACCGGACGGCACCCGTAGGGGCGCGCCGTGGCCTTGGCCTTCTCCGCGTCCCGGCTGGCCAGGGCGACCAACTGGACCCTGGCGGAGCGCGCGATGGCGGGCAGCACGCGGCGCGCCGCGATGTCCGCGCACCCCATGACGGCGATTCTCAACGGGGTCATGGCCTCAGCTCTCGGCCAGCGCGGCCACCGTGCGCGCCAGCGCCTCCTCTAGCGGCACCCGGCAGGTCCAGCCCGTGACCGCCGTGAACGCCGACGGGTCGACCTCGACGCTGCGCAGGTCCGAGCCCTCGAAGTGCGGGGGCGGCGGCACCGGGACCACCGGCACCGGCTCCCTGCCGGTGTGCCGGGCGACGGCGGCGGCGATCGAGCGGAACACGTCACCGAGCGCCGGGGCCCGGCCCGTGCCCAGCAGGTAGTGGCGGCCGGCCAGTTCGTCGGCGTGGTCCAGGGCGGTGACGAACGCCCGCGCCGCGTCCTCGATGTTCAGCAGGTCGCGGCGCACGGTGCCGTCGTGCCACATGGTGAGCGGTTCGCCGGCCAGGGCCTTGCGGATCATGGTGGACACCACGCCCCGGTCGTCCGTCGTGGCGGCGGCGGGCGGGCCGAACACGGGCGGCAGGCGCAGGCTGGTCGCGCGGAGGTGACCGGCCTCGGTCGCGGCCATGAGCAGGCGCTCCGCGGTGTGCTTCTGCCGGTCGTACACGCCCTCCGGGCGGTCCTCCTCGGTGCCGTCGATACGGTCCGCGGTGACCTTTCCGACCTGGGTGTTGCTGCCGGGGAACACCACCACCGGGGGCGGCCCGCCGGCCCGGTCCCGCAGGGCGGCCACCAGGTCGCGGACCAGGCCGACGTGGATGCGCTCGGCGGTCTCGTCGCCCTCGGCGATCCGCCAGCCGGAGGGGCCCCGGATGTGCGCGGCGAACGGGAACACCGCGTCGCAGCCCGCCACCGCCTCCGCCACGGCGCCCGGCCGGGCCAGGTCCGTCCGGCGGGTCTCGACGGAGCCCGGCGCGTCCGGTTCCCGGCGGGCGACCGCGCGCACGCGCACCGGCAACTCGGCCAGGGCCCGGACGACCGCGGAGCCCAGGAACCCCGAGGCGCCGAGGACGACGACCAGCGGACGGCCGGCCGCGGGCCCCGGATCGCCCGCGTCGCGCGGGCCGGTCGCGGCCATCACATCCCCTCCGCCACGCAGGCGCCGTACTCCGGCAGCAGCCCCCGCTCCAGGGCGTCGGCCAGTGCCGGTGCCGTACGGTCGCGTTCGGACATCGACAGCTCCAGGCCGGCCGGCAGGTCCAGGGACAGCTCCGGGTCCAGCGGGTGCACCGCGCGTTCCTTCTCCGCCCGGTAGGCCGCGGACAGCAGGTACACCATGGTCGTGTCGTCCTCCAGCGCGACGAAGAGGTGCCCGACGCCGATGGGCAGGTACAGCGCGGTCCCCTCCTCGGCGGTCAGTTCCACCGCCTCGGAGCGCCCGAACGCCGGCGATCCCGCCCGGACGTCGACGACGAAGTCCAGCGCCCGGCCGCCCGCGCACTGCACGTACTTGGCCATGGAACCCGGCAGCGCCGTGAAGTGGACGCCGCGCACCACTCCGCGCCTGGACCGGCTGGTGCTGGCCTGGGCGACGGGGAACAGCGGCCGGCCGAGCGTCCGGCCGAAGGCGTCCTCGTGGAACGGCGACGTGAACGCGCCGCGGTCGTCGTGGAACACCTCGGGCGTGAACGCGTAGGCGCCCGGGATGCTCAGCTCGCGCACCTTCATGCCCGAGCACCCTCGCGCGTCCCGACGAAGATGCCCGGACCGGCGGCCTCGCCTTTGGTGTAGTGCGGTTCGAGGCCCGCCTCGCGGAACGCGGCCTCGTACGTCCCGCGGTCGAACAGCGACATGACATGGGTGTCGGTGAAGTGCTCGATGCCCGTCTCGGGGGCGGCCACGGTGTAGTGGACCTCCATCCGGCTGGCGGAGCCCTCGCGGACCGAGTGCGACACCCGGGAGATGGTCCGTCCGCCCGTGGTCACCACGTCGGCGCCGACCCAGCCCGTGAGGAACGTGTCCGGGAACCACCAGGGCTCCACCACGAGCACCCCGTCGGGGGTGAGATGGGCGGCGAGGTTGCGCACCGCCTGCCGCAGATCGGCCGTGCTGCGCAGATAGCCGATCGAGCTGAACATGCAGGTGACCGCGGAGAAGCGGCGCCCGAGCCGGAAGTCGCGCATGTCGCCCTGGTGCAGCGGCAGTCCGGGGTTGTTCCGGGCGGCGACGGCCAGCATCTCGGGGGAGAGGTCGACGCCGGCCGCCTCGGCGAAGGAGCCGCTCAGCTCGCGCAGATGCGCGCCGGTGCCGCAGGCGACGTCGAGCAGCGACGCGGCCCCCGGCGCCCGCTCGCGGACGAGGGCCAGCACGGCCGCCGCCTCGCCCCGGTAGTCCTTGCCGCGGCCCTGGTAGAAGTCGTGGTAGACGTCGGCGCGCCGGTAGATCAGGGTGTCCGTACTGGTCGTCATGGAATGCCTCCTGGCTGGCGTGGTCAAAGGGTGCGCAGTACGTCGCGCAGGGCGGCGATCACCTTGTCCTGCAGCCCTTCCGGCAGGGACGGGTACATCGGCAGGGAGAAGATCTGCTCCGCCAGCGCCTCGGTGACCGGCAACGAGCCCCGCGGCACGCCGAGACGGGCGAAGCCGCGCATCGTGTGGACCGGCCACGGATAGCTGATGTTCAGGGAGATGTCGAAGCGCTCCCTGAGCGTCCTGATGATGTCGTCCCGGCGGGGGTGGCGGACCACGTAGACGTAGTACACGTGCTCGTTGCCCTCGGTGACCACGGGAAGTTCCAGGCCGCCGGGGCCGCACAGGTCCCCGAGGCCCTCCGCGTAGCGGTCGGCGATCGCCCGCCGCCGCGCTATGTAGGTGTCCAGGCGGCCGAGCTTGCGGCGCAGGATCTCGGCCTGCACCTCGTCCAGGCGGCTGTTGTGGCCGGGGGTCTGCTCGACGTAGTACACGTCCTCCATGCCGTAGTAGCGCAGCCGCCGCAGCGCCCGGTCGACACCGGGGTCGCCGGTCACCACCGCGCCGCCGTCGCCGTACGCGCCGAGCACCTTGGTCGGGTAGAAGGAGAAGGCGGCGGCCCGGCCCGTCGTCCCGGCGAGCCGGCCGTGTCTGCGGGCGCCGTGGGCCTGTGCGCAGTCCTCCACGATCGTCAGGCCGTGCTCGGCGGCCAGTCGCTCCAGGGGCGCCAGGTCCACGCACTGCCCGTACAGATGGACCGGGACGACGGCCTTGGTGCGCGGGGTGACGGCCGCCGCGACCAGGTCGGTGTCCATGAGGTGGTCCTCGGCGCGGACGTCGACGAACACCGGGGTGGCCCCGGTCCCGTCGATGGCCACGACGGTGGGCGCGGCCGTGTTGGAGACGGTGATCACCTCGTCCCCCGGGCCCACGCCGACCGCCTCCAGGGCCAGCTTCACGGCGTTGGTGCCGTTGTCCACGCCGACGCAGTGGGACACCCCGAGATAGGAGGCGAACTCGGCCTCGAACCCCAGCACGCTCTCGCCGAGCACCAGCCGGCCGGAGCCGAAGACCTTCTGCACCGCGTCGAGGATGTCCGCCTTCTCCGCCGCGTACTCCGCGAGGTAGTCCCAGACGTGGGTGGTCACCTGTCGTCCTCCTTGTGGAAACCGAAAAATGTCAGCAAGCTCCTGGCCTCCACATTGAGGTGGCTGCCGTAGCGCACGAACTCGGCGAGCTGGCGCAGTGTGACCCACGCGTAGTTCTCCGGCACTTCCAGGGGGAAATCGTCGGCGACCTCCACGAGCAGATATCGGTTCTGCGCGTGGTAGAAACGCCCCCCTTCCTCCGAATGGACACTGTCGAAGTGGATACGCGCGGGCGGTGCGCCGAGAACCTCGTCGAGAAACAGCGGCTTCAGTTCGTCGGGCAGCAGACGGTAGTTGTCCGGCTGGCACTGCACGGTCGGCGCCATTTCCACGCCGTCCAGGGCGCCGGTCTCGATCCGGGCCTGCACGAGCAGGTGCAGCACACCGTCGATACGCCGGTTGAGGAAGGCGATGACGCCCTGGCTCGTCGGCTCGAACATCGGCTGCTGCCAGCCCGGCACCTCGCGGCTGCCGGCCTCGACGTCGACCCCGACGACCGCGAAGTGCTGGCCCCGGTCGTGCACGATCTCGCCGTCGACCCACGACCAGCCGTCCACCTTGGCCAGCGGCACACTCCGCCGGGTCAGGGTGCAGCGCCCCTTGGCCTCGGTGAACCAGCTCAGCAGCTCCACGGTGGAGTGCAGCGCACGGCCCCGGGGCGACCAGGACCGGGCCAGGGCGGCCCGGAACCCGTCGCCGGCGGGTTCCTCGGCGTCGTCGTAGCACCGGGACGCCAGGCCGGCCAGGACGGTGCGGGTGTCCATGTTGATCAGGTTGGGTTCCCGCAGCAGTTCGGATATCTGCTCGTAGCTCAGCCAGCAGAAGTCCTCCAGCAGCGGGACGTCGTCCTCGACCTGCACGATCATGTTCCGGTTGCGTTTGGCGAGGAACCAGGACGCCTGCTCCGACTGGAGCACGTCGGACAGCGTCCGCCCGCCGCGCGGCGCGGTGAAGTAGTCGAGATACGGGACCCGCTTGCCACCGTGCACACCGGTGAAGTTGCTCCGGGTCGCCTGGACCGTCGGGGAGAGCTGGAGTCCGTTGACGTTCCCCGGTTCCATCTTGACCTGGAGCAGGCAGTGGGGGACGCCGTCGAACTCCTTCACCAGGATGCCCAGTACGCCCTGCTCCGGCTGGACGATGATCGGCTGCTGCCACGCCTCCACCCCCCGCCCGGAGCGGGACACATCGAGGCCCTCCACGGTGAAGAACCGCCCCGTGCGGTGGACGAGATTGCCCGATTCGGGGTCGGCCGCCCAGCCGTCGAGTTCCTCCAACGGAATTTTGGTCGTGCGGTATTGCTGGGCCCGGCACCGATTCCGGTACCAGGCGTGGAAATCCGCGATCGCGGAGAACATTCGGTCACCTCCAGCGACGGAATCGGCTTCCCGTACGCTTCCGGAGATGACCTTGCCAGATCCGCGGCGTCCGGTCTGCCCTCTCCTGCCGGATTCCGTACGTACCCGAGTACGGCATGAGCGAAATTCGAGCGGGCGCCGAGCGCACAGGCCAGAAGCTCTTGATGAGCAGGTACGCGACACGGAGGTTCACACCCAGTGAGAGATTTCCCGCAGGGGGGGACGGCGGAGCCCTCCTTCGCCGAAGTGGTCCGGGCATTCAGCGAGAACTTCGACTCGGGCGCCGAGGTCGGCGCCGGCGTCTGTGTCTACCACCGCGGCCGGCCGGTGGTGGACATCTGGGGCGGCTTCGCCGACGAGGCCCGCACCGATCCCTGGCGGCCGGACACCCTGGGCATCCTGGCGTCCCCCACCAAGGCGCTGGTCACGGGCGCGGCCCTGCTGCTGGTCGACCGGGGACTGCTGGAACTCGACGCGCCCGTGGCCGAGTACTGGCCCGAGTTCGCGGCCCACGGCAAGGCGGGGATCACCCTGCGCATGGTGCTGGCCCACCGGTCCGGGGTGGTCTGTCTGGACCACGCCCCGATCGTCGAGGAGCATCTGCGCGCGCACACCCCGATCGCCGAGGCCCTCGCCGCCGCCCGCCCGGAGTGGGAGCCGGACACCGCGCACGGCTATCACGCGACCACTTTCGGCCATCTGATCAGCGAGTTGGTGCGGCGCCGCACCGGTCACACCGTCGGTGAGTTCTTCGCCGCGGAGATCGCCGCGCCGCTGGGCCTGGACTGCCACATCGGCCTGCCGGACCCCGGCGCCGCCCACCTGGCGACCATGCTGGAGTCCCGGGCCGAGGAGCTGATGGCGGGCGCCGACCCGGGCGACGGCATGGCCATGATGATCGCGCTCGGCGACCCGGCGTCCCTGACCTACCGGGCCGTACTCGGCAGCATGTCGCTGGAGCTCGCACCGGACCCGGTGGTCGAGAACCCGTCGTACGACGGCCTGGCCAGCGCCCAGTCGCTCGCCCGCTTCTACGCCTCGTTCATCGGCGACGTCGACGGCTTCCGGCTGACCAGGCCGGAGACCACCGAGCAGATGCGCACCGTGCACTCCACCGGCACCTGCCGTACGACGCTGCTGCCCAGCACCTGGGGCCTGGGCGTCATGCTGGCCGACGGCCCGATGTTCCCCGCCGCGTCGGGACTCGGCGGTGCCTTCGGACTCGGCGGTGCCAACGGCAACTTCGGGTTCGCCGACCCGGAGCACCAGCTCGCCCTCGCCTATGTCCAGAACGCCGGCACACAGGTGATCGGCCGCATCGACGACCGGGCGCGCCACCTGGTCGAAGCGGCCTACCGAAGCATCGGCGCCCTGTGACCCACCGCCGGCCCGCACCCCCAGTGAAAGGTTTCCGACATGCGCGTCCTGTTCACCGCCGCACCGGGATACGGACTCATGCTCCCGCTCGTCCCGCTCGCCTGGGCCGCCCGCGCGGCCGGGCATGAGGTGCTGCTCGCCACCACGGCCCACATGAAGGAGGTCGGCGCCGAGTCGGGCCTGTCGGTCGCCGACGTGTTCCCGCGGCGGGACATCGGCTCGGACCTGGTGGCGGGCGCCGCCGGCACCGCCGAGCCCACCGGCGGCACCCCGCCCGGCTACTGGGAACTCGTCAGCGCCGTACGGCCCTTCGAGCTGTTCACGCTGGCCATGACCGAGGGCACGATCGGCGCGGGCCGCGAGTTCGGCGCCGACCTGGTCGTCTACTGCTCGGACCACATGGCGGGCAAGCTGGCCGCGATCGCGCTGGGCGTGCCCGCGCTGGAGGTCGGCAACCGGGTGTCCTGGTCCCTGCGGGACGCGGAGTTCCGCGACGGCGGGGAGCACGACGCCCGTACGGGAATCCTGCCGGACGACGCCCCGGTGGTGACGGCACTGCGGGAGCGGCTCGGACTGCGGGCGAGCACACCCGACCTGGTGGCCCGCATCGACCCGCGGGCGCCCAGCATGGGCGGCCTGGCCCAGGAGGAGCCCGACGCCGCGGACGGCGTGCCGTGGCGCCCCATGCGGTACGTCCCCTTCAACGGCGGCGCGGTGCTGCCCGGTTGGGCCATGCGCCGACCGGACCGGCCGCGGATCTGCCTGACCCTGGGCACCGTCGCGCCGCTGCTCCCCGGGGGCGGCGGGCTCGGCCTGCTGATCGAGGCGCTGTCCGGGCTGGACGCCGATGTGATGCTGGCCGACGGGGAGACGGACCTGAGCCGGTTCGGCACGCTCCCGGACAACCTCCACCCGGCCGGTTTCGTGCCGCTGTCCGGGATTCTGCGGGACTGCTCGCTGGTCGTGCACCACGGCGGCTCGGGCACCACGGCGGCGGCGCTGCACCACGGAGTGCCCCAGCTCGTCGTGCCGGGCGGCGCGGACAACGCGCTGTGCGCCCAGCGGGTGGTGGACCGCAAGGTGGGCCTGTCCATCGAGCCGTCCGAGGCGGACGTCCCGGCGGTGCGTACGGCGGTGGAACGGCTGCTCACCGAGAAGGCGTTCGCGGACGCGGCGGCCGAGGTGCGGGCGGAGATCGCCGGCCAGCCCAGCCCCGCGGCGGTGTTCGAGCGGATCGCGGCGGATCTGGAGCAGCGGGGCCGCGCGGCCGCGTGAACCCCGGGAACACCGAGGAGCGGCCCGCCCCGGGCGAGGGGCGGGCCGCTGCGGACCGTCCGCGGGCCACCGCCGCGAGCGGGTTCAGGTGGTTCACCCGGCGGCGGCGCCCGGCGGCATCCTGTCGAACCAGTGCGACCGGCGACGGAACGGCGACCCCGGAAGATGCGCACGCGTCCGGGACCCGCCCGGCTCCGGCAGGGCTTCCCAGTCCACCCGCTCGCCGCGCAGCCACGCCAGCGCCACCGGGTCCCCGCCGTGGTCCGGGCTGCGGCCCGCCGACAACTCGTGCAGGCCGTCGCGGAACTGGTCCAGGTCCTCGGCGACGACGACCGCCCGTACCGGCTGCGCCCGGCGGCCGCCGCGCAGCGACCGCGCCACCGCGGCCAGGCCCGGCGGCTCGGCGCCGTCCAGCTCCGCGAGCAGCCGGTCGGCCAGCTCCCTCAGGCACGCCTCGTCCTGCCCCGACAGCGGCACGACATACCGGTGGCGCGGCTGCTCGGGCTCCCGGACCAGGGGCGCCTCCTCCAGCAGGACATGGGAGATCCCGCCGCCCAGGCCGAAGGAGTTGACCCCGGCGAGCCGGGGCACGGCACCGCGCGGCCAGGGCACGTCGTCCACGGCGATGGCGACGTCCGTGCCCGCGACGGGCAGTTCCGGATCGGCCCCGGTCAGGCCCGCGATCCGCGGGATACGGCCGTGCCGCAGCACCAGCACCGTCTTGACCAGGCCCATCAGACCGGCGGCCGCTTCGAGATGGCCGATGCTGGCCTTGATCGAGCCGACCCACACCTTGCCACCGGGCCCGGCCGGTACGGCCGTACGCCCGTCGGGGCCGGTCAGTGCCTCGGCGAGCGCGGCCACCTCGACCGCGTCACCGCTGGGCGTGCCCGAGCCGTGGGCCTCCAGGTAGCCGATGTCGGCGACCGACCGGCCGGCGGCGCCCGCGGCCCGGCGCAGCAGACGCACCTGCGAGCCGATGTCGGTGCCGGTGAGGCCGCCGCCCCGCCCGTTGTGCGCGGTGTCCACCGCCCGGATGACCGCGTGCACCGGGTCACCGTCGGCGAGCGCCTGGTCGAGCCGCTTGAGCAGCACGCACGCGCCGCCCTCGCCCCGCACATAGCCGTCCCGGTCCGGGCCGAACGGAACCGAGTCCCCGGTGGGGGAGAGGGCACCGCCGCGGTAGGCGGTGTTGGCGTAGAAGCCGTTGCTGATCACGTTCGGGGTGCCGACCAGCGCCATGGGGTACGCGCCGTGCTGGAGTCCCTGCACCGCGAGGGCGACGGCGGTCAGGCTGGAGGAGCAGGCCGAGTCGATCACCATGCTCGGCCCGGTCCAGCCGAACTGGTACGAGACCCGGTTGGCGCTGAACGCCGTCATCCCGCCGGGGAAGGCCGCGCTGTCGGCGAGGCCCCGGGCGTTGATCCGCTCGCGGTAGTCGGACATGAACGAGCCGACGAACACCGCGACCGGCTCGCCGTCGAGGCTGTCCGGATCGATGCCGGCGTTCTCCACGGCGTGCCAGGCCAGTTCCAGCATCATCCGGTGCTGCGGGTCCATCCACGCCGCCATCCGGGGCGCGATGCCGAAGAACCGGGCGTCGAAGGTGTCGATCCGGTCCAGCAGCGACGCGGCGGGCGGGGCCGGCAGTTCGATCCCCGGGTCGAGACCGTGCCAGCGGCCCTCGGGGACCGGCGTGAAGCGCCGCTCGCCCTTGGCCAGCATGTCCCACAGCGCGGCCGGCGTCTCCACGCCGGCCGCCCGGCAGGACATGCCGATGATCGCGATCGGTACGAGGTCATCGTCTTTCATCGGGGACCACCAACCTGGGGTACGGGGTGAGATTGTCGGGGGCGGTGCGCATCAGGACGGCCTCCGGCCCGCGCCGATCCGTTCGCCGTGCAGGGCCCGGATGCGGCGGCGGGCCTCGGCGCCGCCGATGGTGGCCTCGTGGTCGGGGATCTCCCGGGCCAGCGCCGCCTGCGCGCGCCCGAGGGTCTCCTCGCGGAGCTGTGCCTTCAGCCGCTCCAGGGCGTCCCGCGGCGCCTGGGCGATCCGCAGCGCGGTCCGCTGCGCCTCGGCGCGGACCTTGTCGTGCGCCGTCACGCTCACTCCTGCGCCGCGCTCGGCGAGTTCCCGGCCGCGGTAGCTGCGGGCCGAGTACAGCATCTCGGTGCCCAGCGCCGCGCCCAGTTTGGCGGGCAGCAGATAGGTGGCGCCGAGGACGGGCGTGAAGCCGTACGTGAGGAAGTTCGCGGCGTAGCGGGACCGGTCGCTGAGGACGGTGACGTCGCAGTAGAGCGCGAGGAGGAACCCGCCGCCCAGCGCGTGGCCCTGCGCGGCGGCGACCACCGGCAGCGGGCAGTCGACCACGGCGCGCAGGAACCGCCAGACGGGCACGATGCGTTGCTCGTGGGGGCTCAGCATCTGGTCGACGGAGCCGCCCGCGCTGAACATCCCGGGGAGCCCTTCGAGGACGACTGCCCGCACCCGCGGATCGGCCGCCGCGTCCCGCAGCGCGTCGGCCATCGCCGTGCGCAGCGGGGCGGAGAGCCGGTTGTGTCCGGCCGCGTCGTCGAGCCGGACGGTGGCCAGCGGCCCGTCCACCTCCAGGACGACCGTGGCGGTGGTGGTCACGCGATCAACCCCTGTTCCCTGAACTCGGCGAGTCTGCGGTGCACTTCGGGGTCCGCGAGCCGCCGGCCGAGGGCCTCGACGAAGAGTTCCTCGTGCCGTGCCGGAGCCGGGACCAGTTCGGCGTGGTACTGCTTGAGCGCCACCAGCGCCGCGGGGTCGGCCGCCCGCAGGGCGAGCAGGACCCGGCGCAGCCCGGCCGTCCCGCCCTGGCGGTCCGCCAGCCCGGCCGCGACGGCCTCCGGCCCGGTCAGCTCCCGCGCGGTCAGCGCCAGCCCGTACGCGCGGTGACCGCCCACGCGCCGGGCGACCACCGGCAGGATCGCCGCCGGGATCAGCCCCAGCAGCACCTCGGTCATCCGGAACGTGGCCCGCTCCCCGACGACGACCTGGTCGCAGGCCGCCGCCAGCCCGACACCGCCGCCGAGGGCCGCCCCGTCCACCGACGCGACGGTGATCAGCCGCGACGCGGTGAGCCGGGTGAGCAGCCCGCCGACGGCCGCGATCCGCGTGCGCCAGGCCGTTTCGAGCGTGTCCAGCGCCCAGCCGGCGCAGAACGTGTCCCCGACGGCGTCCAGCACGAACACCCGGACGCCGGGGGTGGCCTCGGCCTCGTCCAGGGCGGCGGTCAGCTCCGCGAGCATGCCTTCGTCCAGCCGGTTCCCGGTGGCCTCGCTGTCGAGGGTGACCCGGACGACGGGGGGCCGCGACCGGTCGACGGCGATGCGGCTCAGCGCCATGCGTACGCCCGGTGGAAGTCGGCGACCCCCGTCAGCACCAGCGTCGGCCCGTGCGGGCGGAACGGCTCCAGGTACTCGTCGCAGGCGGAGAGGTCGACGGTGCGGTCCTGCCGGGGGACCAGGCAGGACCGGGCGGCGGGCAGCAGCTTCTGGTACTCCTCGAAGGTGACCTCCCGCCGGGCGCGCACCCGGTCCCCGATGCGCATCTCGGCCAGCACCCGCGGGGCGCCGGGTGCGACGACCCCGCTGAAGAACTCCGAGGCGCAGCCGGAGCCGTACGAGTACAGCCCCACCCGCGCGCCCTCGACGTGGGACCCGTGGTCGATCAGGCTCGCGAGGGCGAGGTAGAGGGACCCGGAGCACAGGTTGCCGACGGTGCGCGCGTACGTCAGCGACGGGACGACACGACGGGTGAAGTCGGCCTCGACGGCGGCCGGTCTCGCCGGCGCGACCTCGCGCATCAGCTTGCGGTGCGCCGCCTTCACCATGCCGGGGAACGGCGTGTGCATCACCAGGTGGTCGAAGGTGGCGGTGAAGTCCGTCTCCGGGGCCTGGCGCACGTAGTCCTGGTAACTGGCCGACAGGCACTGCAGATAGCTGAGCAGGGACAGGTCGGGGTTGACGAAGTCCAGGTCGGGCGCCGGCCGGGCGGTGTCCATGACCTCGAAGGTGTGCAGACCGGACCGGTCCTGGTCCAGGGCCAGCAGCCGGGGCTCGGCGGACACCAGCACCGCGACCGCGCCGTTGCCCATGGTGGGCTCGGCGTACCGGGCGCGCTCGTCCATCGGGCTGATGTCGGTGGCGATCACCAGCGCCCTGGCGCCGGGGTCCGGCTGCCCCGCGAGGTAGCCGGCGGCGAGCCGGAGCATGCCCGTGGTGCCGTAGCAGGCCTGCTTGACCTCCATGATCCGGCAGCGCGGCGACAGGTTCAGGTACCGGTGGGCGTACGACGCGATGGACTTGCTGAAGTCGACGCCCGACTCGGTGGAGGTGACGAGCAACTCGATCCGCTCCGCGTCCGTGCCGAGCGCGTCCACCAGGGGTTTCGCGGCGTTGACCGCGTTGGTGACCGGGTCCTCCCACGGCAGCAGCACCGAGCGGTGGTCCGCCATGAGATTGCCGATCCGGTCCGGGTCCAGGCCGCGGCCCTCGAACAGGGCGGGCACGGACAGCCGGGCGAGCCCGCAGTAGGCGTTCAGCCCTTCGATGCCGATCGGCCGCATCACTGGCTCCCCTTGCTCAGATGGTCGATGAGCGCCCCGATGTGCGGGATGTCGGCGAAGCTGGAGATCGGCTCCTTGCTCGCCAGCCGGTGGACGAGCAGGGAGATGATCTCCACCCGGTCCACCGAGTCCGCGCCGAGGTCGCGCAGGTTCTTGTCCAGGGTGACGTCGGCGGCGGGCAGGTCCGGCAGGATCTCCCCGATCACCGCCCGTACCGTCTGCTCGACCTGGCTGCGACGGCTCATGCCCGCTCCCTGCGAAGATGGATCGCGCACACTGCGAGCAGCCGCCCCGAACGGGCCTCACGCACGGTGATGTCGGCCGTCTCGTCACCGGGGATGTCGCCGTGGTGCCAGAGCCGCACACCGATCGTGAGCCGGGCCCCGAAATCGGCGTTGCCGAAGTAGCCGAGCTTGTGGTCCAGGACCCGCCTGGCCAGGAACTCCCGGTCGGTGCGGCCCAGTCGCCGCCACAGTCGCAGCAGCGCGGTGTCGATGATGGAGAAGTACGAGGCGAAATAGAGCAGGCCCACCCCGTTGAAGTCATGCACCACATCGAGGTCGTACTCGGTGGTGAGCTCCTCCCCGGCGACATGTCCGGGAACGCCGTCGGGGTGGAACGTCCCGTTCTTCCGCGCCCGGGAGGCGATACCGCGCGGGGAGTGGCGCTCCGGCAGTACCGGCAGGTGGTCGTGGCGGAAGTCCGGTGGCGAGGACTGGACCAGCGCCTCGTTGCTGTCCGGCCGGCCCCGGGAGATCCAGCGGTTGAAGTTCTGCACGTACAGGCTGTCGGCCCGTGGCCGCTCGTAGAACTCCACGGGGTCCAGCACGTCGAGCGCCGGGCCGGCCTTGGTGAGCCGGTGCAGGGTGAGCACGGACTCGCCGCCGAAGTCGAACGACCGCGAGGTGACGGTCAGTTCGTCGCCGAAGGTCAGCCCGTGCGGGTGGACCTCGGCCGTGCCCCGCACATGGAAGTAGTAGAACGACAGGTACGCGGGCAGCCCGTCGGCGGTGTGCGCGTCGTAGACGTTCGTCCCGCAGGTCGCGGCGACCGTCTCCCAGGTCCAGTCGCCCAGTTGCGCGAAGATCGACGAGCTGCCGCCGCACATGTGCGGAGAGACCGTCACGTGCCGGGCCACGCAACTGCCGTCCAGGAGTACCGGCGCCCGCAGGGTCACAGGCGAGGTCATGTCTGCGCGGCCACCCGCTCGCGGATGTAGTCGGCGAGCCTCGCCACCGTCGGGTGCTCGAAGACCGCGTCGACGCTCTCGTCCAGCCCGTACTTGGTGTTGATGACGGTGACGAGTTCGACGCCCAGCACCGAGTCCAGGCTGAGATCGGCGAACGTCGCCTCGTCGTCTATTTCGGAGGTCTCCAGATAGAGGACGTCCGCGAGATGCACTCGCAGTTCCTCCCGGATCGCGGAATCAGTCAAGGAAACAGCCACTGTTCTTCCCTCACATTGAGTCTGGCCGATGTGTTATCGGCGGACGACCATCGCCGAGTTGTAGCCGCCGTTGCCGCGCGCCAGCACGAGCGCGGCGCGTACCGGGGTGCTGCGGTGCTCGCCCCGTACGAGGTCGATGCGGTAGTCCGCGGGGACGTCCCGCACGTGCGCGGTGGCCGGGATGACGGCGTCGCGCAGCGACAGCAGGGCGCACACCAGGTCGAGCGGGCCACCACCGGCGTAGAGCCTGCCGACCAGGGCCTTGGGCACGCTGACCGGGACGCCGTGCGGGCCGAACACGTCCGCGATGGCCTCGGCCTCGGTCCGGTCCAGCTCCGGGACGCCGCCGGCGTCGGCGAAGACCACGTCGATGTCGCCGGGTCCCAGCCCGGCGTCGGCCAGCGCCAGCCGGATGGCGCGGGCCAGCCCCGGCGGGCGTCCGGAGCCCGGCCGCGGATCGAAGGTGGACGCGTGCCCGGCCAGCTCACCGTAGACGCGGGCCGCGCCCCGCCGCTTCGCCGCCTCCTCGTCCTCCAGGATGAGATAGGCGCCGCCCTCGCCGGGCACATAGCCGCCGGCGGCCGTGTCGAACGGCAGATAGGCCCGCCGCGGGTCGGGCACGGTGCTGATCCGGCCGGTGGCCAGGTGGGAGACCCAGCCCCAGGGGTCGTACGACGACTCGACACCACCGGTGACGGACAGCGGGGTGCCGCGCCGCACCACCCGCCGGGCGTGGGCGATCGCGTCGAGGCCGCCCGCCTGCTCGGCCACCAGCACACTGCCCGGCCCGCGCATGCCGTGCCGGATGGAGATCTGGCCGGTGTTGGCCGCGTTGAACCAGGCGAACGACTCGTACACGCTGACCCGCTCGGGCCCGTGCGTCCACAGTTTCCGTATCTCGCGGTGGGTGAACTCGAAGCCACCGGTGGCGTTCGACCCGATCACGCTCATGTCGAAGTCGTCGAAGGACTTCGGGTCCACGCCGGCGTCCCGCAGCGCCTGGTCCGCCGCGATCAGCGCCAGCCGGGTGACCCGGTCGGTCTGCGGCAGCAGCCGGCTGGACAGGAACTGCTCGGCCTTGAAGTCGCGCAACTGCCCCGCGAGCCGGGCCGGGTACCCGGAGGCGTCGAAGCGTTCCAGCTCGGTGATGCCGCTGCGCTGTTCGAGGGTCGCCGACCAGTAGGCCTCCGCGCTGGTGCCGTTGGGCGCCATCACGCCGAGCCCGGTGAAGACCGTCTTCATGCGTCCCCTCCTCGCCACTTGCGCAGGACCATCGCGCTCTGGAAACCGCCGAAGCCGCTGCCCACCGTGAGCGCGGTGTCGACCCGGCGCTCCCGGGCGACCAGCGGCACATAGTCCAGGTCGCACTCCGGGTCCTTCTCGTGCAGGTTGGCCGTCGGGGGCACGACCCCGTGCTCGATGGCGAGCGCGCACGCCGCGATCTCGATCGAGCCGATCGCGCCGAGCGAGTGCCCGATCATGGACTTGATGGAGCTGACCGGCGTCCGGTAGGCGTGCTCGCCCAGCGCGCGCTTGAACGCCCCGGTCTCGTGCCGGTCGTTCTGCTTGGTGCCCGACCCGTGCGCGTTGACGTAGTCGACCGAGTCGGCCGGCATCCGCGCCTCGTCCAGCGCCGCGGTGATCGCCGCGGCCATCTCCCGGCCGTCCACCTTCAGACCGGTCATGTGGTAGGCGTTGCAGCGGGTCGCGTAGCCGCCGATCTCCGCGTAGATACGGGCACCGCGCCGGCGGGCGTGCTCGTACTCCTCCACGACGAACATGGCCGCGCCTTCGGCCAGTACGAAGCCGTTGCGGGTGCGGTCGAAGGGGCGGGCGGCGTGCTCGGGGTCGTCGTTGCGCGGAGTCGTCGCCTTGATCGCGTCGAAGCAGGCCGCGGCCAGCGGGGACACCGCGGCCTCGGTCGCCCCGGTCACCATGATGTCGGCGCCGCCCTCGCCGATGAGCTGATGGGCGTAGCCGACGGAGTCGATTCCGGAGGTGCAGCCGGTGGACAGCAGCCCCACCGGGCCCTCGGCGCCCACCTCCCAGGCGACCTCGGTCGCGATCGTGGTCGGCGTCAGGTGGTTGAACAGATGCGGTGTCGCGTAGCGGTGGTCGACCAGCCAGTCCCGCCCGGTGTCGGACAGCACCAGGTACTCCCGCTCCAGACTGGTGGCCGCGCCGACCGCGCTGCCGACGCTCACTCCGAGCCGGCCGGGGTCCACCGCGTCGAGGTCCAGCCCGCTGTCGGCGAGCGCCTCGCGCGTGCACGTGACGGCGAACTGGGTGACCCGGTCCATGCGGCGGATCTCCCGGTGGGTCAGACCGTGCGCCGCCGGGTCGAAGTCGACCTCGGCCGCGACCTGCGAACGGAACGCGTCCGCGGCGAAGGCGGTGATCCGGCGGGTCGCGGTGCGTCCCGCGGTGAGCAGTTCCCAGAACGCCTTGGTGCCGTCCCCGCCGGGGGCCACCACCCCGATTCCCGTGATCACCGAGCGTCGTGCCACGACCGTCCTCCCCGTCCTGAGATCGCACCGGTCCCCGCGGCGCCTGCGCGCTGTCGGGTCATGCCGCCTGGGCCACGGCCTGGAGCAGGACCCGGGGCGTCTCCACCACGGCGATCTCCTCGTCGGATATCTCGACCCCGAACTCTTCCTTGATACGGCTCGCGGTCTCCATCAACGCCAGCGAGTCATAACCGAGATCGGTGAACGACGTGTCGAGAATGTCGCCGTCCAGATTCACGCTCTCGTCCGTTCCGGCGCACTCGGTCAGAATCCTGCGGAGATCGTCGATCGTCATGGGATTCCCCTCCAGTTCCAGCGGTTCGGGCCGACTCTGCTCGGCGGGGCTAAAGATCCACTTGAGTTCCGGCGGAAAAGGGCGCGGTCCATTCCGGCACGTCCAGAATGTCGAGCACCGCGGCCGACCAGGTGAAGCCGCCGCCCACCCCGAGCAGCAGACAGCGCTGACCCGGCCGTACGGCACCGGTCTCGACCAGACGGGTGAGCCCGGCGAACTGGTCGCCCGCCCCGAGATGCCCCACCCCCCGGCTCCACGACCACAGGGTGCGCGCGGGGTCGATGCCCATCCGGCGGGTGTAGTTGACGTCCAGCCGGCGCTGCCCGAAGTGCGGCAGGACGAACCAGTCGACGCCGGCCAGTCCGGTATCGGCCTCTTCGAGGGCGCGGGCCACCGACTCGCGCTGCCGGGCCGCCATCAGGACGACGGACCGCTGCCCTTCCGGGCTGCGCAGATACGCCTTGGTCGTCTCGACCACACTGAGCGGGCTGCGCACCGACAGCGGCGCGAGCGCGAAGGGGTCCTCGCCGCGGTGCATCCGCTCCAGCTCCGGCTCGCTCAGCAGCACCAGGGAGCGCAGTTGGGCGAACCCCGAACCGCGGGCCAGCACCAGCGCGGTCGCGCCGTCCGCGAGCACCGTGCCCTCGTCCGAACGCCACCGGTCGATGCCGGGGAGGCCGAACCGGTCCGCGGTGGTCAGGAGCGCCGCCGTGCCGCCGGTCCCCAGCAGATGGGCCGCCGCCAGCTCCAGTGCCGCCATGCCGCCGTTGGAGGTCTGCCGCAGCTCCATGGCCGGGCAGTGGTTGCCCACCGCCAGGCGCTGCACATAGGAGGCGGGCGCCCACATGTCGTGGCCCTGGTAGTACGACGAGGCGTGCAGCAGCAGCGAGATGTCGCCCGGCGCGCATCCGGACCGGGCCATCGCCTCCCGCGCGGCGTCCACCGCCATGTCCGGCGCCGACCGGTCGGCCACCGTCACCCCGGTGACCTGCGCCCGCCGCACGATCTCCGGCTCGACCAGCCCCTCGGCGACGGCCCTTTCGGCGGGCATCACCGGCGGGAGCCAGCTCGCACAAGAACGGACATAGACATCTTCCCACCGCACGCCGGTCCTCCCAGTTCGCCGACGGCCCAGGCTGATCGCCGGGTGTGGAAACCGGCTAGAGCTGCGCTCTAGCGAACCTCGAAGCGGCACCGTCAGCCTCGGCGCATGGGATCAAGCACCCGGCAACTGGTATTGCTCTTCCCGGGCCAGGGGGCCCAGCACGTCCGTATGGCAGCGGGGCTCTACGCCCATGACCCGGTGTTCACCGACACCGTGGACGAGGTGCTGGAGCACTTCGGGGACGCCGGACGGATGCGCGCGGACTGGCTGTCCGAGCGGCCCTCGGTACCCGTCGACGACGTACGCCTGGCGCAGCCGCTGCTGTTCACCGTCGGCTACGCGCTGGGGCGGATGCTGCTGAGCCGCGGGGCCCGGCCGGCCGCGCTGCTCGGGCACAGCGTCGGCGAACTGGTCGCCGCGACGCTGGCCGGGGTGTTCGACCTCGGTGACGCCGTCACGCTCATGCGCGACCGGGTCGCCCGGCTGGCGGCGACCCCGCCGGGCGGCATGCTGACCGTCGCCGCGGCCGAGCACGACGTGGCGCCCGTACTGGCTCGGCATCCCGATGTCGCCGTGGGCGCGGTGAACGCCCCCCGGCAGATCGCCCTCGCGGCACTCGACGGTCCTTTGCTGGCCGTCGAGGAGGACCTGCGCGCGGCGGGGTTCACCGTCCGCAGGGTGGCCGCCACCACGGCGTTCCACAGCCCCGTACTGGCCCCGTTGTTCACCGGTCCGCGGCCCTTGTCGGAGTTCCGCCTGTCCAGCCCGCGGCTCCCGCTGTGGTCGGCCTTCACCGCCGGGCCGGTCGGCTCGCCCGACCCCGGCATGTGGGCGGCCCAGCCCGCCGCGCCGGTCCTGTTCTGGCCGGCCCTCGACAAGCTGCTCGGCACCGGCGCCTACCTGCTCGCCGACGTCGGGCCCGGACAGGGCCTGGCCACCCTCGCCCGGCGCCACCCCGAGGTCCGGGCCGGACGCAGCGCGGTGACCGCCCTGCTGCCCGCCCGCCCCGGCACCCCGCAGGCCGAGCGCGCCGCCGTCGAACGCTGCCTCGGGGTACTGCGGGACGAGGGCCTGTCCGGTGCGTCCCCCCTGTCCGAAGCGGCATCGAGCACCCGAGGAGTGCTGTGAGCGAGAAGCGCGTCGCCCTGATCACCGGATCGTCGTCGGGCATCGGGGCGGAGGTGGCCAGAAGGCTCGCCGACCGCGGCATGCGGATCGTCGTCAACTCCGCCCGGTCGGTGGAGGCCGGCGAGAAACTGGCCTCCGAACTGCCCGACGCGGTGTACCTGCGCGCCGACATCGCGGTCGAGGACGAGGCCAGGCAACTGGTCGCCGACGCCGTCGGGCACTACGGCCGTCTCGACGTCCTCGTCAACAACGCGGGCGTCTCCCGTCCCATCCCGCACGGCGACCTCGACGCCGCCGATCTCGCCGTATGGCAGCGGATCTTCGCGGTCAACGTCTTCGGCACCTGGCAGACGACCGTCGCCGCCGTCCCCGCCCTGCGCAGGAGCGGCGACGGCGTCGTGGTCAACGTCTCGTCCATCGCGGGCACCCGCCCCGCCGGCAGCTCCATCCCCTACGCCGTCAGCAAGGCCGCGCTGGAGCACATGACGCGGCTGCTGGCGAAGGCCGTCGGCCCGGACATCCGGGTCAACGCGGTCGCGCCCGGTCTGGTCGAGACCCCCTGGACCCAGGGCAAGGACTTCTTCGCGCCCATCGCCGAACAGGTCAGGGCGCTGACGCCGCTGCGCAGGGTGGGCCGGACCGAGGACGTCGCCGAGGCGGTGCAGGCGCTGATCGGGGCGACGTACACCACGGGCCAGGTGCTGCTGGTCGACGGCGGCGCGCACCTGGTGTGAGCCGGCCCGACCGCGAGAGTTTGTCCACCACGAAAGGGTTGTCATGCGTCTCGGAGTGAACCTCGTCTACCGGTCCGCCGGAGAGCTGGCGCGCGAGGCGGAACGCCTCGGATACGATCTCGCGCTGGCCTCCGAGGGCTTCCGCTCGGATGCCGCGACCGTGCTCGGCCTGGTCGCCGGCCGGACCGAGCGGATCGGCCTGGCCTCCGGGATCATGCAGATCCCGGCCCGGCCGCCGGGCACCGCAGCCCTCACCGCGGCCACCCTGGACGCGCTGAGCGACGGGCGGTTCCGGCTCGGCCTCGGGGTGTCCAACCCGCATGTCTCGGACGGCTGGTACGGCGTACGCTTCGACCGGCCGCTCGGCCGCACCCGCGAGTACGTGGAGATCGTCCGGCAGGCCCTGGACGGCGGCCCCGTCCGCTACACCGGCGACCACTTCAGCCTCCCCGCGCACGGCCGCGACGGCGCGCCCCTGCACCTGTTCACCGAGCGGCCGAACCGGCGGATACCGCTCTACCTGGCGGGCGTCGGCCCCAAGAGCCTTCAGCTCGCCGGGGAGATCGCGGACGGCTGGCTGAGCGGCTTCACCACCCCGGACCAGGTGGCGAAGTCGGTGGCCGAGATCCGCACCGGCCGTGAACGAGCCGGTCTGGACCTGACGGGCTTCGAGGTCGTCCCGTTCGTACCGATGCAGGTGGGCGACGATCTCGCCGATGCCGCCGACCGGCTGCGCGCGCATTACGCGATGCTGCTCGGCGTCGGCGACCCCGCGGACAACTTCTACTGCGCCCTGGCCAGGACGATGGGGTTCGACCGGGAGATCGACGAGTTCCGGGCCCGCCTGCTGGCCGGTGACCGCGCGGGCGCCGCCGCCGCGATCCCGCTGCGGTTCATCGACGCCACCGCCCTGATCGGCCCGCTGGAGCGGATCTCCGAGCGGATGCGGGCCTTCGCCGAGGCCGGTGTCACCACCCTGAGCATCCTGGTCACGGCGAACGACACCACCCTCGACGGCCGCCTGCTGATCCTGCGGCAGGCGGCCGAGGCGCTGGAGCGGTCCGGCGCCGGCTCGTAGCGGCCCGGCCGGGGGACGGGCCCGTGGGCCGGGACCGTCCCCCGGCGCTCACAGCGTGTGGTCGGCGACCACGGTGCGTTCGAGGTTCAGCAGCCGCCCCGACTCCCGCACCAGTACGTCCCGTACGACGCAACTCGGCGCCGTCACCGCGACCGGCTCGCCGGGCCGGGTGACGAGGACCAGCGCGTAGTACTCGGTGACGATCGACCCGTCGCCCTGCGGCAGCACCTGGAGCATGTTGAACCAGTGGCGGCGCTGCGCGGGATCGCTGCCGTACTTGCGCTCCTGATGGGCGCGGATCGCCGCGACGATCTCGTCCCGGCCCTTCGCGGGCGGCGCGCCCACGGAGTGGTGGAACACACCGTCCTCGGTGAAGGTGGCGGCGAACTCCTCGGCGTGCAGCGCGTCGAGGTGGTGCACCTGGTGGGCGTAGAACTGCTGGACCTCCACATAGAGATCGGTGAAAGTACCGTTCTGCGGCGTTGACGGAATGGGCACGCGGTCTCCACTGGATAAAAAGAGGATCAGGGAACTCGGCCCACTGTGGCCGGGGCCGCTCGACAGAACCTTGAGGTCGCCTCGAGTTGCTTCGGAAAGGCTCGGCGACCATGACGTCTACTGAATCCCGAAGCCACTACGCGGAACACGACATCGAAATCGACGCCCCGCCCTCCCGCGTTTTCGAGCTGATTTCCGATGTGACGCGCTGGCCCTTGATGTTCGCGCCGTGCGTGCACGCCGAGGTCCTCGAACGGGAACCCGGCGCGGATCGTATACGGCTGTGGGCGCTCACCGGGGACGAGGTGCGGAGCTGGACCTCCCGGCGGCGACTGGACGCCGCCGCCGCGCGGGTCGACTTCGAGCAGGAGAACAGCCGGCCGCCGCTGGCCTCCATGGGCGGGCACTGGCGGGTGGACGACGGCACCCGGCTGGTCCTCGCGCACACCTGGGCGCTGAGCGACCCGACCCCGGAGTCGGAGCGGTGGGCGACGGAGGCCCTGGACCGCAACAGCAACGCCGAGACGGCCTCGGTGCGGCAGTGGGCCGAGTACGGCGACGACTTCGGCGGCCTGGTCTTCGGCTTCGCCGAGGAGGTCCGCATCGCCGCCCCCGCGCCGGCGGTCTACGACTTCCTGTACCGGGCCGACCTGTGGCCCGAGCGGCTGCCGCACGTGGCCGCGCTGGAGCTGGAGACGGCCGCCGCCTCGGAACTGACCGCCGGGGCCGAGGTGCAGACGATGACGATGGAGACGACGGGCAGGGACGGCGGCACCCACCGCACCCGCTCCATCAGGCTGTGCTTCCCGGACGAGCGCATCGTCTACAAGCAGACGGCGGTGCCGCGGCCGCTGCGCGCGCACAGCGGTGAGTGGCGGCTCGTCCCCGCCGACGGCGGTGTCACCGTCGTGGCGCGCCATGAGGTCGCCCTGGACCCGGCCGCCCTGGAGGACGTCTTCGGCGCCGGCACCACGCCCGAGCAGGCCCGTGCCAGGACGACCGAACTGCTGGGCGGCAACAGCCTGACCACGCTGAGGCGGGCGGGCGAGCACCTGCTGTCCACCGGCGCGTGAAAGCGGTGCTCGCCCCGTCCTCGGCGGGGCGAGCACCGCTTTGGTTCACGCGTGGCAGGTCAGCGGGCCGCCGTTGTAGGCGACCATCTCCTGGAAGACGGTGCCCATCTCCTTGATCATGGCGCCGATGTCCAGCGCCTCGCCGTGCGCGGCGTTGCGCTCCTCGGCGTAGGCGCGGTGCAGGTTCGGGATCAGCCGCTCCTTCTCCAGGAGTCCGGCGAACGCGCCCAGGTCGGCCTCGCGGGCCAGTTCCTTCGGGGCGAGCCCCGCGGCCAGGCCCTGCTTGGCCAGCCCCTGGACCCAGCGCAGATAGTCCTCGGCGACATCGAGGACCTCGGGCCCCGCGACCGGTCCGTGCCCGGTCACCACGACGACGGGCTCCAGGGCGCGCAGCTTCCCGATGGCCTCCAGGGAGCCGGCGATCGAGCCCAGCGGGCAGAACGGTGTCACGCCGGACATGACGATGTCGCCGGTGAACAGCACCCTGCGCGCCGGCACCCAGACGATCGTGTCGTTGACCGTGTGCGCGGGCCCGGGATGCAGCAGCTCGACCTCGAGTTCGCCCACGTGCAGCGTCATCGCGCTCTCGTACGTCACCTGCGGCAGGGCCACTTCGACGTCGCCCCAGTCGACCTGCGGCCACAACTGGGTCAGATGCAGTCCCGCCTGCCGCATCTCCCGCCGCGCCTCGGCGTGCGCGTACACCGTCGCCTCGGGGAAGAGGTAGTTGCCGAAGGTGTGGTCGCCGTGGGAGTGCGTGTTGACCAGCATGGCGGGCGCGCGCCGCCCCCGGGCCAGCACCTGCTCCCGGAGCCTGCGTGAACGCGCCTCGGTCGCCGTGGTGTCGACGAGTGCGGACACCCCGCCGGAGACGATGAGCCCCGCGTTGTTCACACACCAACCGCCGTCGGGCTGCACATAGGCGAAGACACCGTCGGTCACTTCCCGCAGCACGGGTTCGCCGACGACCGTACTTCGAGTCGGGGTCATGGGAATCTCCTCGTTGCTCGTGTGGCGGCCGGCGGGGTCAGGACAGGCTGAACTGCGGGAGCGACAGGTTCGGGGTGTTGGACAGCACCGCCTGGTGCAGCCGCTGGAGCCGGCCGGACGGCTCCACCCCCAGCTCCTCGATCAGCGTCTTGCGCAGTTGCTGGAAGACCTGGAGCGCGCGCCAGGAGGCGCCGGAGCGCTGGAAGGCGATCATCAGCAGGGCGCTGAAGTTCTCGTGCATCGGGTGCTGGGCGGTCAGCATGCACAGCTCGGGTATCAGCATCCCGTGCTTGCCGAGGCTCAGGTCGGCGATGATCCGCTGTTCGTGGACGCGCATCCGGGCCTCCTCCATGCCGATCACCTCCATGGCGAGCACCCGGCCGGCCGGCACGTCCATGAGCGCCGGGCCGCGCCACAGACTGAGCGCCTGCGAGAGGTGCCGGGAGGCGCCCTCGGCGTCGTCGGCCTCGAGCGCCGCGTCGCCGCGGGCCGCCATCCGCTCGAACTCCCGCAGGTCGAACCAGCTCGGGTCCACGGTCAACTGGTACCCGTTGAAGTGCGTGGCCAGGAGTTCCTTCGCGGTGTGCGGCGAGTCCGGCGGCAGGGACTCCGTGATCAGCCTGCGCAGTTGAAGGACGTAGGTCTGGAGCGTGGTCGACCCACTGCGGGGGATCGCGTCGCCCCAGAGCTCCTCCATCAGCGTCGACACCGGTACGACGCTGCCGCAGTGCAGGGCCAGCAGCAGCAGCAACTGCCGAGGCTTTCCCGCGGTCGGGACTATCGACTTCCCTTGCCAGCGAACCGATACTGATCCCAGGACATTGATTTCCGCCGAATGCAATTTGCACCTTTTCTCGACCACTCCGGAATTGAATTCCGGTGATCAGTGTTCCGGTTTCCGAGGACACTGTGCGAGTCAATGGATGATCGGTATTCGGCTCCTCCCCCGTAGCACTGTCAATTAGCGGATCAGGCCGCTACGTGGCGGGCGGAAAGGCTTCGGAGGCCTCCCAGACTTCCCTCGCGTACGCGCCCGCCGCCGCAGCGAACTGCAGGACGACATGTGAGGCCATCGAGTGGATGTCGCGCCAGTAACGCTGCAAAGGCGCGTCGACCGAATGGGCGCCGGTGCCCGCGGACCTGAACAGCCGGTCCGCCGCGGTCACCAGCAGGTCCGTCGCGAGCGCGCAGTCCCGGAGGTTGCGCGCCTCCAGCAGCGCGGTCACCGGGCCCGTCCCGTCGGCGATCCGCGCCGCCCGGTCCAGCAGCAGTTCCGCCGAGTCGATCTCACCCGCGGCGCGGGCCAGCGCCGTCTCGTAGGCCGCCCGGGAGTTCCCGGGGCCGGGCGACGGCTTGCGCAGCTTCGCCGCGACGCCGTCCCGCCACAGCGCGAGCATGCCGCGGGCCGCCCCGAGCGCCGGAGTGGCGAACGACAGCGCGTTGACCGCGCGCAGCGGCACCGCGTGGCACCGGGCGGGGGAGCCGGCGGAGCGCCCGTTCAGCAGGACGTCGCGGTCCATCGCCCGCCGCTCGGGCACGAAGACACCCTCCGCGAACAGGGAATGGCTCCCGGTCGCCCGCATGCCGATGTCGGACCAGGAGTCGACCACGGTGAAGTCCGCGCGTGCCACCGCGAACATCCGGGCCCGCGGCCCCTCCTCGGCCGGGACCGTGCCGCAGAGCAGCGCCCAGTCGGAGTGGTCGACCGCGCTGACGTACGACCAGCGCCCCGTCAGCCGCCAGCCACCGGGGACCGGTTCGGCGTGGCCGCCGGGAATCAGCGAACCGACGACCACCGCGTCCGGTCCGTCGCGCCAGATCTCTCGGAAGCCCTCGACCGGCAGATAGGCGGCCATCCGCGCGAGATGGGCGGTGACCGACGCGCACCAGGCCGTCGCGGGGCAGGCCTCGCCGAGTTCCGCGACCGCCCGGCTGAGGGCCGTGAAGGAGCCCGCGTTGCCACCGCGGTCCAGGGGCACGAAATGCCGGACGAAGCCGGCGGCCACCACGGCCTCGATGGATTCGCGAGCGGGACGCCACTGCCTTTCGGCGGTCACGGCATGACGCGCCGCCACTTCCATCGCCTCGGCGGCGATGGGCGCGTTATTTATTCGCGCGGCAGACAGGCCTGTCATTATTTCCCCCTAATGGCTGCCGGAAATAAATTCCGGCCGATGGTCGGCAATGTCGGTCAGGAATTACCGTTGAAATCACCCGGCCATATTTTGGAAATCGAATCGATCCCCGATCCGGGATCGTACCCGAGGGGTGCTCCAATAGACTGTGACCAGGATCACACCGATTGGTGACGTGCAGCCTCTAGTCAGATTCGAGCAGGGCTATTCTGTTACTCGGGAACCGGTATGGCGACAGCGGTGTATCTCGTATCCGGTGTCGGATTCAGGGGGAATTGTGAGTTCGGCAGGTACAATCGGTTGCCGTAAACCCCGACCGCGCACGGCGCGTCGAACCGGGGGTCGGTGACCTCTTGCACCAGCCTGCCGCTCTCGCCGGCGCGATCCATGCGAAGGACCGCGAGGTCGTACTGGCGGGGCGCGTACAGCATGCGTCCCCGCACGGCGATTCCGTTGGTGGTCGGCAGCTTCAGCCCGCCGAGGTCGACGCGGCGGGCTTTTCCGTCGGCCGGGTCGACGCGGAAAAGCGTGCCGCCGTGGGCGGAGGCATTGACGACGAGTAGGGCCCTCTTGTCCGGTGTCTCCGAAATGCCGGTGGCCGTGATCTGCTCCGGCGTGCCCTGGACCCAGTCGCCGGACAGCGGCAGCGTGATGATCCCGTCCTGCGCCGGCAGCTCGCCGCGCGGCCCGAACGGCACCCCGAACAGCAGCCCGTTGAAGGCGTCGGTGAACCACGCCGCCCGCGCCGTGACGACCACGTGGTCGACCGCGGTGCCGGTGGTGCCCACCCGGTAGGTCCTCAGCACCGCGCCGGTCGCGGCGTCCATGACGGTGACGACCCGCCCCCAGCCGCCCGCGACGAACAGCCGCCCATGCCGGTCCACCTGCAGTCCAACGGCGTTGTGGCCTTCTCCCGGGCCCGGGTTGAGGACCTTGCCCTCACCGGTCGCCAGGCTCACCCGATAGATCGCGCCATTGAGCAGGGACCCGAAGTACGCGTACGGGGCGCGGCCCAGGCCGATACCGGCCGGATGGAAACCGTTCGGCAGGTGCAGCGTGGTCGGCCACGTGTCCCGCCGGGGCCCCGCCGCCCGCGCGGTGCCGCCCGCGGTGCCGAGCGCGGCGGCGCCGCCCAGGGCCGCGCCGAGCCCGAGGAATCCCCGCCGAGTGAGTGCCGTGTGCCGCATGCCAGCCCCCGTCAGTGACGTTGTCGGTGTCGGATGGGAGGCTCACAGGGCGCACCGGAGAATGACTCAAGTCGGTTAGGACGGCTGCGGGCCGACGTCTATTTCTGGCCATGGCGATTGACAGACCGTTTGCGCCGTTGATAGGACCTTGGATCAGCGTCGCGTGCACCCGGTGAAGAGACCGCCGAGGGCATGGAGGCGTCGAAGCTTATGGAACAACCTTGGTTAAGTCCCACGGACGCCTGACCGCGTTCGGCAACCAGTTGATCGAAGTACACCTCTGGCTCCGCGAGGAGCTGGCCGCGCTGCGCCAGGACGTCGACGCCTATCTCGCCGGCGGCACCCGTGTGCGCGAGTTGCGCACCCACTGCCTGACCTTCTGCTCGGCATTGGACCGGCACCACAACGGTGAAAACGATTTCGCCTTCGTCAAGGTCGCCGAACAGTTCCCGGAACTGGGCCCGGTGCTGGACGAATTGCGGCGCGACCACCAGCTCGTGGACGACTCCCTGCAACGTCTGGAGACGCTCGTCCGCGAACTGGACCGGGAGACGGACCCCATCGAATTCCAGCGCGAGTTGGACAGTCTCGCCGCGCTGATCGAGACGCACTTCACCTACGAGGAAAAGCGGATCGTCTCGGCCCTGAACGAGCTGAACGTGCCGAGTTGGGACCGCACCAAACCGGCGTTCCTGCTCACCGACGACAAGGCCGGATGACGCACCGGTGGTGCGCCGGAAGGTGGATCAGGAGGCGGCTGTGTCCGCGGACTCCTCGTCCGTTTCCAGCGCCCCGCCCTCGCGCTGCCACCTGATCAGCCCGCCCTCCAGCGGCCGGGCCGGGATCTCGTGCTCGCGCAGCAGGCGGACCAGGTCGGGGGAGAGGACGCAGTAGGGGCCCTGGCAGTAGGCGATGACCTCCACGTCCCGGGGGAAGCCGTCGATCTTCTCTCTCAGCTCCGCCGCGGGCAGCGAGATCGCGCCGGGCACATGGCCCCGCGCGTACTCCGCCGCCGAGCGCACATCGACCACCATGATCCGCGGATCGTCGATGTGCGCCCGCAGTTCGTCCGCCGTCACCGGTTTCAGCTCATCGGCGTTGCCCAGCAGATCGTCGATGGCGAGGCGCAGATCCGCCAGCCGCAGTTCCGCGCAGGACTGCAGGGTGCCCAGGAGCCGTGACACCTCGGGGCCGGCCAGCCGGTAGAAGATCCGGGTGCCCTGCCGCCGGGTGGTCACCAGGTTGGCGGCGCGCAACTGCTGGAGCTGGGCCGAGGTGTTCTTCAGGCCCACGCCGGAGGCGGTGACGAGGCCCTCCACATCGCTCTCGCCCCGCTCCAGCAGGTCCAGCAGCCGCAGCCGTACCGGATTCGACAGGGCCTTCCCGATCCGGGCAAGCTGCGAGTAGACCTCGGCTTCGATGAACTCTCCCATGGGCCCATTCTCGCTTCCCGTGGCCGGAACCCGTCACGACTGCGGGGCCCGGGGCCCCGCCTCCTCCTTGACCACGGTCGGCTCGGCCGCCGCCTCGGCCCGCACCGCCTGCGCCGGCAGCTTCGGTTCGAGACGGACCAGGGCCAGCGCCGAACCGGCCACGCCCGCCGCGAGCAGCAGCCACATGCCGGTCGGGGACAACTGGAGCAGCCCGGTCAGTACGGCGGGGGCCAGCGCGGTCGGGATCGCCCAGGACAACTGGTAGACCGCCAGATGACGGCCCCGGGTGGCCTCCGGTGCCGTACTGGCCACCAGCGCCGACGCGGTCGCCCCGTGCAGCAGCTCGCCCAGCGTGAAGAGCAGGGTGGCGGCGAAGACCCCGATGAGGACCGGGGTCCGGGCCGAGATCAGCCCCAGCGCGGCGAACGACAGGAACGCCACGCCGAACACGCCGCCGCCGAGCGCGGCGGCCCGGGTGCGCCGGTAGCGGGTGAGCAGCCGGGTCACCGGGATCTGCAGCAGCGCGATCCCCACCGTGTTGGTGGCGTACAGGACGCCGACCAGCGAGTCCGACGCGTCCAGCTCCTGGGTGATGTACACCGGCAGGCTGACCGACAGCACCATGTACCCGAACGCCGTCGGCACGTTCAGCAGCGTCAGCGCCAGGAACGGGCGGTTGCGCGCGACCAGCCGGTAGCCGCGCTTGGTGCGGGCGGGCGGCGGCCCCTCCGGCTCGGGGGGCAGCGGGATCGAGCGGATCAGCGCGGCGGCGGCCAGATAGGCCACGGCGGTGCCGACGACGATCACCTGGAAGGCGGTGCCGTCGCCCAGCGCGAGCGCGGCGCCCGCGATCAGACCGCCCGCGCCGAGCCCCGCGTTGCGCAGGCTGCGCTGGGCCGCGAGCAGCTTGTCGCGGGCGCTGCCCCGCACGATCTCCGCCACGAACGACTGGATCGACGGCGAGAACGAGACATCGCCGAAGGCGACCACGGCCACCACGGCGAACATCGCGACCGCCGAGTCCGCCAGCGGATAGGCCGCGAAGCCCGCCGCGCGCAGCACGTAGCCGCCGACCACGACGGTGCGGGCGCCGTAGCGGTCGATGAGGACGCCGGTGACCGGATTGCCCGCCAGCCCCAGCAGCGCGGCGGTCGTCATGATCGCGCCGACCTGGGTGACCGGCAGCCCGGTGATGTGGTGGAAGTACAGCAGCGACAGCGGCAGGTACATGCCGCTGCCGGTCGCGTCGACCACCATGCCGAGCATGTAGCGGGCCTGCACGGACAGGCGCTTCACGGCGTCGCCGCAATCTCGGTCTGGGCCTCGAAGCGCGCGCCCAGCTCCCGCAGCCGGCGCTCGCACTCCGCCCGCGTCGGCGCCGACGCGACGGCACAGGTGAGGAAGTCCGACGAGCCCGAGGCGGGGGGAATGACCTGCCCCACCTGGCCGTAGAGCCAGAAGCGCTCCACCCAGGGGTCGGCGGGCACGGCCGGCAGGGAACGGATACGGCCCGGCCGCTTCATCATCAGCACCTGCCCCGACATGGACCGCGGCAGCGGCCGGGCCCCGTCGTGCAGAGCCGGTTCGAGCAGCGGCAGCGGCAGCCCGAGGCTCGCCCTGGTCGCGTACTCGCCGAGATTGAAGCCGAACATGGTGTGGAAGACCTCACGGACCTTCGCGCCGCCCGGCCGGCACGCGATCTCGCACACCACGAGCCGGTCGTCCGGCGTGTGGAAGATCTCCGCGTGGAAGCCGTGCGCCTGCATTCTGCCGTCGGGCAGCCGCAGCGCGGCCAGCGCCCGGTTGGTCAGCGACAGCAGCCGCCCCGTCAGCGGGTCGTCCGGGTCGAGGGTGAGGTCGACCCGGGCGCCCGGGTCGGAGCCGTAGGAGGCGAGGTCGTACTGGTACTGGGAGGGCCAGGCCACCGCGGTGCGGCCGTCGCGCACGATACCGTCGACATGGCACATCCGGCCCGGCACGTACGACTCCAGGATCAGGTCGTCGCGCGGCGCACCGCCGAAGGCCTCCGCGGCGGCCCGCAGCAGTTCGTCCCGGTCGCGCAGGATGCGCAGGCCGATCGCGTTGTAGCCGGCCCGGTCCTTCAGCACCAGCGGGAACCCGTGCTCCTCGGCGAAGGCGAGGACCTCCGAGATGTTCTGCGGCACCATGTAGGGGGCGATGTCGATGCCCGCCTGCTCCAGGTGCTCCTTCATCAGCGCCTTGTCCCGGAAGGGCTGCACGTCCGCGGTCCAGGCGCCGTCCAGCCCGAGGCACTCGCGCAGCCAGGCCGCCAGGATGATGTCGCCCTCGTGGTTCGCGACGACATGCCGGGCGCCGAACTCGTCCGCGAGCTTCAGGGCCCGCGCCCGCACCAGGCCCTCGTCCTCGAAGTCGTCCAGCATCTCCAGATGCGTGAAGCCGTGGTTCCCGGTCGGCACTTCCTCACCGAACGGCGCCAGCTTGTCCCGGGAGGCCAGCACCACGATCTCACCCGGGTAGTCGTGCAGCCAGCGCCCGAACGGGAACGGCTCGAACGGGTTGCGGTGCAGAATCAGTACGCTCATGCCGCACTCTCCCTGACGGGCGCGAGGTGCTCGACCTCGGCGACCCGGCCGCGGCTGCTGTTGCCGTCGGCATCGTCGATCCTGATCTCGACGGTGTCCCGGATCAGCTCCGCGCCCCGCCGTATCGCGGCCGTGGCGTCCGGCCCCGTGACGGCCACCAGACCCAGCCGGTCCCAGTTGTCGTGCAGGGCCCGCACCTCGTCACCCGGCTTGACACTCAGCCGTACGACGAGGACGTCCGGCTCGGCCAGCGCCTCCTCGACCCCGGCCACCGAGGCGACCCGCCCCGGGTCGCCGACCAGGAACCGGGTGCTCGCCCCGCCCTTGGCCTCGGGGACGTCCGGCAGCTCCGGCACCAGCCCGAACGGCCAGCCGAGGGCATAGCTGACCAGGTCGATGCCGTACGCCCCCGCCACCAGGTCGGTGATGGCGTCACCGGCGACGCGGTTGTGGCTCTCGATGATCGCGGGCCCGCGCGCACCGACCCGCACCTCGGTGTGGCAGACGCCGTCCCGGATGCCGATCAGATCCAGGAACCCGCGCACCCGGGCCCGTATCGCGTCGGCCACGGCCGCGTCCACGCGGGCCGGCACGGCATGCCCCAGCTCGGCGAAGCCGTCGGGGTCGACGAACTTCTCGGTGATCGCCACGATGACGTGCCGCCCGGCGAAGCTGAACGACTCGACGCTGAACTCGGGCCCGTCGACGTACTCCTCCATCAGGAAGTCCCGCAGCACGAACAGTGTCGACACCCGGTCCGTACGGGTGCCGCGCAGCCGCTCCACCTCGGCCCACACCCGGTCGGCGTCGGCGGCGTCGGCGATGCGGAACACACCGAGGCTCGCGGTGCCGTCGGCCGGCTTCACGATGAACGGGTAGCCGTAGCGGGCCGCGAAGGCGTCGAGGTCCTCGCGCGTGGTGAGCGGGGCCGCGCCGACCGCCGCCGGGTCCCGCTCGGCCAGGTGCCGGCGCATCGCCGCCTTGTCGCGGATGCGCCGGGCCACCTCGTAGCCGGTGCCGCCGAGGCCGAACAGGTCGTTGATCCGCCCCGCGTTCTCCAGCCCCGCCTCGGTGATCGACAGGGCGGCCGCGAACCCGGGTGACTGCCGCAGCTCCCTGGCGGCCGGTTCCACCTCGCCCCACTCGGTGTAGTCGAGGACCCGGACGACATCCGCGAGTCGCTCCTGTTCGGCGCTGAGCTTGCTGGGGTGCTGCAACAGCAGGACGCGCAGGCCGAGTCGCTTCGCCTTCTGCACGGTCTCGTCGTTGGCTCCTACGAGCAGCAGCGTGGTGTCCTGGTTCAAGCGGCCGTTCCTTTCCGGTCGGTGATGCGCGGCAGGGGTGATCAGGGCAGCGGCGGGTGCGGGTGGTGGTTCACCCGTCCGTGCCCGGGGCCCAGACGCTGAGGTAGCGCTCGCCCGTGTCGGGCAGGATCGTGACGATGGTCCGGCCCTTGTTCTCGGGGAGCCGGGCGAGGCGGTGCGCGGCGTGCACCGCGGCGCCGGAGGAGACACCGGCGAGCACCCCGAGGCCGCGGGCGAGCCAGCGGGCGGTGTCCATCGCCTCGTCGTCGGTGACCGTCAGCACCTCGTCGATCAGGTCGAGATCGGTGGTGGGGGCGACGAAGCCGCCGGTCAGCCCGGGGATGGCATGCGTACCGGCGTACCCCTTGGACAGCACCGGCGAACTCTCCGGCTCCACGGCGACGGACCTGAGCAGCGGATTGCGCTCCTTGAGGAAGCCGGCCGTGCCGCAGAGCGTGCCGCCGGTGCCGATGCCGCACACCAGCAGGTCGACCTGGCCCTCGGTGTCGGCCCAGATCTCCGGGCCGGTGGTCTCGCGGTGGGCGCGGACGTTGTCGTCGTTCTCGTGCTGACGGGCGTACCAGGAGCCCGGGGTGGTCCGGTGGATCTCCTCGGCCCGGTCGATGGCGCCCTGGAAGCGCAGTTCGTGCGGGGTGAGCACCACCTCGGCGCCCAGCGCCCGCAGCAGCCCGATCCGTTCGCTGGTCGCGCTGTCCGGCAGCACGATCACACAGCGGTAGCCGCGGGCCGCGGACAGCGCGGCCAGGGCGATGCCGGTGTTGCCGGACGTCGACTCGATGACGGTGCCGCCGGGCGCCAACTGCCCCGTCGCCGCGGCGGAGTCCAGCATCCACCGGGCGGCGCGGTCCTTGACGCTGGCCAGCGGGTTGGCCGACTCCAGCTTCGCCAGGACCCGCGCGGCGTCCGGCGCGTCAGGGACGGGGATACGCAGCAGCGGCGTGTGGCCGATCAACTCCCCGATGTCGCCCGCGATGCGGGGCCGGGCACCGGGCAGCACCTGCGACGGTGACTGGGGCATGGCGTTCTCCTCCGATCGCTCGGTTCCTGCGGACCCGGTCACCAGGAACCCGCCGAGGCCGTGTGCCGCAGCAGTTCGATGGCGTACTGGGGGGAGTCGCGGCGCGGCGCGACCGTCGCGGCCGGGGCCAGGGCGCGTGCCTTCTCCGGCAGGTCCTTGACGACCAGCGCCTGGGCGCCGACGATCGCGCCGGCCCCCACGGTCACCGGCCCCAGCACCGTCGCGCCGGTGCCCAGCACCACGCCGTCCCCGACGACCGGGTGGCGTCGCTCGCCCTCGGACCGGGCGTTGTCGTGCCACCAGCCGACCGCGCCCAGGGTCACCTGGTGATAGATCGTCACGTCGTCGCCGACCCGCGCGGTCTCGCCGATGACCACGGCCGCGCCGTGGTCGATGAAGACGCGGCGGCCGAGTTCGGCACCCGGGTGGATCTCCACGCCGGTGACCGCGCGGACGGCACCCATCAACGCCCGCGCGGGCACGCGCAGTCCGCGCCGGTGCAGCTTGTGGGCGATCCGGTGGCTCCACAGCGCGGGCAGCGCGGGGTGCAGCACGGCCTCCGTGCGACTGCGCACCGACGGGTCCCGCTCGATGACGGTCCGCAGATCCTCGCCGAGCGTCCGCAGCAGCGTGCGTGACCGGCTCACCGCCCCCACCCCCGGTTGAAATCTGTAATTCCGCTGATCTTTAGAATATTAGCCAGCGACAGAGTACGAGCGACGACCCGGGTTGGCAAGCGGTCTGTGTCAACGGAGTGCATCAGTCGGCCAGTTCCGCGTCCGCGGGGATGCCGGCCATCGTGTCCTGGTCGAAGTTGACGGCACTGCACCAGAGGCCGGGGGAGAGCAGCAGCCAGATGTCGCTGATGATCGTCCCCTCGATGACCTCGTCGCCGCGCGCCCAGCCGACCGCCTCGTAGCTCACGCCGTCGTCCGGCAGCAGGAGCTGGAGGATGGGGCTGTTCAGCGAGGGGCCGGAGCGGACGTTGGCGTCCCGCCAGATGGGGCCGGCCGTGAAGGCGGGGGTGGTCTGCTGCTCGGACATGGGATTCCTCCTGTTGGTTGGTGTGTGCTGACCGTCAGCCACGGCTGGGCGCCAGGCGCCGCTCGGCCGCGTCGGCGGCGTTCACGGACGCCATGGAAAGGACCTGGGTGAGCATGACGGCCATCTGCTCGCGGCACTGCCGCTGTTCGGGCGGCAGGGCGTCCACCGCCGCCGGGCCGGGGTCGTCCTCCCAGACGCGGGCGGTCACGCCCAGCGGGGTCGGCCAGGCACGCAGGGCGTGACTGACCGTGCGCAGGGTCGTCAGGGTGGACGCCATGCCCTGCGGGCCGGCCCCGACCGCCACGCACCCCACGGGCACGCCCTCCAGGAACATCCGGGGCGCGACGATGTCGTTCACGTAGTCCAGGGCGTTCTTGAGCAGCCCGGAGACGGTGCCGTGATAGGTGGGGGAGACGAGGACGACACCGTCCGCGCGCTCAAGTGCCCGGACGAACTCGCCGATCGCCTCGTCCGTCCCGGACAGACCGGGCCGGTAGAAGGGGAACTGCAGCTCGGACCCGGTGAACACCCGGGCGTCGGCGCCCTGTTGCACGCAGCGCCGGGCACACCAGTGCGCCACCCGGTCCGAGGTGGAACCCACTCTGAGCGAGCCGCTGATCAGCACGATGCTCGGTATGTCCACTGCTGCGGGAACCTCCGTCGATGTCATGGGCGGACCTCGCCACGAGCCGCGCCGTGGACCAGGGCGATGTCCCGGGCGTCCGCAGGGGGGCGGGAAACGGCTTCGTCCCCGGCGTCCGCCGCCGCGTGTCCGCCGCCGTCCGGCCGCCAGTCGACGACATCGAACGTCGCCTCGTCCTTGCGCCCCCTGGACCGCATGACGCTGTCCCGGGACTCCGCCTCCTCCCGGCTCGCCCCCTGGTCGACCGCGCCCTGCCGGCGCGAGTGCAGCACGATCGCCGCGGCCCGCTCGACCCGCTGGGACTGGTAGCGCAGCAGCGCCTCACCCGGGTCGGCGGCCGAGCGCAGCGCCCGCGCCAGCACCACGGCGTCCTCCAGTGCCGTGTTCGCGCCCTGCCCCATCGCCGGCGCCATCGGGTGCGCGGCGTCGCCGAGGAGGGCCACCCGGCCGTCGACCCAGCGTGCGACCGGGTCCCGGTCGTGGATGTCGGTCACCAGGACGTCGGTCACGGACGTGTCCCGGATCATCCGGACGACCGGCTCGTGCCAGTCGGCGAGCCGGTCGGCCAGTGCCGACAGCGCGGCCGCCTGTCCCATGGCGGGCCAGGCGCCCCGCGGGGCGGTGATCTTCGCGGTCCAGTACAGGGTGCGCCCGTCGGCCGGTGCCACGAAGATCTGCACGCCGAGGCCGTTGACGACGAACGACATGGGGTGCAGGTCGCTGTCCACGACCCGGCCCCGTACCGAGGTGTATCCCAGGTACCGCGGCGGGCCGTCCCCCAGCAGGGCCGCGCGGACGACGGAGTTGAGGCCGTCGGCGGCCACCAGCACCCCGGCGTCCAGGGCGGAGCCGTCCGACAGGGACACCGTCACGCCGGCGCCGTCCTGGTCGTACCCCCTGACGGCCGTGCCCAGGCGTATCTCCGCGCCCGCCGCGACCGCCTCCTCGAACAGCACGTTCTGCAGCGCCGTACGCAGGATGGGGACCTGGGGCAGGCCGAGGCGCCGACCCACCTCGCCGATCGGCTCCCTGGCCAGCACCTGGCCGGCGGAGTCCATGAGGACCCGTACGTCGTCGGGACCCACCACATGTCCGGCCGCCCGGATGCCCTGGCCCAGCCGGCCGCTGATGGCGTCGGCGGCGGCGATGCCGTTCTGGTAGAGCATCAGTCCGGCGCCGACGTCCTCGATGCGCGAGGCCCGTTCGACCACGGTGACCGCGAGCCCGGAGTGCGCCAGCGCCGCCGCCGCCGCGAGACCGCCGATGCCGCCGCCCGCGATCACGACGGTACCCGCGCCGGTCATCGGACCCACCTGCCCTCGTACGAGCCGAACGTCCCGCTCTCCGCGTCCCAGACGGTCTCTCCGCGCCGGATCGTCCTGCTGACCCGGCCGGTCATCGTCCAGCCCTCGTACGCCGACCAGCCGCACTTGGCCCGTACGTCGTGCGCCGACAGCATCCAGGTGTCGTCGGGGGCGAAGAACACGAGGTCGGCGTCGGCGCCGGGGGCGATCCGGCCCTTGCCGGGCAGACCGAACAGCTCGGCGGGCCGCTCGGAGAGATGGCGCACCAGACGGGTCACGGCGATGTCGGGATGCTCCTCGGGCCGCCGCCGGCGCATCCCCGTCCACACCGCGACCGCGAGTTCCTGGACCCCGGGCAGGCCCGGCGGCGAGTCCTGGACGCTCCGGGTCTTCTCCTCGACCGTGTGCGGCGCGTGGTCGCTGCCGATCGTGTCCGCCTCGCCCGCCACCAGCGCCTGCCACAGCCGGTCCTGGTCGCGCTGGGCGCGGATCGACGGCGACAGCCTGGTCCGGGCGCCCAGGCGCCGGGTGTCGGTGTCGGTGAACGACAGGTGGTGCCCCGTCACCTCGAACGACACCGGCAGCCCGGCGGCGCGGGCGGCGCTCACCAGGTCCGCCTCCTCGTGGCTGGAGAGATGCAGGATGTGCGCCTTGGTGCCGTGGCGGCGGACGAGTTCGAGCACCCTGGCCACCGCGGCGATGCCCCCGGTGCGCGGCCGGCGTGCCTCGTAGTCCAGATAGCTGTCCGGCGCGCCCCACCACTGGTCGAGCAGTGCGAACAGCTCGCCGTCCTCGGCGTGCAGCACCACCTGCACACCGCCCTCGGCCGCGGCGATGAACGCCTTCTCCAGCCGGGCCGGGTCACGGAACACGGTCGGTGCCGTGTGGTGCCCCGCCATGAAGATCTTCGCGCTGGTGGCGACGGCGGGGTCGAGTTCGGCGAGCGCCTCGGGCCGCTCCGGGTCGGCGCCGATGTGGAACCGGTGGTCGACCAGGGAGTGACCGCGCACCAGCTCGGCCTTGGCCGCCACGTCGTCCGGGGTCAGGGTGGGCGGCACCGTGTTCGGCATGTCCATCACCGTGGTGACCCCGCCCACCACCGCGGCCCGGCTGCCGTGCTCCCAGTCCTCCTTGTGCGTCAGCCCCGGGGTACGGAAGTGGACGTGGGAGTCGATCAGGCCCGGCAGGACGTAGGCGTCCCCGGCGTCGAGGACCGGCACGCCGGGCGGCGGCGCGGTCCCGGCATCCTGTACGGCGGTGATCCGCCCGTCCGCGATCAGTACGGTGCCCGCGCGCACGCCCGCGGGGGTCACCAGTTTCCCGGCGGTGACCGCGAGGTCCGCCGTGGTCAGTTCGGCCATGTCGAAGCCACCAGCTCTCGGCAGAGGTCGTTGGTCGGTCCCATCAGGGCCACGGCACGGGCATCGGCGAGCAGCCGGTTCAGCTCGGACGCGACCGTGTACCCGGCCGAACCGAGCATCCGGGCCGCCTCCAGACAGACCGTCTCGGCGGCCTCGGACGCGTGCAGCTTGCTGTGCAGCGTGGTCATGCCGGGGTCGGAGGAGGAACGGGCGCCGGCCCGTTCGACCATCGCGCGTGCCGACTCCACCCTCGTCGCCAGCGGCACCAGCCGGTCCCGTACGACGGGTGAGGCCAGCCCGCCCCGCTTGCGCTGGTGTGCCACCAGCAGCTCGAACGCGGCCTGCGCGACGCCCACGGCTACCGCGCCCAGCGTCGCCCCCGACTCCCGCACCCCGGCGATGATCCGGGCCGCGTGGCCCTCGGGGCCGAGCCGGTCCGTGTCGCCGACGACGCACTCGCGCATCGTGACGAACCCGGTGGCCGAGCCGCGCATGCCGACGAGATCCAGGCTCAGGTCCGGGACCAGCCCGGGATTGCACGCGTCGACCAGGAAGAACGTCTGACCGCTCGTGCCGTAGCCGCTGCCCGGGTCGTCCTGCGGCGGCCCGGTCCGCACCAGGACGAGATACAGGTCGGCGACCGACGCGGTGGTGGTGAAGGACTTCGCCCCGTCGAGCACCCAGGTCCCGTCCGCCCCGCGCACCGCCGTACTGCTGACGTTGCGCTTGGCCGCGCCGGCCCCCTGCTCGCTCCACGCGGAGGCGGCCAGACAACTGCCGTCCGCCAGCGCGGGCAGCAGCTTCCCCTTCTGTTCCTCCGTGCCCCACTCGGCGATCCGGGAACTCACCGCGAAGTGCTGGAAGGCCATGATGGCCAGGGACGCGTTCAGCCCGGCCAGTCGCTCCACGACCCGGTTCACGTCGGACGCGTCGCCGCCGGCCCCGCCGTACTCACGGGGGACCGCGGTGGCGAGCAGACCGGAGGCGCGCAGCGCGGCCAGGGCCCCGGGGTCGGGCCGTCCGGAGACGGCACTGGTGATCGCCGCCTCGCGGAAGGTCCGGGCCAGCCGGGGGTCCAGATCGATATCGGTCCGTCCGTCTGTGTGCGTACGGATGTCATTGACGATGCCAGCCAATTTCGGCGCACTCCTCACAACGCGGCTGATGCCGACGGTTCCAGCGGGAAAGACCCCTGGAAGGTCACCCGTTTACGGTCCACGGAGGCCCAGCGCAGGGCGGGCACCCCGTCCAGGTCCCGGACGTCCGCCGCGACCGCGGTGCGGCCCCCCGGGGTGACGATCTCCAGCCCGTCCGGGCAGCCCACCTCCCGCGCCACCCGCCACGGCACCGTGTCGGGAATCCGGACGGCGGAGCCGAGGCACACCGCGCCGGTCAGCGCGATGGTCGGATGCCAGGACGGCACGGAGATGGCGCGGGCGGCGATCCGCCCCGGCTCCAGCGGCAGCAGGGCGGCGATCTTGGGGAACGCGCCGCCCTCCGGCCAGCCCAGATGCCTGGTCACCGCGGCCCGGATGCGGCCGAGCCGCTCGAAGAGCGCGGCGTCGTCGGCGAACAGGGCCTCGGTGTCCTTGACGCCGATCGTGCGGGCGTCGAGGAACGCGTAGGCGTTGCCCGACGACACCAGCGACACCTCGCGCAGCTCGCCGTCGACGGCCACCGCGGTGCGCGGCTCGCCGGTGATCAGCAGCCCGTGCACCGGTACGGCGGTGGTGCGCACGAAGTGCACCGTGAACTGCGCCTCGCCGCGCCGCACCTCGTCGACCTCGCACACCACGCTGTCCCCGTTGTTGAGGACCTGCACGCGCACCCGGGCGCCGACGGACAGCTTGGGGAGCATGCCCATCCGCTCGGCGGCGACGGCCGAGGACAGGATCGAGTGCCCGCACGACCCGCGCAGGTCGAACGAGTCCACCGCGTCCGGCAGCGCCTGCACGAACCGGTAGTCGAGGTCGAACATCGGGTGCGGGGACGGCCGCACCAGCGCGATCTTGAGCACATGCGCATGCCCGGCCGCTTGCAGGGAGCGCCGCGCGTCGGCCAGACGGTCCGTCAGCGGCGTGCCGCCCGGCGGGACCGTGTCGGCGTCCAGGACGAGTGTGGGGCAGGGGCTGCCCGCCGCGTAGGCGAGATGCGCGATCATGCCGCGCTCGCGACGACACCGGCCGGTCTCGTCGCCCCCCGGAACTGGTCCTGCCACACCTCGTACGTCATCAGCGCCCACAGCGTCAGCGCGGTCGTGTCGTCGGGCCGTACGGCCTGCGACTCGAACAGGGCTTCCACGGCGGCCGGTTCCAGCCGGCCGGCCGCACGGAGCCGGCCCGGCGTGAGGACGTCGCGGGCGAACTCCCACAAGGGGGTGCCGGGCGCCAGCATGGCCGTCACGGGCAGGGTGAACGGCTGTTTCACCCTGCTGTGCACGCCGTCCGGGACGAGGCCGGCCGCCGCGCCGTACAGCGTCCGCTTGACCTGGCCGTCACCGATGCGCAGCGGGTCGGACAGCGCCCGGCCCAGGGCGACGACGCCGCGCTGGCAGAACGGCAGCCGCGCCTCCACGGAGTGCGCCATGCTCAGATGGTCGACCCGGCGCAGGTGATAGGCGGGCAGCCGGTACCCGAGTTCGAACTCGGTGATCCGCTCCAGGACGGTGCCCTCGCCCTCCCGCAACCGCGCGAGCGCCTCGGCGGGCAGCGGCGGGACGTCCTCGACCGACGCGCGGTACTCGTCGGTGTACAGCGCCTGCCGCCGGCCGGCCGGCAGGACCGCCAGCGCGTCGAGGTAGGGCGTGTACCAGTCGCCGCCGGCCGCGGCGGTCTCGAACGCCGCCCGCATCCGGGCGTAACCGCCGAACACCTCGTCCGCGGCGTCCCCGGTGAGCGCGACCTTGAACCCCGCCTCACGCACCGCGGCGAACAGCGCGTGGGTGCTCACGGTGATCGGGTCCGCGTTGGGCTGGCCCAGGTGCCAGACCACGTCCTCGATCCGGTCGGGCAGGGTCGCCGGGTCCAGCTCGACCTGGTGGTACACGGCACCGACGTGCTCGGCCGCCTGCCGCGCGTAGTGCCGCTCGTCGAACGGCCAGGTCCCCCGGTAGGCGATGTTGAACGAGTGCACCGGCCCGTACTCCGCGGCCAGCGCCGTCACCAGCGAGGAGTCCAGCCCGCCCGAGGTGATCAGCGCGACCGGGACATCGGCGACCAGCAGCTTGCCGACCTCCGTACGCAGGCTGTCGCGCACCAGGTCGGCGGCCTTGTCCGGCTCGGCCGGCGCCGGTGCGGAGTCGGTCCGGCGGCGGGTGGTCACCGGCGTCTCGCCCAGCACGCACCGCACCGTGGTGGCCGGCGGCACCACCTTGATCTGCTCGAACATGGTCTGCTCGCCGAACGGCGTCTTGCTCGCCAGATACGCGTCGAGCCCCGGACCCCATTCCGACGTGCCGATCCCCTCGAAGCCCAGCAGGGCCGGGATCTCGGACGAGAAGTGCAGCGACCGAGCCACCGGGTCCCAGCGGTGGTACAGCGGCTTCATGCCCGACTCGTCGGTGGCGAGCAGCAGCGTCGGCCGCTCCCGCGTGTCCAGCACGGCGACCGCGTACATGCCGTCGAGCAGATCGGTGAACCGCTCGCCGTACTCCGCGTACAGGGCGGGAATGACCGCGCCGTCGCAGCGGTCGGCGAAGTGGTGCCCGCGCCGCGTCAGATGCGCCCGCACGTCGTCATGGTTGTAGATCTCGCCGTTGAACACGACGGTGATCCCGTCGAGCCGGTACGGCTGCCTGCCCCCGTCGAGGTCGACGATCGCGAGCCTGTTGTTGCCCAGCCCCCACCCGGGAGCCCGTGCCGTCCCCGTGTGGTCGGGGCCGCCGTGGCGCTGCAGCGCGCCGACGCCCCTCATCTCGTTCGGTGACACAGTGGAGTTGAAATAGCCGTAGATACGGCACATACCGCTCTTCCTCCCCGTGGGACCGCCGTGCCGACGGCGGTCCCGGTGAGCCAGGCCCTGTCGTTTGGATCACTCCGGCGTCGCGGGCCCTGGCACGCCCATCCGCCGCGTTGTCGTCACTCGCCGGCTCGCCCGCGCGAACCGGCTTCGCCCGGCTCGCGCGGGGGCACCCCGGTCGCCCGCACCCGGGCCGGCCGCGAGCCACCGTCCGCGGTGGCCGGCCTGGTCCGAGCGGCGGGGCCTAGTCCGATCCGAGGTCGGGTGTCCGGTCCGACGCCGTGGACAAGTAGCGCTCCCCGCTGTCGGGGAACACGGTGACGACGGTCGCCCCGGCCCACCGCTCCCGCCGGGCCAGCGTCCGCGCGGCGTACGCCGAGGCCCCCGCGGAGTAGCCGACCAGCAGGCCGGTCACCCGGGCGACCTCGCGCCGTGTGGTGGCAGCCGCCTCGTCCGGTACGGCGACGACCTCGTCGATCAGCGTCAGATCGGTGAGTTCGGAGACATAACCCGCCCCGATGCCGGGGATGCCGTGCGGCCCCGCGTCACCGCCGCTGAGGACCGCGGAGGAGGCCGGCTCGACGGCGACGACATGCGTGTCCCCGTGCTCCTTGAGGTACCGCGCCACGCCGGTCAGCGTGCCGCCGGTGCCCACGCCGCACACGAAGACGTCGACCTTTCCGCCGCACGCCTGGAGGATCTCCGGCCCGGTCGTCTCGTAGTGCGCGCGCACGTTCGCCGGGTTCTGGTCCTGGTGCGGCAGCCACGACCCGGGCAGGCCGCGCTGCATCTCCTCCGCGAACTTCCAGGCGGGCAGCAGCCCCTCCTCGTGCGGCACCAGCACGATCTCGGCACCGAGTTCACGCAGGATCTGGCGCCGCTCCTCGGTCGCGTTGTCCGGCATGACGATGACGCAGCGGTGACCGCGTACGGCGCACATGGCCGCGAGCGAGATGCCGGTGCTGCCGGACGAGCACTCGATGACCGTGCCGCCCTCGGCGGGCAGCAGCCCCGACTCCTCGGCCTCCCGCAGCATGTACAGGACGGCCCGGTCCTTCACGTTGAACAGCGGGTTGAACATCTCCAGCTTGGCCAGCAGCCGCACGCCGTCGGGGATGCCGGGCAGCGCGACGTCCAGGATCGGGGTGCCGCCCACCAGCTCGTCCAGCGAACGGATCGGCGCGGAACCGGCGTTGCCCGCCATCACCGCTCACGATCCGCTTCCGCGCCCAGCGCCGCCGTCAGATGGGCGGCCGCCGCCGCTTGCAGGTGGGTGATGTCGCTCGACACGGTGGCGAAGGTGAAACCCTCGGTCAGCCGCCGCGCCGCGGACGCGCCGTCCAGGCAGTGGATGCCGCACGCGATGCCCGCCTCGGCGGCGGCCGTGGTGACCTCCTTCAGCGCCCGCTCCAGGTCGTCCTGGGCGGCGGGGTCGCCGAAGTACCGCGCGCCCAGGGCGACGGACAGGTCGGCCGGGCCGATGTAGACCGCGTCCAGACCGGGCGTGGCGCAGATCGCCGTCAGGTTCTCCATCGCGGCCGCGGTCTCGATCATCGCGATGCAGGCCACGGCCTCGTCCAGTTCGCCGGGCACCGCGCCGAGCCGCAGCTCGGCACGGACCGGGCCGCCCAGACTGCGGGTGCCCGCGGGCCAGTGCCGGCAGGCGCGGGCGGCGACCGACGCCTCCTCGGCGGTCTCGACCATGGGCACGATCACGGCGCGCGCCCCGGCGTCCAGTGCCGCGCCGATCGCGATCGGGTCGACCGAGGGCACCCGGATGACACCGGCCGAACGCCCCATGGCGTCCACGGCGAGCATCGCGGACTGCCAGCCCGGCTGGTGGACGACGCCGTGCTGGCCGTCGACGCCGATGTAGTCGTAGCCCACGCCGGCGATGCGCTCGGTGCCGACCGGGTTGTCGCAGGCGATCCAGTACCCGACCAGCCGCTCCCGGCGCCGCAGCCTGGCGACGAAGTCCGCCGGGTCCTGCCGCCCCGCTGTCACTCGCCCTCCTCGATCACATAGCTCTTCTTGCCGTCGAGGCCCACCGGCACGTCACCGGTGATGGACACCCGGTTGAGCACCCGCTTGTGGTCGTCGTAGTCGTTGACGGCGAAGTGCTGGGTGTTGCGGTTGTCGAAGATCAGCACGTCACCGGGCCGCCAGGTCCAGCGGGCCACGTTCTCCGGCCGGTGCACGTAGGACTGCAGGACGTCGATGATCGGCCGCGACTCCCGCAGGGTCATACCGACCAGCCGCTGGGCGAAACCGCCCAGGAACAGGGAGGGTTCACCGGACTCCGGGTGCACCCGCACCACCGGGTGCGCGGCCTCGAACCGCTTGGCCAGGAACGCCTTGCGGGTCGCCTCGCCGCGCTCGGTCCCCAGCCTCGGCTGCTCGGCGTGGTTGGTGTGCACGGCCCACAGCCTGTCGGCGATCTCCCGCAGCTCCGCGGGGAGCTGCTTGTAGGCGGCCTCGCCGTTGGCGACCATGGTGTCACCGCCGTACGGCGGCAGCACGATGCTGCGCAGCGTCGTGCCCAGCGACGGGGTCAGCGTGAAGCTGATGTCGGTGTGCCAGTGGTCGGCCCGCTGGTCCTCCCCGTCGACGGCGATGACCTGAGGCCGGCCCTCCACGGTGCGCATCATCGGATGCTTCTGGGTCAGCGGCCCGAACCGCCCGGCGAACTCCAACTGCTGCTCGTCGGTGATCTCCTGGTCCCGGAAGAAGAGCACCTTGTGGTCGAGCAGCGCCTGGTGCACCTGCGAGAAATCCGACGCCGACAGATCGGACCCAAGATCGATCCCGACCACCTCGGCGCCGATGCGCCCGCCGATCCTGCGTATCTCAAAGGACACTTTTCGATTCCCCTCATCGTCAAGCGGCGGAAGTGCGGCCGTGGGCTCGGACAAAGGCACAGGGCGCCCAGCCCCCCTCTCCGCACCGGCTCGATCTCGATCATAGTTTCGCCACTAGTGCCTCACTCGAATTTCGGCATGGCGACACTCGTGCCTGGATGGAGGAACGCTCAATGATGCAGATCTCGGCCATTCGGCCGAAAACAGAGCCGTACTCGCGCCCCACTAGAATATCGCTTGTTAAATTTCCGGTAGGTTTTTGGAAAATGAATTCCCAAAAGGCCGGAATCACTTTCCGGGAGGCCGCGCCGCCCCGCTGGGTATCCGGAACCGGGCTGCCCCACATGACGGCCGGCGCGGCGGTGCGAAGGGTGCGGACACCGGCGGCGGCGACGACATCCCGCCACCCGCGCCCGGTCCCTCGTCCCCGCCCGCGGCGGCCGGCCCCGGCGGCGCCCGGAGGGGTTGCCCCGCGGTCCCGGATCGGCGCCTCCGGAAGCGTTGACAGGTTCACGTCCGGCCGTCAGTCTCCATGGGAGAGCGCTCTCCCAGGCGGCCGGGTCACTCGGCGCCTGTCCTCCTCGACCTCTGCCGGGAGCCTTCGTGTTGAGACCCGCCGTCCGGTCCGGCCGCCCGCGTGCCGGAGCGCTGTTCGTCACGCTCGGCGCGCTGCTGGCGTCGCTGCTCTCCTTCGCGACCGCCCCCGGCGCCGCGGCCGCCGGCACCCTGCTCTCCCAGGGCAGGCCCGCCACCGCCTCCTCGCAGGAGGGCGACGGCCTCTCCGCCGCCGCGGCGGTCGACGGCGACCCGGCCCGGACCCGGTGGGCCAGCCGGTGGAGCGACCCGCAGTGGATACAAGTCGACCTCGGCCGGCGGGCGGACCTCAGCCGTGCCGTCCTCACCTGGGAGGCCGCCTACGCCAAGGCGTACGAGATCCAGGCGTCCGACAACGGCACCGACTGGCGGACCCTCAGGGCCGTCACGGCCGGCGACGGCGGCACCGACGACCTCGCCGTCTCCGGCTCCGGCCGTTACGTCCGCATGCTCGGCACGGCCCGCTCCGGCGGCTACGGCTACTCGCTGTGGGAGTTCCAGGTCTACGGCACCGCGTCGCCCGCCGGGGCAGCGGTCGCGGTGACGGGCTCGCCGGGCAACTGGCAGCTCCAGGTGGACGGACAGCCGTACACCGTCAAGGGGCTCACCTGGGGCCCGCCCGTCGCGGACGCCCCCGGGCACCTGCCCGACCTGAGGTCCATGGGGGTCAACACCCTGCGCACCTGGGGCACCGACGGTTCCACCAGGTCACTGCTGGACAGCGCGGCGGCCAACGGCATCCGCGTGATCAACGGCTTCTGGCTCCAGCCGGGCGGCGGACCGGGCAGCGGCGGCTGCGTCGACTACGTCACCGACACCGCGTACAAGGCCACCGTGCTCACCGAGATCACCAAGTGGGTCGACGCCTACCGGACCCACCCCGGCACGCTGATGTGGAACGTGGGCAACGAGTCGGTGCTCGGTCTGCAGAACTGTTACGGCGGCGAGCGGTTGGAGGCGCAGCGCAACGCCTACACCGCGTTCGTAGGCGACGTGGCCAGGCGCATCCACGCGATCGACCCGGACCACCCGGTCACCTCCACCGACGCCTGGACGGGCGCCTGGCCGTACTACCAGCGCAACGCGCCCGACCTGGACCTGTACGCGGTGAACTCCTACGGCGACGTCTGCGGTGTCCGGACCGCCTGGCAGCAGGGCGGCTACACCAAGCCCTACCTCGTCACCGAGGGCGGACCGGCCGGCGAGTGGGAGGTGCCCCACGACGCGAACGGCGTGCCGGACGAGCCCACCGACGTACAGAAGGCCGACGGCTACACCAAGGCGTGGAACTGCGTCACCGGCCACCGGGGTGTCGCGCTGGGCGCCACCCTGTTCCACTACGGCACCGAGCACGACTTCGGCGGCATCTGGTTCAACCTCCGCTCCGGCGGCCTCAAACGGCTGTCGTACTACGCGGTGAAGCAGGCGTACGCCGGAACCACCGCGGGCGACAACACCCCGCCGGTGATCACCGGCATGACCGTCTCACCGGCCGCCGCGGCACCGGCCGGCGCCGAGTTCACCGTCCGCGCCGACGTACGGGACCCGGACGGCGACCCGGTCGGCCACCGGATCTTCCTCGGCGGCACCTACGCCAACGGCGACAGGTCCCTGGTCGAGGCCAGGTGGCGGGCCACCGGCAACGGCACCTTCGCGGTCACCGCGCCCGAACGGACCGGCGTGTGGAAGGTCTACGTCGAGGCCACGGACGGACACGGCAACGCGGGCGTCGAGACCCGGTCGGTGAAGGTCGTCGCCCCGCCCGGCACCGCCACGGTGACACCGGCACCCGCACGGTGACGGCGACCGCACGCGGCACCGGCCGGGGCCGCCCGCTCCACGGGACGGGCGGCCCCGGCCGACCGCAGGACACACCGCACGGAGCCGTTCCGCGGTGGGACGGTCGCCCCGCTCCCGCAAGGAGGTCGCAATGGAACGACGGTCCACAGGTTTCTCCGCGCTGCTCGTGTGCATGGCTGTGGTGACCACGGTCTTCGGCATCGGGTCGATCACGGCCGCCGCCGGCCGGCCCGCCGAGCATGGGCGGGCGGGCCCCGCGCACGCCGGCCACGCCATGGCGGTCTCCGCGGTGCCCTCCGGCGACGACCCGGACGGTGACGGATACATACCGGCGAACCCGCCGGTCACGGGCGTGACCCCGTCCGACCGGCAGCCCGCGCCCCGCTACTTCCACGAGTTCCAGGCCAACTGCGCGGTCGCCCGCACCGCCCCGGACGACCCGATCGTCTACCCGGCGCAGCCCGGCAGATCCCACGACCACACGTTCATGGGCAACACGTCGACCGACGCGCACAGCACCACGGCGTCCCTGTACGGCGGTGCCACCACCTGCCGGGCGCCCGGCGACTCCTCGGCGTACTGGATGCCCTCGCTCTACGACGGCGACGAGAAGATCCTGCCGGCCGGCCCCCAGGTCATCTACTACAAGGCCGGCGTCACCGACTACACCAGCGTCCGGCCCTTCCCCAAGGGACTGCGCTTCGTCGTCGGCAGCCCGCTCCAGAGCGCCCAGGACTTCCGGGGCCACGAGGGCTGGGTCGAGGGATGGGAGTGCGGCGACAGTTTCAAGAACGTCGACTTCCCCCTCACCTGCCCGACCGGTACGCAGCTCAACCTCCGCATGCAGGCGCCCAGTTGCTGGGACGGCCGGTACCTGGACACGCCCGACCACCAGAGCCACATGGCCTACCCCGTGGTCACGCCGGGCACCAACAACGACGTCTGCCCGGCGAGTCACCCCGTGGCACTGCCCATGATCGAGTTCAAGATGGCCTGGCCCGTCGACGGTGACATGTCCCGGGTGAGGCTGGCCAGCGGGCGCGGATACTCGTTCCACTACGACTTCTTCAACGCCTGGCACGAGCCGACCCTGAAGGCCCTCGTCGAGCACTGCGTGGTGGGCGGCCTGCAGTGCGACGCCCGCGGCTACGACCAGACCCATCCGCAGCAGGGCGCGGCACTGGGCCCCGACTACCGGCTTCCCTGACCCGTCGCCTTCTCCGCCTCCCCGCCGCGCGGAAGGGACCGGACGCCGCGCGGCGGTCACGCCGACTCGCGTACCACCAGCTCCGGTCGGAAGACCACCGACGCGGGCTCGGCGCGGGTCCCCTCGATGTGCTCCTGCAGGACGCGGGCCATCGCGGCCGCCATCTCCTCCATCGGCTGCCGGACCGTGGTCAGCCGCGGCCGGCAGGTGGTGGCCGTGATGGAGTCGTCGAAGCCGACGACCTTCACGTCCTCCGGGACCCGCCGGCCGCGCTGCCGCAGCGTCTCGCAGGCCCCCTGGGCCATCAGGTCGTTGGCCGCGAACAACCCGTCGATGCCGGGGTGTTCGGTCAGCAGCCGGGCCGCCGCCTCCGCCCCGCTGTCGAGGGTGAAGCCGCCCTCGGCGATGGGCACGTACGGGTGGCCGTGGCGGGCCATGGTGTCGCGGAAGCCGGTGAGCCGGTCCTGCGCGGCGGGCAGGTCCAGCGGTCCGGTGACGGTCGCGGGACGCCGGCAGCCGCGGGCCAGCAGGTGTTCGGCGGCCAGTCGCCCGCCTTCCCGGTGGTCGAGGTCGACATGGCTGACCGGGACCGCCACGGCCGGCCGGGCGAACAGCACGCACGGCAGGTGCTCCGCCGCCAGGAGGGCCGGCAGCGGGTCCTCGGCGTGCGTGGAGACGATCAGCGCGCCGTCCGCCCGGCCCTGCCGCAGATACGCCCGGACCTGCCGCCGCGCGGCCTCCGACTCGGCGAACATCAGCACCGGGTGCATCGACCTGGGCCGCAGGAAGCCGATGACCCCGCTGACCACCCGTCCGAAGAAGGGGTCCGCGAACACCCGGGTCGCGAAGGCGGTCCGCTCGCCCTCGGAGGCGTCGTCGCCCGCGCCGGAGACGACCAGGGCGATGGTCTCGGCCCGCCGGGTCACCAGCGAGCGCGCGGCGCTGTTCGGGGTGTACCCCGTCCGCTCGATCGCGCTGCGCACCACGTCCTGGAGGGCCGGGTCGACATTGCGGACGCCGTTGATGACCCGGGAGACGGTCGCCCGCGAGACACCCGCCTCCCGGGCGACGTCCTCCAGAGTCGGCGACTGTCGCGTCATGCGCGTACCTTAATCCGGCGCGAGCGAGCCTGGTAGAGCGTTCTCCGCCCGCCGGGCACGCACCGTCGCGGCGTCTCGGGTGTCACATCCTCGACGCCTGACACCGGAGGGGCGGACCGCCTTCTCTCGACGGCCCGCCGCGCCCGGCCCGTCGACCGTCACGGCGTACGAACGGGGCTCGGCGCCCCCGCCGCGTCGGCGGCGCTCCCGGCGTCCTCGGGGCGAGGGCCGCCGAAGACCGGCGGGTTCAGCCGGGCGAACCCCTCCTGCCGCTGGTAGGGGAAGTACGGGTAGGGCGCCGTCCTGGCGCTCGCCGCGTCGAGCCGGGCCGTCTGTTCGGGGGTGAGCGTCCAGCCGACCGCGCCGAGGTTCTGCCGGAGCTGCTCCTCGTTGCGGGCGCCGATGATGACGGAGGAGACGGTGGGCCGCCGGAGCAGCCAGTTGATGGCGATCTGCGGCACGGCCCGGCCGGTCTCCCGCGCGATCTCCTCCAGCGCGTCCACCACCCGGTAGAGGTGCTCGTCCTCGACCGGCGGCCCGTAGTCGGCGGTCCGGTGCAGCCGGCTGCCCGCCGGGAGCGGCCGGCCGCGGCCGATCCGGCCGGTGAGCCGCCCCCAGCCGAGCGGGCTCCACACCAGGGCGCCGAGGCCCTGGTCGAGACCGAGGGGCATCAGCTCCCACTCGTAGTCGCGGCCGACCAGGGAGTAGTACACCTGGTGCGCGACATAGCGGGCGCGGCCGTGCTTCTCCGCCAGGGCGAGGGACTTCATCGCCTGCCAGCCGGAGAAGTTGGAGATGCCGAGGTAGCGGACCTTTCCGGCGCGGACCAGGTCGTCCAGGGCGGACAGCACCTCCTCGACGGGGGTGCCGGCGTCGAAGGCGTGCAACTGGAACAGGTCGATGTGGTCGGTGCCGAGCCGGCGCAGCGCCGCCTCGCACGCGGCGATCAGCCGGGCGCGGGAGGTGCCCGCGTCGCCCGGCCCGTCGCCCGTCGGCAGTCCGGCCTTGGTCGAGATCAGCACCCGGTCCCTGCGGCCCTTGAGCGCCTCGCCCAGCACCTCCTCGGACGCGCCGCCGGAGTACACGTCGGCGGTGTCGAACAGGGTGATCCCGGCGTCCAGGCAGATGTCCACCAGGCGGCGGGCCTCGCGTACGTCGGTGGTGCCCCAGGCGCCGAACAGCGGGCCCTGTCCGCCGAAGGTGCCGGCGCCGAAGCTCAGCGCGGGGACCTTCAGTCCGGACGCGCCCAGTCGCCTGTACTCCATGGCTGCTCCTCGATCCGCTCAACGGGAACTACTGCTAACGGGACTGCTGTTCCGTTAGGATGTGGCCCCAAGGTAGCAGTGATGAGCGTCTAATGGAACTGGAGTCCCGTTATGGAGTCGGAGCAGGGCGAGCCGGGGACCGTGCGGCCGGGCGGTCGGACCGCGCGGGTGCGGGCGGCGGTGCTGCGGGCGGCCGGCGACGCCCTCGCCGAGCACGGCTTCGCGGGCCTCGACCTCGCCGATGTGGCGCGCCGCGCCGAGGTGGGCCGCACCACTGTCTACCGCCGCTGGGGGACCGTCACCGGCCTGGTGGCCGACCTGCTGGCGGACATGGCCGAGCAGTCGCTGCCGCGCACCGAGACCGGCTCCCTGCTGGGCGACCTGACGGCCAACGCCCGTCTCGTCCGGCGCACCCTCGCCGACCCCCGCCAGGGGGCGCTGTTCAAGGCCGTGATCGCGGCGGCCGTCTGCGAACCGAGGACCGCCGAGGCGCTGCACCGCTTCTACGAGACCCGCGTCGAGGAATGGGCCCCCTGTGTGCGCCAGGCGGTCGAACGGGGGGAGCTGCCCGAGGGCACGGACGCGCACGAGGTGATCCGCGCGGTCTCCGCGCCCCTCTACTACCGCCTGCTCACCAGCGGCCTGCCGCTCGACGAGGCCGCCGCCGACCGGGCCGCCGAGGCCGCCGCCGCCGCGGCGTGCGCGGGGGCGTACGTACGGCGGGACTGACCGGTCCGCCCGGGGGCGTACGTACGGCAGGGCTGACCGGCCCGCCCGGGGCCGGGCCGCGGGTCAGGGGCGGGGTTCCGCCGCCCGGGGGCGGGGCCAGGGCATGCCGTGCAGGCGCTCGATGTCGGAGTTGAAGCGCTGGAGGTAGTCGGCGAAGGCCGTGATGTCCTCCTCGGGCCAGTCCGTCATGATGCGGTCCAGGCTGTCGACGAGGCCGGTGCGCTCCTCGTCGAGCCGCCGCTCGCCCTCCTGCGTGATGCGGAACTTGCGGGCCATGCCCCCGTCGGGATCGGGGATGCGCTCGACCAGGCCGGCCCGCATGGCCGCCGCGGTCTGCCGGTTCAGCGTGGAGGCGTCCAGCCCGAACGCCTCACCGAGCTGGCCGATCGACATCGGGCCCTGTACGCGGATGCGGCTGAGCAGGATGTAGGCGCTGCGGTCCAGGACACTGCCGGTGCGGCGCCCCTTGCTCTTGTGCAGGTGCATATAGCGGCTCAGCAGCATCTGCTCGAACTCCACCCGCGCCGTGGCCCTGTCCGCGCTGTTCACGTGCCCTCTTCTCGTCGTGTGCGACCGGCTGGTGCGCCCCCCTTCGCGCTGGTTCCACTTCATCATATGCATCCTGCATGACATGTGGTGCATACATGCCATGTGTATGCTGCATACAGCGTCCTCGGCCGAGGCGCGCCTCCCCGCCGACGTCTCACAGAGGAGCCCCGTCATGGACGGCCCCCAGTCGACCGCCCGCCCAGGCGGTGTCGTCGCCACGCTCGCGCTGGCCGGCACCGTCGCCGCCGTCATGCAGACCCTGGTGACCCCGCTGATCGCGGAACTGCCGCAGATCCTGCACACCTCGCCCTCCAACGCGGCCTGGGTCGTCACCGTCACCCTGCTGGTCGCCGGAGTGTGCGTCCCGGTCTCCGGGCGCCTCGGCGACCTCTTGGGCAAGCGGCGGATGCTGCTGGCCTGCGCCGTCCCGCTGGTGGCCGGCTCGGTGGTGTGCGCCCTCGCCTCCTCCGTCGTACCGATGATCGTCGGACGCGGACTCCAGGGCATGGGCATGGGCATGGTCCCGCTCGGCATCGCGCTGCTGCGCGACGTCGTCCCGGCGGAGAAGCTGAGCGGCTCCATCGCCCTGGTCAGCGCCTCCATGGGCATCGGCGGCGCGATCGGCCTGCCGCTGGCCGCCGCCGTCGCCCAGTACGCCGACTGGCGGGCGCTGTTCTGGGGTTCGGCGGGGCTCGCCCTGCTGATCGGCGCGCTGATCTTCTTCGTCGTCCCGGACGTGCCGGCCGGCGCCAAGGGCCAGCGCTTCGACGCGCCCGGCGCCATCGGCCTCGCCATCGGCCTGGTCTCGCTGCTGCTGGCGATCTCCAAGGGCGGTGACTGGGGCTGGACCTCGGGCACCACGCTCGGCCTGTTCGCCCTCGCCGCGGTGGCCCTCGCCGTCTGGGGCGCCTACGAACTGCGCACCCGTGAGCCCCTGGTCGACCTGCGCACCACCGCCCGCCCCCGGGTGCTGTTCACCAACGCCTCCTCGGTCCTCATCGGCGTCGGCATGTACGCCTTCATGCTGATCGCCCCGCAACTGCTCCAGTTCCCCGAGGCCACCGGCTACGGACTCGGGCAGTCGATGCTGGCGGCCGGCCTGTACCTGGCGCCCGGCGGCGTGATGATGATGATCGTCTCCCCGCTGGGCGGGAAGCTCATCAACGCCCGGGGCCCGAAGTTCACCCTGATCTGCGGCGCGCTGGTGATGGCCGCCGGATACGGGGTCGCGCTCCCGCTGATGGGCACCGCCTGGGGCCTGATGGTCTCCGGCATCGTCATCAACAGCGGGGTCGCCCTCGCCTACGGCGCGATGCCCGCCCTGATCATGAGCGCGGTGCCGCTGTCCGAGACCGCCGCCGCCAACGGCTTCAACGCCCTGATGCGCTCCCTCGGCACCACGATCGGCTCCGCGGTCATCGGTGTCGTCCTGGCGCAGATGACCATCACCCTGGGCGGCCACACCCTCGCCTCCGAGGACGGCTTCCGCACCGGCCTGCTGATCGGCTGCGGGGTGGCCCTGCTGTCGGCCGCCGTCGCCCTGCTGATCCCCGCCGTACGCGCCGCGGGCGCCGCCGCCGAGGACGACCGGACCCCGGCCGACGAGGCGCCGGCCCGCGCCTGAGCACCCGGGCGCGTCCCCCGCACCGGCACGTACCGACCGCAGCCCCGGACCCCGGCGGCGACCCCGCCGAGCGCGGGCCGGATCAGCGGCCGGGCTGCTCGGCGGCGACGGCGGCGACCACGTCCGTCGCCGTCCGCTCCGGGACCCCGGCGGCCACGAGGTGGGCGACGGCGGTCCCCGTGCCGTCGTCGGTCCAGATGCCGGCGTTGACGCTGTCCAGCAGGGAGAGGGTCAACGCCTCCAGGGCGTAGCTGAGCACGGCGGGCGGCAGTCCGCCCTGGAACACGCCCGTGCGCTGCCCCCGCTCCAGGATGGCCGCCGCCGCCTCGCGGGCCGGGGTCAGCACGTCGGAGACCCGCTCCACACCGAGGTCCTGGCGGGCCAGGGAGAGCAGCAGCCGGTAGCGGTCGCCGACCGGCCACAGATCGAGGACGAACCGGGCCAGCGCCCGCTCGGGAGTCTCGTCCGTGCCCGGCTGCCGGGCCACGACGCCGCGCAGCGTCTCGGACGCCTCCTCGGCCAGCGCCTCCAGCAGGGCCGCCCGGCCGGGGAAGTGGCCGAAGACGGTGCGGCGCACCACGCCGGCCGCGCGGGCGATCTCCTCCAGGGTGGCGTCCGGGTTCCGGCCCAGCTCCTGCCGGGCCGTGGCCAGGATGCGGGCCCGGTTGGAGCGCGCATGGCTCCGCAGCGGTTCGCGGACCACGGGCTTGGACACGGCGTCGACCTCACCGGATACGGATACGGATACGAACAGGGACGGGCGGCGCCACCATCCTCCCACGGCGGCGCGGCCCGTGACGGCGCGGCCCGGCCGGTCAGACCTCGGGGGCCGGGAACGTCGGGTACTCCACGCCCGAGACGTGCTGGACGACCCGGACCACCTGGCAGGAATAGCCGAACTCGTTGTCGTACCAGAGGTAGAGGATGGCGTTGTCGCCCTCGACCTTGGTGGCGCCGGCGTCGACGATCGAGGCGTGGCGGGAGCCGATGAAGTCGCTGGAGACCGCGTCGGGGGCGGTGATGAAGTCGATCTGGCGCTTCAGCGGCGAGGTCAGCGACACCTCGCGGAGGTGGTCGAGGACCTCCTCGCGGGTGGTCTCCCGGGCGAGCTGGAGGTTGAGGATGGCGATCGAGACGTCCGGCACCGGCACCCGGATCGAGCTGCCGGTGATCCGTGCCTTGAGGTCGGGGAGCGCCTTGGCGACCGCGGAGGCGGCACCGGTCTCGGTGATGACCATGTTCAGCGGCGCCGACCGGCCGCGACGGTCGCTCTTGTGGTAATTGTCCAGCAGATTCTGGTCGTTGGTGAACGAGTGGACGGTCTCCACGTGGCCGCGCACCACACCGTACTCGTCGGCCATCGCCTTCAGCGGCGGGACGATGGCGTTGGTGGTGCAGGAGGCGCAGGAGATGATCCGCTCGTCCGGCTTGACGGTGTCGTGGTTGACGCCGTGCACGATGTTCGGGACGTCGCCCTTGCCCGGCGCGGTCAGCACCACCTTGTCGATGCCGGGCCGCAGGTGCTTGGCGAGGCCCTCGCGGTCGCGCCAGCGGCCGGTGTTGTCGATGAGGATGGCGTTCTTGATGCCGTACGCCGTGTAGTCCACCGACGTCGGGTCGTCGGAGTAGATCACCTTGATCGCGTTGCCGTTGGCGACGATCGTGCTGTTCGCCTCGTCGACGGTGATCGTGCCCTGGAACTGGCCGTGGATGGAGTCCCGGCGCAGCAGCGAGGCCCGCTTCACCAGGTCGCCGCCGCCGCTGTCGCGGACCACGATGGCGCGCAGCCGCAGTCCGTTGCCGGAGCCGGCCTTCTCGATCAGCAGCCGGGCCAGCAGCCGGCCGATGCGCCCGAAGCCGTAGAGGACGACGTCGCGCGGCTCCCGCCGGTCGATCTTGTCGGCGCCGGTGGCCCCGGCGACGGCCTCGGCGGTGAACTCGGCCACGGACAGCCCGCGGTCGTCGCCCTTGTAGGTCGCGGCGAGCATGCCGATGTCGATCTGCGACGGGCCGAGGTCCAGAGCGGTGAGCGCCTCCAGGAACGGCAGTGTCTCGGTGACCGACAGTTCCGCGCCGGCGATCTGCCGGGCGAAGCGGTGCGTCTTGAGGATGCTGACCACCGACTTGTTCACCAGGGAGCGGCTGTGCAGCAGGACCGTCACGTCCCGCTCCCGGTGCAGCTTCCCGATCATCGGGATCATCGATTCCGCGATCTCCTCGCGGTTCTTCCAGTCGGTGAACGAGTCGTCGTTGACAGTCACGGTTCCATCTTTCGAGCTAGGCGGCGCTCATATGTTAAACACATGGCGCGGTCTGATCGATCAAGTGGGGGGAGGGGTGATCGGATGAGCGGGCGCCGGGGCCCGGCTACCGGCCGCGCGGGGGCGCGCTGCTGCGGCGGACGACGAGTTCGGCCGGGACCAGCGCGTCGGACGGCGGCGGCTCGGTGCCGTCGATCCGGTGCAGCAGCAACCGCAGGGAACGGGTGCCGATCTCCGTGAAGTCGGTGCGCACGGTGGTCAGCGGCGGCAGGAAGTGCGCCGCCTCCGGGATGTCGTCGTAGCCGACCACGCTGACCTCGTCCGGGACCGGCCGCCCCGCCTCGTGCAGGGCGTGCAGCACCCCGAGCGCCATCTGGTCGTTGGCGGCGAACACCGCCGTCACCTCGCCGGACCCGGCCAGGCGGCGGCCCAGTTCGTACCCGGACTCCGCGCTCCAGTCACCGAAGAGCGGCTCGGGCACCCGCGCGCCGGCCGCCTCCAGGGCGCCCCGCCAGGCGGCCAGCCGCCGGTCGGCGGAGGTCCAGCCGGCCGGCCCCGCCACATGCCGGACCGTGCGGTGCCCGAGGGCCAGGAGATGCTCGGTGGCCTGCCGGGCGCCGCCGGCGGAATCGCCGGTGACCAGCGGCGCGCCGTCCGCCGGGGCGTCGTCCAGCACCACCACCGGCGTCCCCAGGGCGGACTCCGCGAGGGCCCGGCCCACCCACCGCTGCGGCGCGATGGCGATCACCCCGTCCGCGCCCTCGGCGGACAGCCGGTCCACCGCCTCCGCCACCGTGTCCCGGTCGGCGGTGCCCAGCGCGATGGAACTCACCAGGTACCCGGCCTCGCGCGCCGCGCCGTCGATCGCGGTCAGCATCGCCGCCGGCCCGTACCGCGCCGCGTCGAAGGAGAGCACGCCCACCGTCCGGGTCCGCCCGCTGGCCAGCGACCGGGCGCTGCGGCTGGGCCGGTAGCCCAGCGCCCGCATCGCGTCGAGCACCGCCGCCCGGGTCTCCGCGCGGACCGCCGGATGGTCGTTCAGCACCCGGGAGACGGTCTGCTTGGAGACACCGGCCCGGCGGGCCACGTCCGCCATCACGGGGCGCGCCCCGGCGAAACTGCGCCGGCTGCGCCGCGCACGGCCCTCGGCGGCGCCTTGGCTCATACGACCGGTTCCTCGACGTCGGCACGGCGGCACGGCCACCCCGCACCGCCCGGAGGACGCCAGCATAGGCCGAGCCGTGCGGGCTGCCGGGGCCGGCTGCCTCGTCCGCCCGGGACGGGGCGAGCGTGAGCGGTACTGGCCGCCGGGGCGGCGCGTCCCGGCCGTTCCGGGCCGGGGCCGGGCCGGCCGCCGGGTCGGACGGTCGGACCGGGTCCCGGTGTTCCGGGCCGGGGCCCGTGCGGCGCGAGCCGTACCGGCCGCCCGGCCGGACGGTCGGACCGCGTCCCGGCGTCCCGGGCCAGGACCCGGCCGGCGGAGCCGTACCGGCCGTCGGGTCGGACGGTCGGGCGGTCGGACCGGGTCAGACCTTCGCCGGTCCCAGGTCCGGTTCGCCGGTGAACGCGGCCCGTGCGGCGGTCGTGCCGTGCAGTTCCAGCAGGACCAGGTCGTTCACGCCCGGCCGCAGCACCGGCGCCGGGACGTACAGCGCGCGCTGCGGGCCCCGGTTCCAGTAGCGGCCGAGGGCGAAGCCGTTGACCCAGGCCAGCCCCTTGGTCCAGCCCGGCAGCGCCAGGAAGGCGTCGGCCGGTGTCCCGACCTCGAACGTCCCGTGGTGGAACGCCGGCCCGGCCGCCGGACCCGTCCCCGACGCGGTGAACGGCACCTCGTCCGGTCCGCTCAGCGGCAGCGGCCGGCACTCCCAGTCGCGCAGGGCCGTGCCGTCGAAGGTGACCGGGCCGAGGAGGCCCTTGGGGTCCCCGATGCGCGGCCCGTAGTTGACGCCGCCCAGGTTCTCGACGAGGACGTCCAGCGTGGCGCCGGGGTGGAGGCGCACGGGCAGGGTCTCCTCGCCGCGCTCGCGCTCCAGTACGCCCACGGGGGCGCCGTCGACGAACACCTGGGCCCGGTCGCCGACCCCGCCCGCGAAACGCAGCAGCCCGTCGCCGCCGGCCGGCACGGAGGTGCGGTACAGGACCAGACCGGACGCCTGCCCGAGGGCGTGCATCGGCAGCGGGTCCGCGCCGCGCACCGCCGGCACCGACGCCACGGCGTACGGCAGCAGCGGCGCCCGCCGCCCCAGCTCGACCGCCGTGGGCGGCAGTTTGGGCGACGGCGCGGGGACCGGCTGGTCCGGCACGGGGGCGTGGCGGGCGATGACCTCGCGCAGGGCGTGGTACTTCGGGCCCGGGTCGCCGCACTCGGTGAGCGGGGCGTCGTAGTCGTAGGAGGTGACGGTGGGCGCGTAGGCGTGGTGGTGGTTGGCGCCGTTGGTGAGGCCGAAGTTGGTGCCGCCGTGGAACATGTACAGGTTGACCGAGGCCCCGGCGGTCAGCAGCCGGTCCAGCTCGGCGGCGGCGTCGGCGGCGTCCCGGGTGTGGTGCGGCCCGCCCCAGTGGTCGAACCAGCCGACCCAGAACTCCGTGCACATCAGCGGCCCCTCGCCCCGGTGGACGCGGAGCGTCCGCAGCGACTCCTCGACCCGGCTGCCGAACGTCCCCGTGGCGAGCACGCCCGGCAGGCTCCCGGCGGCCAGGTGCGCCGGGTCGGCCTGGTCGCAGGTGAACAGCAACTCCTCGACGCCGCGCGCCCGGAACGCCTCCGCCAGATGCTTCAGATACGCCGTGTCGTCGCCGTACGCCCCGTACTCGTTCTCCACCTGCACCGCGACGACCGGCCCGCCGGAGGCGGCGAGGTGCGGGAGCAGCGGGGGCAGCAGCAGGTCGAGATAGCGGTCGACGGCGGCGGTGAAGCGGGGGTCGCCGCTGCGCAGCCCGATGTCCCGGTCGGCGGTGAGCCACCAGGGCAGCCCGCCGCCGTCCCACTCGGCGCAGATGTACGGCCCCGGGCGCAGCAGCACCTTCAGGCCCTCCTCGCCGGCCAACCGCAGGAAGCGCGGCAGGTCGAGGATGCCGTCGAGGTCCAGCGGGGCGCCGGGGGAGGGCTGGTGGAGGTTCCAGGGGACGTACGTCTCCACCGTGTTGAGCCCCATCAGGCGGGCCTTGCGGAGCCGGTCGGCCCAGTGGCCGGGGTGGACCCGGAAGTAGTGCAGCGCGCCGGAGATGATGCGGAACGGCTCGCCGTGCAGGAGGAATCCGTCGGACGTCGTCGTCAGGGCGGGCATCGGGGGTTCCCTTCGAAGGGGCGGGGCGCCGCGCGGCTCCGAGAAGTTGTGTTACCGGTAACATCAGAGCGGACGCGCGGCACCCCGGTCAACCCCCGGTCCCCGTCCGCCCGCTGCGCGCGCTCCGCGGCCCGGAAGGCCGTCCAGGGGTCGCCGGGGCGTCGATACGCGGGTCAGGGACACCCCGGCCGGTACCGCCCCGGCGCCCGCCGTCGTACCGCGTCCGCCGGTGCGCCCCGGCGCCCGAAGAGGATTGCGCCGGTCGCCACCGGGTACGCGAGCCGGAACCGCGCCCGTGCCGACCACGTCTCGGGCGGTCCGCAATCCGGTCGCTAGCAGGGAAAGCCATCATGGACACACCCGCGAACAACTACTCCGCCACGCCCGCCCAGCGGGCACTGGACACGCTCACCGAGAACGCCCAGGACACGGTGGCGCTGGACACGCTGGCGAGCAGCGACGTGCTCGTACCGGTGCCCGACGACACCGACGACGAGGAGGCCGGCAACCCGGCGACGGTCGCGCTGCCCGTGCTGGAGCAGCCCGGCGGCCGGCACGTCGTGCCCGTGTTCACCTCGGAGGTGGAGATGGCCGGCCTGCTGCCGTTCGTCTCCCGCTACCGGCTGGTCCCGCTGGGCGCCCTCGCCTCGCAGTGGCCCGCCGAGGACCTCTCCCTGTCCATCGACGCCGGCTCCGAGCACCGCCTGACCCTCACCTCGGAGGGCGTCCGCACCCTGCTCGCGCGCCCGTAGGCACCCGCCCCCAGGACTCAGGACCCGCCGAGCATCCGGGCCAGTACCGCCCGCTGGAGCGGCAGGGTCCGGGCGTGCAGATCGCGGCCCCGGGCAGTGAGGCCGACCCGGACGCCGCGGCGGTCCTCCGCGCAGACGGACCGCTCGACCAGGCCGTCCTTCTCCAGCCGGGCGATCAGCCGGGACAGGGCGCTCTGGGTGAGGTGGACCCGGCCCGCCAGGCTGTGCACCCGGCACCGGCCGCCCGCGTCGGGCACGTCGGAGGCGAGCAGGTCGAGTACCTCGAAGTCGCTCGCGCCGAGACCGTACGGGTGCAGGACCCGGTCGATCTCGCACGTCGTACGGGCGTGCAACGAGAGCATCTCCCGCCACCGCCGCGCGAGCCCCGCCTCGGCCGTACTGGCTGCCATACGTGCACGGTAACACCGCCCCGGCCCGCCGCCGACAGGCCGAACGCCCGCGCCCGGCGCAACGGTTCGCCGGACAGCACGGCCCCTCGGCGTGACCCGGGCACGGCGGCGGAGTTACGCTGAGCGGCGCCGTGCCCGGTGCGCGCGGCGCGGCGGCGGGGGCCTCGCCGTACCCCGTCCGCCGGCGGTCCCTGCTCGTGAACGGGGCACGACCATGCCCGGCGAGCAGGAGACGACACACCGCGATGACAGCCCCCCACCGCGCCGAGGCCCGGCCGGTCCGTGACGGCCAGGCGCCGGTCGTGGCGGCCGTGGCGCTCGGCGGCGGCCTCGGCGCCGCCGCCCGGTACGCGGCCACCGTGTGGTGGCCCACGGCGACCGGCGGCTTCCCCTGGACGGTCCTGCTGGTCAACGTCGTCGGCTGTGCCGTGATCGGCGTGTTCATGGTGGCCGTCACCGAGGTGTGGTCCCCGCACCGCCTGGTGCGGCCCTTCTTCGGCACCGGCGTGCTCGGCGGTTTCACCACCTTCTCGACCTACGCCGTCGACATCCGGCACCTGCTCGGCACCGGCCGCACCGGCACCGCGCTGGCCTACCTCGCCGCGACGCCCCTCGCGGCGCTCGCCGCCGTATGGCTCGGCACGGCGGCGGCCCGCCGGGCGCTGCGCGGGCGGCCGGCGCCGACGACCGGACCGAAGGGCGGAACCCGCGCGTGAACTGGCTGCTCGTCGTCGTGGGGGCCATGGTCGGCGCCCCGCTGCGCTACCTCACCGACCGTGCCGTCCAGGCCCGGTTCGGCCCGGCCTTCCCCTGGGGCACCTTCACGGTCAACGTCGCCGGCTCCCTGGTGCTCGGGCTGCTGACCGGGGCCGCGGTCGGCGGCGCCGCCGGGTCGCGCCTGCAGTTGCTCATCGGCACCGGCCTGTGCGGCGCCCTCACCACCTACTCGACGTTCTCCTACGAGACGCTGCGGCTCGCGGAGAGCGGAGCCGAGGCGCGGGCCGCGGTCAACGTGACGGCGAGCGTGGCGGCCGGGCTCGGGGCGGCGTGCGCGGGGTGGGCGCTGGGCGGCCTGCTGTGAGCCGGGCCCGCCCCGCCCGGCGGTACGGGTCGCCGGGCAGCGGGCGGCGCCTGCCTCACGCCCGGCGCAGCGGCTCCCCGACGCCGCGCATGTGACGCAGCGCCTCCCGGTGCGAGGCCAGCAGCCCGGTCTGGTGGTACGGGACGCCCAGCTCGGCGCAGTACCGCTCGGTGATGGCCTGGGCCCGGCCGAGGGCGGGGGTCGGCATGCTCGGGAAGAGGTGGTGCTCGATCTGGTAGTTGAGGCCGCCCATGAACGCGTCGACCAGCGCGCCGCCGCGCACGTTGCGGGAGGTGAGGACCTGGCGGCGCAGGAAGTCCAGCCGCGTGCCCTCCTCGATCATCGGCATCCCCTTGTGGTTGGGGGCGAAGACCGAACCGAGGTAGATCCCGAACAGGCCCTGGTGGACGGCGATGAACGCCAGCGCCTTGCCGGGGGAGAGGACCGTGAAAAGACCGCCGAAATACAGCGCGAAATGGGCGACGAGCAACGTCCCCTCCAGCACCGGACGTTTCACCGCCGTACCGCGCAGCGCCTTGAAGCTGTTGAAACTCAGATTCAGGCCCTCAAGGGTCAGCAGCGGAAAGAACAACGCCGCCTGGTGCTTTCCGATGAACCGTGGGATTCCCACCGCTTCACGGGCCTGCCGCTTCGACCAGACCAGGAGGTCCGGGGCGACGTCCGGGTCCTTCTCCTCGTGGTTGGGGTTGGCGTGGTGCCGGGTGTGCTTGTTCATCCACCAGCCGTAGCTCATGCCCAGCAGCAGGTCGGCCGTGAACAGGCCGCCGATCTCACTGGGCCGGCGCCGGGAGAACACCTGCCGGTGCGCCAGGTCGTGGGCGGCCAGCCCGAGCTGGCCGAAGACCACCGCCAGCGCCAGGGCGACGAACAACTGGCCCCAACTGTCGCCCAGCGCGAAGAACGCCGCCACACTCCCCGCCAGGGCGAGCGCCACCGCGCCGAAGCGCACGGTGTAATACAGCGGGCGGCGGCGCAGCAGTCCCGCCTCGGTGATGCGGCGGGAGAGTTCGGAGAAATCGCTCCCCCTTTCCCGTTCGCGGGTGGAGGATTTCTCGGTGAGTGTTATGGAAGGGGCCATGCGTCTCAGTATGGGAACGGATGGCCCGGCGCGAAATGATGTTGGCACCCGGACCCCGGGGGAGCTGACCCCCGCACCGGGGTGTGGCCAGCACCACCAGCGGACCCCGGAGCGGTCCCGGCTTGACACTTCCGGCCCGCCCGCCGGACCATCGCTCCGTGAACCTGTCAGACAGCCAGACAGCCGTGCCGGGCCCGCGCCGGGTCAGCGCCATGGAGGCGGTGCTCGGCCACCTCCGCGGCGCCATCGAGCGCGGCACGTACGGCATCGGCGACAAGCTGCCCTCCGAGGCCGAGCTGTGCCGCACCCTGGAGGTCTCCCGTCCGGTGCTGCGCGAGGCGCTGCGGGCGCTGCAGACCATGGGCCTGACCGTCTCGCGCACCGGCAGGGGCACCTTCGTGGTCGCCGACGCCGTACAGGGCCCCACCTTCGGCGACTACACGGCCGGCCACCTGATGGAGGTCCGCCGGCACGTCGAGATCCCGGTCGCGGGGTACGCCGCCCGGCGCCGCACCCCGCAGGACCTCGCCCGTCTGACCGGTCTGCTGGACCGCATGGAACGGGAGACCGACCCCGCCGCCTGGGCCGCGCTGGACACCGGCTTCCACCTCGGGCTGGCTGAGGCCGCCCAGAACCCGGTCTTCCGCCGGGTCATCGAGGAGATCCGCGACGCCCTGGCCCGCCAGTCCGCCTTCCTCAACGAACGCGGCGGGCGCCGCGAGCAGGCCGACACCGAGCACCGCGCCGTGCTCCGGGCGCTGGCCGACGCTTCCGCCCCCGACGCGGAACGGGCCATGGCCCACCACCTCGACCGCGTCGAGACCACCCTCACCGACCTCGTGCGCACCCCGCGCACGGACGGGTCCCCGGCGCCCACCCGCGCCGTCCGCCCGGCCACCACCACCGGGCCCGACGCGTGACCCGCGTACCGGCCCACGATCAGCAGGCAGTGATGTACTACAGCACCTCTCCCGCGGACGCACCCCCGATCCGCGAACCCCAGCACGCCCCCGTCGCCCACCTCGTACGCGGCGGGGTCACCGAAGGCGTCCACTACGGCTCCGTCGTCGTCCTCGGCCCCGACGGCGAGGTCACCCTCCGGCTCGGCGACATCGAGGCCGCGTTCTACCCGCGCTCCGCGCTCAAGCCCCTCCAGGCCACCGCCATGGTCCGGGCCGGCTTGCCGCTCGACGGCGAGCTGCTCTCCCTCGCCGCCGCCAGCCACTCCGGCGAGGAACGCCACCTCGACGGCGCCCGCCGCATCCTCGGCCTGGCCGGCCTGGGCGAGGAGCACCTGCGCAACGTGCCCGACCTGCCGTACGACCCGGTCGTCCGGGACGCCTGGGTGCGCGCGGGCCGCCCGGCCTCCCGGCTCGCCCAGAACTGCTCCGGCAAGCACGCCGCCATGCTCTACACCTGCCAGGTCAACGGCTGGTCCCTCGACGACTACCTCGACCCCGGCCACCCCCTCCAGCGGGCGATCGCCGAGACCGTCGAGGAGCTGACCGGCCAGCGCGTCGCCCGGGTCACCGTCGACGGCTGCGGCGCCCCCCTGTTCTCCGTCTCCCTGCGGGGCCTGGCCCGCGCCGCCGCCCGCCTCACCACCGCCGCGCCCGGCACCCCCGGCGCCCGGGTCGCCGACGCGATGCGCACCCACGCCGAGCTGGCCTCCGGCTCGGGGCGGGACGTCGCCGCGCTGATGCGGGCCGTGCCCGGACTGCTCGCCAAGGACGGCTTCGAGGGCGTCCAGGTCGCCGCGCTGCCCGACGGCCGCGCCGTCGCCGTGAAGATCGCCGACGGGGCGAACCGGGCCCGCGTCCCGGTCGCCGCGGCGGCCCTCGCGCACGCCGGGGTGGACCCCGCGGCGCTCACCGCGTTCGCGGGCGAGACCCTGCTCGGCGGCGGCCGCCCGGTCGGCGGCGTCCGCCCGGTCCCCGCCCTCGGCTCCACCGGGGCCGTGTGCGACGCCGCCTGACGGGCGGCGTGATCACGCCGGGCCCCGCCGGGACAGGGGGCGTGTGGGGCCCCGCCCGACGGCGGGGACACGTCCGGTCCCCCCGGGGCACCGGCCGCGTGCGGCACACCTGATCGGCGGGACCACTCGCCGAAGCCGGCGGTGAGGGTCACCTTCCCGTCGGCCCTGCGGTCGTCGTCCTCGACTGCGCGGTCGTCGTCTTCGGCCCCTGCGGTTGTCGTCCCCGATCCCGAGGCCGTCGTCCCTCAGCCCCTGCGGTCGTCGTCTTCGGCCCCTGCGGTCGTCGTCCCCGGTCCCGAGGTCGTCGTCCCGCACGTCACTCCGCCGGCCCGGTCGCGGGCCGTACCAGTCGCAGCCGCAGCACCAGTGCCGTCGCGCCCGCGCCGAGCCCGGCGGCGCCCGCGATCATCCCCGTCTCCGGCCAGCCCGGCCCGTCCTCGGCCCGCGCCGCGACCGGCGTGGCCGCGGGCTCGGGCTCGGGGACGGCGTGGGCGCGGTCCCGCAGGGCGTCCAGCGACCCCACCGGATCGACGTGGCCCGCCGAGGCGAACCCCCAGTCCAGCAGGGCGCGGGCCTCCTCGTACACGGCGAGGGCGCCGCCCTGCTGCGGGTTCATCACCGTCACCACCAGGGTCCGTCCGTCCCGCCGGGCGGCGGCCACCAGGGTGTGCCCGGCGCGGCTGGTGTACCCGTTCTTGACGCCGATCGCCCCGGGGTACGGCGGCACCCCGTCCGCCCCGGTCAGCAGCCGGTTGGTGTTGACGATGCCGTAGGTGCCGCCGTCGGCGCCGGGGAACTGGGCCTCGACCCGGGCGCAGTACCGCGCGAAGTCGGGATTGTGCAGCCCCGCCCGCCCGAACACGGCGAGGTCGAACGCCGACGACACCTGACCCGGCGTGTCGTACCCGTCCGGCGACCGTACGTGGGTGTCATGGGCGCCCAGGGCTCGGGCCTGGGCCTGCATCCGGGCGGCCGTGCCCTGCCAGCTTCCGCTGAGCGCGGCCAGCACGTGGACGGCGTCGTTGCCGGAGTTGAGGAAGACCCCGTTCCACAGGTCGGAGACCCGGTAGGTACCGCCCTCGGCGACGCCGACCATGCTGCTGCCCGGACCGACGGCTGCCAGTTCCCCGTGCCCCACCTGGTGCCGCACGCCGCCCGGCAGCGCGGGCAGCACGGTGAGCGCGAACAGGGTCTTCAGGGTGCTGGCCGGGGGCAGCGGACGGTGGGCGTCGTGGGCGGCGAGCACCTCGCCGGTGCCGGCGTCGGCGACCACCCAGGCGAGCGCGGAGACCTCGGGGATGCGCGGGGCCCCGGGGCGCGGCCGGACCTGGGTGCCGGACCGGTAGAGCAGGTCGGGCTGGGGGGCGACGGCCCGTGGTCCGGCGGCCGGGCCGGGGTCGGGTGGTCTGGTGCGCACGGCCACGGCGGCGGGCGCGAGCGCCAGCAGTCCCGCCGCGCAGAGCACGCATCCCGACACGACCGTCCGGGAACCGCGAAAGGAGAATTCGATAGTCATACCGCAAACGTAGGAATGGGGGCGCCGAACGCCACGCGGGCCGGGCCGGACGGACCACCCGGGCACCCGGATGCCGCACCGCGTCAGGCGGTCGGCAGGGTGGGCTGGACGCGCCGCAGGAAGGCGGCGTTGTCCGGGGTCTGCCGCATCCGCTCCAGCAGCGTCTCCAGGCCGGGGTGTCCGTCCCGGCCGCGCAGGGCCCGCCGCAGTCCGGTGACGGCGTTCAACTCGGCGGGGGGAAGCAGGAGTTCCTCGCGGCGGGTGCCGGAGGCGTCGATGTCGACGGCGGGGAAGATCCGGCGGGAGGCGGGTTCGCGGCTGAGCCGGAGCTCCATGTTGCCGGTGCTCTTGAGTTCCTCGAAGAAGAAGTCGTCGGCCCGGGAGCCGGTCTCCACCAGCGCGGTGGCGAGGATGGTGAGCGAGCCGCCCTCCTCGGTCTGCCGGGCGGCGCCGAAGAACCGCTTCGGCCCGGTCAGCGCCCCGGCGTCCACACCGCCGCTCAGCGTCCGGCCGCCCGCCGCGGCGGCGTTGTTGTGGGCCCGGCAGAGCCGGGTGAGGGAGTCGAGCAGGACGACGACGTCCTCGCCGGCCTCGACGAGCCGCTTGGCCCGTTCGATCACCAGGTCGGCCAGCGCGATGTGCTGCTTGGGTGTGCGGTCGAAGGTGGAGGCGTACACCTCGCCCCGGACCGAGCGCCGCATGTCGGTGACCTCCTCGGGCCGTTCGTCGAGCAGCAGCACCATCAGCCGGCACTCCGGGTGGTTGCCGGCGACGGCGGCGGCGATCTGCTGGAGCAGTACGGTCTTGCCGGTCTTGGGCGGTGCCACGATCAGGCCGCGCTGGCCCTTGCCGACGGGGGCGAGCAGGTCGATGAGGCGGCCGGCGGCACCGGCCGCCGGGTGTTCCAGGCGCAGCTTCCGGTGCGGGTGGAGCGGGGTGAGGTCGGCGAAGCCCGGCCGGTCGCCGGGCCGGTCCGGGACGCGGCCGTCGACCCGGGCGACGCCGGTGAGGGCCTGCTTGTCGCCGCGGGTGCCTTCCACCAGGTCGCCCTTGCGCAGGCCGTACCGGCGGATCAGCGCGGGGGAGAGGTGCGGGTCGGCGGGGGTGGGCAGCAGGTGCGGTGGGCGCAGCCGGCCCTTGCCGCCCGCGTCGATGTCGAGGACGCCGCTGACGGTCTCGGCGGGGGTCTGCCGTACCGGGGGGTGGTCGAGTGTGGTGGTCATGCTGGTGGTCCTTTCACGGACGAGTGCTCGGGGGTGCTACGGAAGGGGGGAGATCGCCTGTCAGCGGCGGAAGGAAGGAACAGCACCTCGGCGAGGGCGGGGAAGAACGGACCCGCCAGGGAGGTGAGGGGAAAACCGACGCGGCCGACCGGGAAGGACGGACGGATTCGGCGAACCAAGAAGGAATTCCGGAGGAGAAACCCTCGGAGAGAAAACCGCACCGGCGCCCAAGAAGAAGGGGCGTGCACGAGTGCTGATGGCATTATATCACCCGGATGGCCCGGACGGCACCGGGATCGAGCGCTCACGGACGTCGGCCAGGGCGGCCCGGCGGTTGTTCCGCCGCTCCCGGCGGCGGTCTTCTACGCTGACCGGATGTTCAGCCCCGAAGGCCCCACGCTGCGCGAACTCGCCGTCCAGGCACTGTCGTCGGTCGAGCACGGCTACGACCTGCTCGCCCCGAAGTTCGACCACACCCCGTACCGGACGCCGGACCGGGTCCTGGACGCCGTCGCCACCGCCCTCACGCCGCTCGGCCCCTTCGGCACCGGCCTCGACCTGTGCTGCGGCACCGGCGCCGGGGCCGGTGCCCTGGCCCGGCTCTGCCGGCACGGGGTGACGGGCGTCGACTTCAGCGCGGGCATGCTGGCGGTCGCCCGGGACCGTGTCCGGCCCGCCGGCGTGCCGGTGTCCTGGGTCCGCGCGGATGCCCGCGCCCTGCCGTTCGCCCCGGCCTTCGACCTCGTGGTGAGCTTCGGGGCGTTCGGCCACTTCCTGCCCCGCGAACTGCCGGGCCTGTTCGCCCAGGTGCGCTCCGTACTGCGGCCGGGCGGCCTGTTCGCCTTCCCGCTGGCGGCACCGCCGCGCCCCGGCTCCCCGGGCTACTGGTCGCTGCTGGGCTTCGACGCGGCGATGCGGGTGCGCAACGCCCTGTGGCGGCCCCCGTTCGTCATGTACTACCGCACCTTCCGGCTCGGGGACGTGCGGCGGGAGCTGACCCGGGCCGGCTTCGAGGTGGACCTCCACCCCCTGCCGGAGTTCGGGCACCGGCCCGACGGCAGCCCCCGCGCCCGGCTGGTCGCCGCCCGCCGCTGACGGCTCAGAGCCGGGCGCCCAGCCAGCGGACCTTCGCCGCCTCCTGGTACGGGCCGCCGCCCTCGTGGTCGTTGAACTCGTACACCTCGATCGCCTTGTCCTCGTGCGCCCAGGCGTTGAAGGCGGCGAAGACCGTCGAGGGCGGGCAGGTCTGGTCCTCCAGGGCCGCCGAGAACAGCGCGGGCGCCCGGCCGCGGGCCGCGAAGTGCACGCCGTCGAAGTACGACAGGGTGCGCAGCGTCTGCTCCGTCCGGCCCCGGTGCGTCTTCAGGTACAGGCCGACCTCCCGGTACGGGTGCCGGTCGGTGAGGGTGGTGGCGCGCGGGAAGTCGCAGAGGAACGGCACGTCCGGCGCCACCGCCGTCAGGTCCGGCACCAGCCCGCCGACCGCGAGGGTGATGCCGCCGCCCTGGCTGCCGCCGAGGGCGACCGTGCGCGCCGGGTCGGCCAGCGGGTGCGAGCGGGCCGCCTCGACCGCGCGGACGGCGTCGGTGAAGACCCGGCGGTAGTAGTAGTTCTCCGGGGCGTCGATGCCCCGGGTCATGAACCCCGGGTACGCGGGCGCGCCGCCGACCGGGTCGGCCGTGCCGCCCCCGCCGCCCCAGACGCTGCCCTGGCCGCGGGTGTCCATCACGAAGTGCGCCCGGCCGGTGGCGGCCCACAGCAGGTGCTCGTGCGGCAGGCCGCGTCCGCCGCCGTAGCCGACGAACTCCACGACCAGCGGCAGCGGTTCCTCGGCGGCGGCGGGCAGCAGCAGCCAGCCCTTCACCGGGTGGCCGCCGAACCCGGCGAAGGTCACGTCGTACACCCGTATCTCGGTGAGACCGGTGTCGACCGGCTCGAACCGGGCGTCCAGGTCGTACTCCCGGGACTCCTGAAGGGTCTTGGCCCAGAACGCGTCGAAGTCCTCGGGTTCGGTGGACGCGCTGCGGTACGCGCTCAGTTCGTCGAGCGGGAGGTCGAACAGGGCCATCGAGGAACCGCCTTCGGGTAGGGACCGGCGCGAGAGCGATCACACCGTACGTGAGTGGTCGGAGGACTCGCCAGATCCTGACCCGGCTCACTTCCTCGCGGCGGACGTACTTCCCTGGTGGGGCGGGTGCGGGGGACCGGGGGCGGTCCGGGTGGTCGGGTCACCGTCGGGGGCGGGGTCAGGCCCGGCGATGGGTCCACCGGGGCTCGGTGCGGGCCCAGGCCCGGTCCCACTCGGCCATCCGGTGCCGCAGGGCGACCCGGCGTACGACGGTGTGCCCGAACAGGACGGTGACCGCCGCGCCGGCCGTGGCGCACGCGCCGACGGCGACCGCGTGCTGCCGGACCAGGGAGTCGTCCGCCGGGGCCGGCACCTCGCGGCCGCGGGCGTCGAACCACACGTCGACCCACTCGCCGCGCCGCGTGTCCGCCGGGACCCGGGCCGCCGCCGTCCGGGAGGAGCCGTCCGGCTCCGTCCAGCGCACGGTGGCCCGGTAGAAGTGCTCGCCGCCCGCCTGCGCCGACGGCAGCGTCCCGGGGGTCTGCCCGGTCACCTCGGCCCGCACCTGCCGGCGCTCCGCCCGCTGCTCCGCCGCCACCGACCGGGCCTGGTCGTGCGCCCACCGGGCCGACAGGACGCCCAGCGCGGGCGCCCCCACGCACAGCAGGACGGCGACGACCAGCACCGTCCACGCCTCCACCACGTCCGACCGGCGCCGCAGCGGATTGCGCCGCCACCGCCAGTAGCGCACCCGGGTTCGCATCTCGACCTCCTCGCCGTCGCCGCGGCCGGGGGCCCGCCGGGCGGCCGTACGGGACCGGGGACCGCCGTACCCTCCGCGGCGCGGCACGCCCGCGCGTGCCCCTACGGCTTCTGGTACCCGTCCGGGCCGCCTCGCGCACCGCCCCGCCGGGCAGGTGCCCCGGCGCGCACGGCGGAAACCGGTGCCGCCCGGCGGCTCAGCCGAAGCGCTCGATGCGGATGCGGTCCACCGGCTGGCCGGCCGCGACCAGCAGCTTCGAGGCGTGCTCGGCGAAGGAGTTGGAGCCGCACACGTACGCCTCCCAGCCCTGCGGCGGCCGGTCGGCCAGCAGCGGCGCGAGGTGCGCGGCCGACAGCCGCCCCACCGGCGTGCCCCGCGGCGCGCTCCGGGTGAACACGGGCGTGGTCTCGGCGCCGTACTCCCGGGCGTAGATCAGTTCCTCGGGGCTGCGCGCGGACACCAGCAGCCGCAGCGGGACGGTCAGCGCCCGCGCCCGGTGGTGCCGCACCATCGACATCAGCGGGACGACGCCGGAACCGGCGCCGAGCAGCAGCGCGGGCCGGTCGCCCGGCCAGGCGAAGAAGCCGCTCAGCGGGCCGCGCACCTCGACCCGGTCGCCGGGCCGGGCCACGGTGTGGAACCAGCCGGAGACCTCGCCGTCGGCCACCCGGTCCAGGGTCAGCTCGATGTGCCCGCGGTCGTCGGGCGCCGAGGCCAGCGAGTAGTGCCGCTGGGCGGTGTAGCCGTCCTCGGCGGTCAGCCGCAGCATCAGGTGCTGGCCGGGCAGATGGCCGGCCCACCCGGGCACCGCGAACCGGAAGGTGGCGGCGCGCGGGGTCTCGCGGCGGATCTCGGTGATGGTGGCGGTCTGCCAGCGGGCGGCGACCCGCTCGTCCACGGCGATCCGGCCGGGCACCGCGAACCGGGCGGGGGAGCGGAGGGCCGGGTCAGTCACCGGAGTACCGCTGTTCCTGCCAGGGGTTGCCGCGGGCGTGGTAGCCGTTGCGCTCCCAGAAGCCCGGCTCGTCGTGGTCGAGGAGTTCCAGGCCCGCGACCCACTTGACGCTCTTCCAGAAGTACAGGTGCGGCACCACCAGCCGTGCCGGGCCGCCGTGCTCGGGGGCGAGCGGGCGGCCGTCGTACTCCCAGACGATCCAGGCGCGCCCGCCGGTGAGGTCGGCGAGCGGGAGGTTCGCCGTGTAGCCGGTGCGGGAGCGGGCCACGGCGTGGGTGGCGGAGGGCAGCGGGCCCGCCGCGTCGAGGAAGGCGTCCAGCGACACGCCCCCGAACCGCACCCCGAACTTCGACCAGCCGGTCACGCAGTGGATGTCGCCCTCGTACGCGGAGGCGGGCAGCCGGTGCGCCTCCTGCCAGCTCCACACGCGCGGCGTGGCCACCAGGCCGCCGACGCGGAAGGACCAGTCGGCGGGGGAGAGGTCGGGGGTGACCTCGGCGGAGAGCACGGGCCAGTCGTCGCCCGCGTCGTACTGGCCGGGCGGCAGGCCCTCGCGGGCGGCGCGGGGGCGCCCGGTGAAGCCTCGGGTGATGTTCATGCGGTGGTGCCCAGGGGTGTCGTCGATGTGTACGCCGTCAACGGTACGTGCCCGCGGTCAGCGCTCGTCGCCGGGTGGCCGCTGCGGCCACGCGTTGTACCGCTCCAGGTACGCGGCGAAGCGCAGCAGGTCCTCCTCCGGCCAGTCGGCGAGCCGCTCCCGGAACGCCGCCCGGCGGCTGACCGTGACCTGCGCCAGGATGCTCCGTCCGGCCTCCGTCAGGTCCAGCACCTGCACCCGGGCGTCGTCCGGGTCGGGCCGCCGCTCGACCAGCCCGGCCCGCTCCAGCCCGGCGACCTGGCGGCTGACGGTGGACTTGTCCAGCGCGTAGTGGGCGGCCAGGTCGGTGGCCCGGCAGCCGCCCCGCTCCTCCAGGTGCCCGAGCAGCGTGTACGACACCAGCGACAGCTCGGGGTGCATGCGGCCCGCCGAGGCGCGGGCGCGGCGGGCGAAGACCGTCATCTCGCGCTGGATCGTCTCCACGGCCGTCTCCTCGGACCGGGACCGGTCGGCTGCTGTCACGGGACCTCCCTCGGGTTCTGGTTGTATAGTACAACTTGAAGAGGTAGTTGTAATTACCAACCATAACGGCCTCGCCCATCACGCCGATCCCCGGAGGCTTTCGGACCATGAGGTCCCAGACCGCTCTGCGTCATGTGCTCACGCACCTGATCACCCCCCTGCTGATGTGTCTCGGTATGGGACTCGCCTACATGGGGGCGTTCGTCACCCCCGAGCCCCACCATGTGCCGGTCGCCGTCGTCGGCTCCGGCCCCGGGTCCGAGGCGCTCGCCCGGTCGGTCCAGGACCGGGCCGGTACCGCCCTCGACGTCCGCACCGTGCCCACCCGGGCGGCGGCGGCCGGCCTGCTGAAGTCCCGGGACATCACCGGCGCCTACGTCCCCGGCGGGCGGGCGCCGGAGGTCATGGTGGCCACGGCCGGCTCCGACATGGGCGCGATGGCGGTGGAGAAGGTGTTCACGCCGCTCGCCGAGCGGCAGGGCGTCCCGCTGAAGGTGACCGACGTGGCCGCCCCGGTCGGCGACGACCCCACTGGCCAGGGCCTGTTCTTCCTGCTGGTCGCCGTCAGCATCGGCTCCTACGCCTCGGTGGCCGCGCTCGGCGCCGCGGGCGCCGCCCTGCCGATGCGCGTCCGGGCCCTGCTGACGCTCGGCGTCTCGGCCGTCGTCGGCGGCATCGGCGCGCTGCTCGCCGGGCCGGTGTTCCACCTCGCGCACCACTCGCTGGGCGCGCTGTTCGGCATGGCCTGGCTGTACTCGGCGGGCATCCTGTTCCTCGGCGTCGGGCTGCACACCTTCCTCAAGCGGTGGACCACGCTCGCCATGATGGTGCTGTTCGTGATGCTCAACTTCACCACCTCCGGCGGCCTGTACCGCCCCGAACTGCAGAACGGCTTCTTCGGCTCCCTGCACGCCTTCTGGAACGGCGCCGGGTTCGTGGAGGGCCTGCGCGCCCTGCTCTACTTCGACGGCGACGGACTGGCCGGGAACGTCTGGACGCTGGCGGGCTGGCTGGTGCTCGGCCTGATCGCCGTCGCGGTCGCCGCCGTCCGCGAGCGCGCCGCCGCCCCCGCGCCCACCCCCGGGACCGGACACCGTACGCGGCCCGCCGGGGAGGCCGGGACCGACGCCGGGGCGGCGGCCCGGGAGGAGGCCGCGGAGGCCGAGGAGGAGGCCGAGGAGGCCGTCGGGGTCTGACCGGCTGGGGTAGGGTGACCGACGGCCGTGGATCGTCCCGGCCGTCGGATGCGAGGAGGTGGGTCCCATCACCGCTGTGTCGGTCCGGGCGCTCTCTTCGCACGGCACGCGGATCGCCCGCCACGGGTGACCGCGAGAGCGCCCTTCGGTTCCCGGAAGGCTCTCCCGCATGTCCTCACCCTCCGCCGCTTCTCCCGGTTCCCCCGCTTCTCCCGGTTCCCCCGCCTCCTCGCCCGAGGCGCTGGCCGCCGCGCTGCGCGCCGCCGGCTGTGTCTTCGCCGAGGAGGAGGCGGAACTGATCCTCGCCACCGCCCGCACCCCCGCCGAGGCCACCGCGCTGGTGGACCGCCGGGCCACCGGCCTGCCCCTCGAAGTCGTCCTCGGCTGGGCCGGGTTCCGGGGCCTGCGGATCGCCGTCGAACCCGGCGTCTTCGTCCCCCGCCGCCGCACCGAGTTCCTCGTGGAGCAGGCCCTCGCCCAGGTGCCCGGCGCGGCCGTCGTCGTCGACCTGTGCTGCGGCTCCGGCGCCGTGGGCGCCGCGCTGGCCGCCGCGCTCGGCCGGCCCGAGGTGCACGCCGCCGACCTCGACCCGGCCGCCGTGCGCTGCGCCCGCCGCAACCTCGCCCCCGCCGGCGGCCGGGTGTACGCCGGTGACCTGTACGCCGCCCTCCCCGACGGGCTGCGCGGCCGGGTCGACGTCCTCGCGGCCAACGTGCCCTACGTCCCCACCGGCGAGGTCGCCCTGCTGCCGCCCGAGGCCCGCGACCACGAGCCGGTCCTCGCCCTCGACGGCGGGGCCGACGGCCTGGACGTGCTCCGCCGGGTCGCCGCCGACGCGGCGGGCTGGCTCGCCCCCGGCGGCTGCCTGCTCTCCGAGACCGGCGAACGCCAGGCCCCCGCGGCCCTGGACGCCTTCGCCCGGGGGGGCCTCGAACCCAGGCTCGCGGTCTCGGAGGAACTCTCCGCGCACGTGGTGATCGGCGTACGGCGGTGAGTCAGGACGGCAAGGTGGCGCGGGCGATCAGCAGGGCCACGTCGTCGGCGTTCCCCGGTTCGTGCAGGGCGCGCAGCAGCAGGTCGCAGACCTCCTGAAGGGGCCGGTCCGGTCCCTTCAGGAGGTTCAGCAGCATGTCCAGCCGTTCGTCCAGGGGCTGCCGGCGGGTCTCCACCAGCCCGTCGGTGTAGAGCACCAGCCGGTCGCCGGGGTCCAGGTCCACGGTCGTGGTCGCGAAGGGCACCCCGCCCACCCCGAGCGGCACCCCGGTCGGCAGATCCAGCAGCTCCGGCGCCCGCCCCGGCCGCACCCGGACCGGCGGCAGGTGCCCGGCGTTGGCGATCCGGCACTGCCGCAGATGCGGGTCGTGGACGGCGTACACGCAGGTCGCGATGGACCGTTCGAGGCCGGCGGTGGTGCGGTCGAGGTGCTCCAGGAGCAGCGCCGGGTCCAGGTCCAGGGCGGCCAGGGTGTTCGTCGCGGTGCGCAGTTGGCCCATGGACGCCGCCGCGGTGACGCCGCTGCCCATGACGTCACCGACGACCAGCGCGGTCTTGCCGCCCTCCAGCGGGATCACGTCGAACCAGTCGCCGCCGACCTCGCTGGTGGCCTCGGCCGGCTGGTAGCGGGAGGCCACCTCCAGGCCGCCGGTCACCGACGGCACGCTCGGCAGCAGACTGCGCTGCAGGGTGAGCGCGCTGTCCCGGGCGTGCCGGTACCAGCGGGCGTTGTCGATCTGCACCGCCGCCCGCGCGGCCAGCTCCCGGGCCAGCAGCACGTCGTCCTCGCCGAACGGCTGCGGATTGCGGGTCCGTTTCAGGTCCAGCGCGCCCAGCACCTCGCCCCGCGCGATCAGCGGCACCGCCAGGTACGAGTGCACCCCGGCCCGGCGCAGCAGCCCGGCGGCCTCGGCGGAGCGGGCGATCCGGGGCAGGTCCCGTTCCCGTACGTGCCGCAGCAGCACCGGCCGCCCGGTGCGCACGCACTCGGTGACCAGCCGTTCGGGCCCGTAACCGGCGACCTGTCCGGGCGGGTCGGCGGCCCGCAGCGCCTCGGGCACCTCGTCGGCCCGCACGGCCAGGGCCCGGATCACCGCTGCCTCGGCCGGGCCCAGGGTGCTGCGGCGGCCCTGGACCACCGCCTCCAGCAGGTCCACGGCGGCCACGTCGGCGAGTTCCGGCACCGCCACGTCGGCCAGCTCCCGCGCGGTGCGGTCCAGTTCCAGGGTGGTGCCGATGCGCGCGGAGGCGTCGGCGACGACCGCCAGCCTCCGCCGCGCGGCCTCGGCCGCCACGCCCGCGCGGTACTGCTCGGTGATGTCCGCCACCGACAGGGCCACGCCCAGCACCGTGCCGATGGCGTCCTCCAGCCGGTACAGCGACACCGACCAGGCGTGCTCCTCCGGTTCCAGCGGCGTCCGCCCGACCGCGGGCAGGTCGACGACCGGCCGGCCGCTCTCCAGCACCCGGCGCGCCGCGGCCTCGACGTCGGCGGAACCGGACCCGGGCAGCACCTCGCGGACGGTCCGCCCGAGGTGGTCCGCGGCCCGGCGGCCGACGATCCGCTCCAGTGCCGGGTTGACCGACACGTACCGCAGCTCGGTGTCCAGCACCGCCAGACCGGTCGGCGACTGCTCGATCACCCGCGCGGACAGCGCCACGTCCCGCTCCAGTCGGCGCACGGTCGAGTGGTCGGCGGCGAGGCCGAGGGCGTACACCGCGCCCCGGTCGTCCAGCAGCCGCATGTTGCGGAACTCCACCAGCCGGGTCCCCCCGCCCTTGACCCGGACGGGGAAGGCCCCCGCCCAGCTCCGCCCGTTCTCCATCACGTCGGCGAACAACCCGGCGACCTGGTCGAAGTGCCGCTCGTGCACCATCAGCCGGGCGGCGTACCGGCCCAGCGCCTCCTGCGCGCGGTAGCCGAACAGCTCCTCGGCCTGCGGGCTCCACAGCACGATCCGGCCCTTGGCGTCGAGCACCACCGAGGCCACGCCGAGCACGTCCAGCAGCCCCGTCGGCCGCACCGGCACCCGGGGCGGCCCGTCGTCCCGGGGCCCACCGGACGCCGACCCGGCTGCACTCATCCCACGCCCGCCTTCGACCGTTCCACGCGGCACCCTTCCCCGGCGCCGGCCACTTCCGTCCTCCCGCGTTCCACCGCGCGGAGGGCCGTTCCACCGGGGCCGCCGCCGTCTCCTTCCACCATCTCCGCATCTCGGCTCCCACGCCCCCCGACACCCGAGATTGGTCTGTACATGACTGCCGGAAACCGCGACACTGTGCGCCGAGCGCGTCCCGCCCGTCCCGTCCCGGCCGCCCCCACCGAGGAGCACCCCCATGCCCCCGCACACCTCCGTCCGGCAACGTTGTCACGCCCTCTTCACCGGCGTCCTCGCCCTCGCGGCGCTCGCCCTGGCCGCCGCGCCGCCCGCCTCCGCCGCCCCGGCGGCCGACGTGTGGACCGAGGCGGGCTCGGACCGGGCCGACCCGCTGACCGAGAGCCAGGGGCTGGCGTCCGTGGAGGTCCCGGCCGGCAGCCCCAACCGGTACACCGGCATCGGCACCGTCCCGCTCGGCCTCTCGGTGCGGGGCTGGAACCACGTCGGCGACCCCGACGCCTCCTACGACGGCCACTACGTCGAGCCGTACCAGCGCGACGACGGGGCCGCGAAGCTGTACCGGGTGCAGGCGCCGGACGGGACCTGGGCGGAGTACACGCATGCGCTCGGCCCCGGCGAGGCGCGGAACAACTCCTGGGTCGCGATCTCCCCGGACGGGCAGTGGATGCTGTCCGGCGAGTGGGGGACCATGGACCGGCTGCTGGTCCTGCCGACCCCGGGCGTCAACCCCGCCACCTCGCCCTCGGCGAACCTGCCGCAGGCCGCCACCGTGCGCCTGGACCGCCCGGTGCGCGACGTCCAGGGCTGCGACTTCGTCACCGCCACCCGGCTGCTGTGCTCCTCCGACGACCCCGAGGGCACCCTCTTCGGCCTCACCAAGCCCCTCCTCCAGATCGACCTGCCGGCCGCGCCGGACGGCACGGCCGACGTCACCGGCCGGGTCACGGCCCTGCGCCAACTGCCGCTGCGCAGCGCCTGCTCCGGCGCCTTCGAGGCGGAGGGCGTCGACTACGACCGGCGTACCGGCACCCTGCGCGTCATCGTCGTCTCCCCGGGCTTCTGCGTGCTGACCGACAGCAGGACGTACCGCCTCACCCGGAGCTGAGCCCGGTAGTGCTCCGCCCCGAGCGGTGTTTTTCTGGGAGAGGGGGACGCGGTGCCGCGGAGCGTCCGCGGTGCCGCAGCGCGGCCCGAGAGGAGCGATCACATGGACGCCGAGCGACCGCAGCCGGAATCCGTCTCGGTGGAACTGAGCGGATGCAGCAAGGAAGACGCCCGGACCGTCTTCGACGCCCTGTGCGCCTGCTACTCGTCCGACCGGTGCGCGGAGGACGTCCCGCGGGAGTGCCACGAGGTCCGCCCCACGGTGTGGCTGGGCACCTACGACGTCACCGGCGACCCGCGCGGCGAGTGCGACCCGGTGCGGCTCGCCGCCTCGGTGGACGCCGACGTACAGGGCGGCTACTGGGCGATCGAGCGGTTCCGCACCACCCTGGACTCCCTGTTCACCGTGCGGGACCTGAGCACGGCCTCCGGGGACCAGGAACGGGAACTGCACGTCCAACTGGAGGCCCGCTGAGCGACGGACCCTCCGGCCCCGCCGGGCCCTCCGTGTGCGACGCCGCTTTATGCAACTAGTTGCAAAAGGTGGCGGGTGTCCTCTACAACAGAGGCACGACACCGCGCACGGAGGGCCCCATGAGCCGCTACCCCCACCTGCTGAGCCCGCTGGACCTGGGCTTCACCACGCTGCCCAACCGGGTCCTGATGGGTTCGATGCACGTCGGCCTGGAGGAGGCCGAGCGCGGCTTCGAGCGCATGGCCGCGTTCTACGCCGCCCGCGCACGCGGGGGAGTGGGCCTGATCGTCACCGGCGGCATCGCCCCCAACGACGAGGGCCGGCCCTACGAGGGCGGCGCCAGGCTCACCACCGAGGCGGAGGCCGAGCGGCACCGGGTCGTCACCGACGCCGTGCACCGCGAGGGCGGCCGGATCGCCCTGCAGATCCTGCACTTCGGCCGGTACGCCTACCACCCGGACCTGGTCGCGCCCAGCCCGCTGCGGGCGCCGATCAGCCCCCACGTGCCCCGCGAGCTGACCGACGCGGAGGTCGAGCGCACGATCGACGACTACGTCCGCGCCGCCCGCCTCGCCCGCGCCGCCGGGTATGACGGCGTGGAGATCATGGGCTCCGAGGGCTACCTCATCAACGAGTTCACCGTCGCGCGCACCAACCACCGCACCGACCGCTGGGGCGGCAGTCACGAGAACCGGACGCGCTTCCCCGTCGAGATCGTCCGCCGGGTGCGCGAGGCGGTCGGCGAGGACTTCATCATCGTCTACCGCCTGTCCATGCTGGACCTGGTGCCCGGCGGCTCCACCCTCGACGAGGTGATCGCCCTCGCCAAGGCCGTCGAGCGGGCCGGCGCCACCATCATCAACACCGGCATCGGCTGGCACGAGGCCCGCGTCCCCACCATCGCCACCTCCGTGCCGCGCGGCGCCTACACCTGGGTCACCCGGCGGCTGATGGGCGAGGTGTCCGTCCCGCTCGTCACCACCAACCGCATCAACACCCCCGAGCTGGCCGAGCAACTGCTCGCCGAGGGCACCGCCGACCTGGTGTCCATGGCCCGCCCGATGCTCGCCGACCCCGACTTCGTGGCCAAGGCCGCGGCCGGCCGGCCCGAGGCCATCAACACCTGCATCGGCTGCAACCAGGCGTGCCTGGACCACACCTTCGGCGGGAAGATCACCTCCTGCCTGGTCAACCCCCGCGCCTGCCACGAGACCGAACTCGTCCTCACTCCCACCCGGCGGCGCAAGCGCGTCGCCGTGGTCGGCGCCGGACCGGCCGGCCTGGCCTGCGCGGTGAGCGCCGCCGAACGCGGCCACGACGTCACCCTCTTCGACGCCGCGAGCCGGATCGGCGGCCAGCTCGACGTGGCCCGCAGGGTCCCCGGCAAGCAGGAGTTCGACGAGACGCTGCGCTACTTCCGCACCCGCCTCGCCGACCTCGGCGTGGACGTCCGCCTGAACACCCCCGTCACCGCCGCCGACCTCGACGGCTACGACGAGACGGTGGTCGCCACCGGCGTCACCCCCCGCGTCCCCGACATCCCCGGCGTCGACCACCCGAGCGTCCTCGGCTACCTCGACGTGCTGCGCGACGGCGCCCCCGTCGGCGACCGCGTCGCGATCCTCGGCGCCGGCGGCATCGGCTTCGACGTCGCCGAGTACCTCACCGACAGCGGCGACAAGGCCCACGAGGACCCGGAGACGTACTTCCGCCACTGGGGCGTCGACCCGGCCTACGGCGCCCCCGGCGGTCTGGCCGCCCCCGAGCGGCCCGCCCCGCCGCGCACCGTCCACCTGCTCCAGCGCAAGCCCACCAAGGTCGGCGCCGGGCTCGGGAAGACCACCGGGTGGATTCACCGCGCCGAGCTGAAGCACCGCGGCGTCACCATGGTCCCGGGCGCCCGCTACGACCGGATCGACGACGCCGGACTGCACTTCACCGTCGACGGGGAGCCCACCGTCCTGGAGGTCGACACCATCGTGCTCTGCACCGGCCAGGAGCCCCGCCGGGATCTGTACGACGCCCTGGTCGCCGCGGGCCGCGGCGCGCACCTGATCGGCGGCGCCGACGTGGCCGCCGAACTCGACGCCAAGCGCGCCGTCCAGCAGGGCACCGAACTGGCGGCGGCGCTGTAGGCCCCGGTGCCGTCCCTAGGATGAGCCCATGTCACTCCCGCACGCGATCCTCACCGCCCTGATGGAGAAGCCGTCGTCGGGCCTGGAGCTGACCCGCCGGTTCGACCGGTCGATCGGCTACTTCTGGTCGGCGACGCACCAGCAGATCTATCGCGAGCTGGGAAAGCTGGAGGCCGAGGGGTTCATCCGGGCCCTGCCCGCCGAGCAGCCGGCCCGCGGGCAGAAGAAGGCGTACGAGGTCCTGCCCGCCGGCCGCGCCGCACTGGCCCGCTGGACCGCCGCCGCGCAGGACCCCAAGCCGATGCGGGACGTGACGCTGCTGCGGTTGCGCGCCGCGGCCGTCGTCGGCACCGCCGGCCTCGAAGCGGACCTCCGCCGCCATCTTGAGCTGCACGAGCGGCAGTTGGCCGAGTACCGGGAGATCGAACGCCGGGACTTCCCGCCCGGGAAGGACGGTCCCGAGGACCGGCTGCGGCACCTCGTGCTGCGCGCCGGCATCGACCTGGAGACCTTCTGGACCCAGTGGCTGCGCCACGTCCTGACCGACTTCCCCGAACTGCCCGGCCCCGGACCGGAACCTGAGCCCCGGTTCGGAACCTGAGCCCCGGACCGGAACCTGAGCCCCGGATCAGATCCTGAGCCCCGGATCAGAAGCGGTACGGCTTGGAGCGGCGGCGCAGGAACCAGGCGGCTCCGATGACGCCCGCCCCGACCAGGGCGCCGCCCGCCACCAGCGTGACCGTGCCGTAGTCCCGCACCGCCCCGCCGACGCCGCCCATGACGCCCCGGGACGGCGCGGCCGTCGCGCTCGGCCGGGCCGTCGCGGACGGTACGGCCGCGCGGGAGACGATGACGGTCTGGGTGCCCGCGGTGCTGTTGTTGGAGCACACGACGATGACCGTGTACGTACCCGGGCTGATGTTCGACCAGGCGGCCGATTGATTGGCGGCGGTCCCCGACAGGGCCACCTGGCGGCCCTGCGCGAAGTTGGCCTGGCCGCTGCCCAGCAGCGAGGCGGTGCCCCAACTGCCGTTGATCTGCGAGCAGGCGCTCGTGGTGACGGACACCGTGGACCCGGAGGTGCTCACGGAGATCCCGGTCCCGGCGGCGGCCTGCCCGGCGGCCAGGACGAGGGGCAGCGCGGAAGCTGCCACGACCGGGCCGGAGCGGAGAAGCGGCTGATGGATGCGCATGTCGACTGCCCCTTCGGCGACACGGTCGGCGGTACATCCCTTGCGCCGCCGGATCGGGGGACGCCCGTGCTGCCTCACGGGCAGCCAACCGGCCCCGGCCCCGTCCCGCATGCGGAGCGCAGCCGCCCAGGTGACGCGCCGCCCCGGCCGCGCCGCCTCAGCCCTCGCCCGTCGTGACCGTCCGTTCCGCCGAGAAGCCGCCCCAGGTGCCGTCGGGCAGCTTGGCCCGCAGCCTCACCCGGTGGGTGACGCCGGCCTCCTGGCCCGCGTAGAAGCTGTACTCCGCCCTGCCGCGCGGCGCGTCGCCGCCGTAGACCAGGGAGGTGGCCGGGCGCCCGTCCAACTGGATCTGGTACTCGGTCACCACCCCGTCGGTACGCGGCGGGACCCAGCTCAGGTCGATGTGGTACGCCCCGTCGGCCCGGTGGGTGCCCGCGCGCAGCCCGGTCGGGGCGGTGGACCGCCCGTCGTCGCTGCCCGGCGTGGTGATCCGGACGGCGGCCCCGGCCGGCGAGACATTGCCGGCCGCGTCCCGGGCCCGGACCGTGAAGGTGTACCGGGTGCCGGGCCGCAGCCCCGTCACCACGGCCGCCGTCTGGTTGCCGCCCACACTGTGGATCTTCGTGCCGCCCTGCTGTATGTCGTACGACACCACGCCCCGGTCGTCCTTCGCCGCCGACCAGGAGAGCTGCACCGCCCGTCCGCCGGCCGCCCGGCCCCGCAGGCCGGCCGGCCGGGTGGGGGCGGTGCCGTCGGCCGCCGCGGCCGCGGGCGTCCTCGCCCGGACCGGACGGCTGTGCGGCCCCAGCCGTCCCTCGCCGTCCCGGGCCCGCACGGTGAAGACGTACGTGGTCGACGGGCGCAGCCGGGTGACGTCGACCATGCGCTCGGAACCGGGCACGTCCTTCACCTTCTCGCGCCCCCGGTAGACCTCGTACGTCTCGGCGCTCGCGATCGCGTTCCACATCACGTGCACGCTGTGCGCGCTGCCCGCCTCGGCGGTGACCCCGGTCGGCGCCCCGGGCAGCGGCCCGTCCCCGGCGTCGTCGGCCGCGCCCCGGCCGCACGAGGCGACCAGCGCGGCGGCGGCACAGAACAGGGCGCAGCGGCGCAGGGCGGCGGCGACGGATGCACCTGGCACGGAGGGCCTCCCCGGACGGCTCACGGCGGCAATGGTCCGGACCAATATGCGTCACTGACGCGATCACATCAAGGGGTGGTGATTGGTGGGCGCCCGGCGGGGTTACGTATGCTGACTCGTCCGACGGTCAAGTCCCCGGGTCGCTGGGGGAGTTCGGCCGGTGGCGCGGGCCGCTGTCGTCGCTGTTCCCGCGCCGGCGCGGGCGGCCGGAGCCGCGAGGCTCGGGTCGCCCGCCCCTCGCGGGGCGGGCCCTTGGGCCGTCCGGCCCCTCCCGGGATGCGGGCGCGGGCGATGCGGCAACAGATGAGGCGCAGTGCCCGTCCGTTCCCCGCCGACGTCCCCAGGAGAGATCCATGGTGCGTGTCCAGTCGCTGACGCTCGTCGCGGCCAGCGCGGCCCTGCTCGCCCCCACGACGCTTCCGGCCGCCCCGCCGCCGACCCAGCCCCGGACCCCGGCGCACGCCCCGCCGCCCGCCCGCGCGCAGCCCCGGCCCGTGGTCCGTGCCCCGGTCGCCGACGAGAGACCGGTCCGCGCCGCCGACCTGCTGGCCGCGGTGCGCGACTGCCGGCCGGTCTCCCGCGGCCGGTTCCGCACCGACGCCGGGGCGCCCGCCGACGTCCCGGTCTGCGGGACCTCCGGGGCGGTGTTCTGGACGGCGGACCTGGACATCGACTGCGACGGCCGGGCCGGCGCCCGCTGCAACGGCCGTACCGACCCGCACTTCACCGCCGCCACGGCCTACCCGGGGTCCGACGGCCGCCCGCTGGACGCCGAAAGCCTGCCGTACATCGTCGTACCCGCGCCCGACGGCCGCTGGGACCACCGGGCGCACGGCGTCCGCGGGGGCTCGGCCGCCGCCGTGGTGTACCGGGACCGGGTGCGGTACGCGGTCGTCGGGGACGTCGGGCCGCGCGGCGTCATCGGCGAGGGCTCGTACGCCCTGGCGGCCTCCCTCGGCATCCCGGCCGACCCGCGCGGCGGCGGGGTGCCCTCCGGGGTGACGTACATCGTCTTCGAGAACAGCCGCGTCGAGCCCATCGAGGACCGACGGGCCGCGTCCCGCACGGGCGAGCGACTGGCCCGCCGCCTGATCGGGGGGAACTGAGCACGGGCCGGCCGCCGGGCGCGGGCCGGACGGTGACCGCTCGTCGGAGAGGGCCGGGCGCCGGCCGGCCGGTGGAGCGGCGGCCGGCCGGTGGAGCGGCGGCCGGGCGGCGGCGGCTCACCGCCGGGCGGCGACCGGGTGCCGACGCCCCGTCAGACCGCCGACCAGCCGTCGTCCACCGGCAGGATCGCGCCGTTGATGTTGCTCGCCGCGTCCGAGGCGAGGAACACGATCGCCGCCGCCTGCTCCTCCGGCTGCGAGACCCGCCCGAGGTTGACGAAGTGCGCGCCGATTGTCGCCGGACCGTGTGCGCCCTGTTCGGCGTCGACGGAGATGGCGGTCGCCGTGCCGCCGGGGCAGATGGCGTTGGCCCGGATGCCCTGCTTGCGGTACATGACCGCGAGGTTCTTCGTCAGCCCCACCACACCGTGCTTGGAGGCGGTGTACGCCGCGCCCGCCGCGCTGCCCCGCAGGCCGGCCTCGGAGGCGGTGTTCACGATCGCGCCGCCGCCCGCCGCCAGCATGTGCGGCAGCACGGCGCGGGTGAGCAGGAACGGGGCGGTCAGATTCACCCGCAGCACCCGCTCCCACTCCGCGTCGGACACGTCCGCCAGTGCCGACATGCGGTCCATGATCCCGGCGTTGTTCACCAGGACGTCCACCCCGCCGAACCGTTCCACCGCCGTCGCCGTCACCCGGTCGACGACCTCCTGCTCACCGAGGTCGCCGGCGACGGCGACCGCGGTGCCGCCCGCCTGTCCGATCCGCTCGACCACCGCGTCCGCGCCGTCCGCGTCCAGGTCCGCCACGACCACCCGGTCGCCCTGTGCCGCGAAGGCCAGCGCGGCGGCCCGCCCGATCCCCGAACCCGCCCCCGTCACGATCACACTGCGTCCGCCGGTCATGTGGTGCTCCTTCGCTCCGGGGCAGGGCGCCGCGCCCTGCCTCCCGCACCCTACGTCTTTGTGTCACGCAGCGACAAAAAGTCATGGGGGAGAATCGCGCCACAGTGACCGACCGAGTGGCCGACCGCACCGAGGGGCGACGAACGACATGACCGCAGCGCGCGGACGCACGGGACGACCACCCCTGACCGAGGGGCGCAAGGCGGAGATCCGGCTGGAGATCGCCCGCGCCGCCGTGGACCTGTTCGTGACCCAGGGGGTCGCCGCGACCACGGGCGAGCAGATCGGGCGCGCGGTCGGCGTCTCGGCGCGGACGGTGTGGCGCTACTTCCCGAGCAAGGAGAGCTGTGTACGGCCGCTGCTGACGGCCGGCGTCGAGGTGATCGCCGCCGCGCTGCGGCACTGGCGTCCGGGGCAGCCCCTGGGCGAGGCGATCGACTTCGGCCGGGACGGCACGGACGGCGACCGTCCGCTGCTCGGCCCCGACCCCGCCACGGTCGGCGCCCTGGTCCGGCTGACACGTACCGAACCGGGACTGCGGGCGGTCTGGCTCCAGACCCACGACGAGGCCGAGCCCGCCTTCGCCCGCGCCCTCGCCGAACGCGCCGGGCTGCCCCCCGGCGATCTGCGTCCGGCCGTCCAGGCGGCGATGCTCAACGCGGCCCTGCGGGTGGCGGTCGAGCACCACGCCTGGCACGGCGCGACCCCGCCCGCCGACGGTGCCCGCGCGGACCTGTCGGCGACCCTGCGCGAGGCACTCACCGCGGCGGCGGCAGGACTGGAGTGAAGGCCCCCACCCCGGTCCCGCCCGGCCTCACCTCTTGCGGTAGTCGTACGCCTCCGACGCCGCCGCTTCCACGGCGTCGAGGTTCGCGCCGGTGGCCGCCGTGACCACCGCGGCCACCGCCCCCTCTATGAACGGGGCGTCCACCAGGCGGGTGTCCGGCGGGAGTTCGTCGCCCTCGGCGAGCAGCGCCTTGACGGTGAGGACCGCGCTGCCGAGGTCGGTGAGGACGGCGACCCCGGCGCCCCGGTCCACGGTGGCGGCGGCCGCCGCCACCAGGTCCGCGCTGGTGCCGAACCCGCCGCCCTCGGTGCCGCCCGCCGCGGCGACGGGCACCAGGGTGCCACCGCCCGCGAGCCCCTTGGCCAGTTCGGCCACCGACGCGGCCACCTCGGCGCTGTGCGAGACCAGCACGATCCCCACGGTGCGAGCGTCACTCACCGGCGGCCTCCCCCAGTGCGGCGATCAGCAGCGCGGCCGAGGTGGCACCGGGGTCCTGGTGCCCGACGCTGCGCTCCCCGAGATAACTGGCCCGTCCCTTGCGGGCCCGCAGCGGCGTCGTCGCCTCCGCCCCGGCCCGCGCGGCCTCCCGTGCCGCGCCGAAGGACTTTCCCAGGGCGTCCACCGCCGGCACCAGCGCGTCGATCATCGTCTTGTCGCCCGGCGCGGCCCCGCCGAGCGTCCGCACCGCCTCCACCCCGGTACGCAGCGCCTCGGCCAACTGCTCCTCGCTCACCTCGGGGGCGTCCCCGAGCGCCTTGCCGGTCCGCCGCAGCAGCGTCCCGTACAGCGGCCCCGAGGCGCCGCCGACCGTGGAGATCAACCGGCGCCCGGCCAGCGTCAGTACCGCCCCCGGCGTGCCGGGGCCCTCCTGCTCCAGCGTGGCCCGCACGGCGGTGAACCCGCGCTGGAGGTTGCTGCCGTGGTCGGCGTCGCCGATCGGCGAGTCGAGGTCGGTCAGCCGGTCCGCCTCGCGGTCGATCATCGCGGCGGTCGCCGTCATCCAACGGCGGAAGAAGTCGGCGTCGAGCACTGGATCTCCTTGCCTGGTAGGTACGTCCCGGTCCCTTCCCCGTCCGTCGCCCCCGTCACCTGCCCCACCGCAGGCCCGGCGTGCTCACCGGCGCGTCCCACAGCCGCAGCAGCTCCTCGTCGGCCTGGCACAGGGTCACCGAGGCGCCCGCCATGTCCAGGGAGGTGACGTAGTTGCCGACCAGCACCCGGGCGACGGCGACGCCCCGCCGGGCCAGCACCCGCTGCACCTCGGCGTGGAAGCCGTACAGCTCCAGCAGCGGGGTGGCGCCCATGCCGTTGACCAGGAGCAGGACCGGATTGCGCGGTCGGACGTCGGCGAGGATCGCGTCGACGGCGGCCTCGGCGATCTCCCCGGCGGTCATCATCGGGCGCCGCTCGCGGCCGGGCTCGCCGTGGATGCCGATGCCCAGTTCCAGCTCCCCGGCGGGCAGGTCGAAGGTGGGGCTGCCCTTGGCGGGCGTGGTGCAGGCGCCCAGCGCGACGCCGAAGCTGCGGGAGCTGTCGTTGACCTGCCGGGCGACCGCCTCCACCCGCTCCAGCGGCTGCCCCTCCTCGGCCGCCGCGCCCGCGATCTTCTCCACGAACAGGGTGGCACCGGTGCCGCGCCGCCCGGCCGTGTAGAGGCTGTCGCTCACCGCCACGTCGTCGTCGACGAGCACCTTGGCGACCTGGATGCCCTCGTCCTCGGCGAGTTCGGCGGCCATGTCGAAGTTGAGGACGTCGCCGGTGTAGTTCTTCACCACGAACAGCACCCCGGCGCCGCTGTCCACGGCCGCCGCCGCGCGCACCATCTGGTCCGGCACCGGGGAGGTGAACACCTCGCCCGGACAGGCCGCCGACAGCATCCCCGGCCCCACGAAGCCGCCGTGCAGGGGCTCGTGCCCCGAGCCGCCGCCGGAGACCAGCGCGACCTTCCCGGCCACGGGGGCGTCCCGCCGTACGATCACCCGGTTCTCGACGTCCACGGTCAGCTCGGGATGGGCCGCCGCCATCCCCCGCAGCGCGTCGGCGACCACGGTCTCCGGAACGTTGATCAGCATCTTCACGGGTACCTCCTGATGAGCGTGCGGGGCTGCTCCGGGAAGTATCGGCCCTCGCGCCGCGAAGGTCACGCGCGGCGAAAACCCACACATCCCCATGCCTGTCGGCTCCCTTCCCAACACAGTCGGACAGCTCCTACCGTGAACGCACACCGATGACGCGTAAATGTCATCAGATCTCCTTGCGAGTCGGAGGAACGACGACGATGCGTGACTCTCACACCCGCACCATCCGCCGCACCGTGGCCGGAGCGCTCACCGCGGGCATGCTGTGCGCGGCGGGCCTCGCGACCCCGGCCCTGGCGGCCCCCGCCGACGACGCGCCGGCCCTGGCCGACGGCCTCGCCCTCACCCCGCCGATGGGTTTCAACAACTGGAACTCCACCCACTGCCGCGCCGATTTCGACGAGGCGATGGTCAAGGGCATCGCGGACCTCTTCGTCGAGAAGGGCCTGAAGGACGCGGGGTACCAGTACGTCAACCTGGACGACTGCTGGGCCCTGCCGCAGCGCGACGCCGACGGCAAGCTGGTGCCCGACCCCGCGCGCTTCCCCAACGGCATCGCGGCGGTGGCCGACTACGTCCACGCCAAGGGGCTGAAGTTCGGCATCTACACCAGCGCCGGCACCAAGACCTGCAACACCGCGGGCTTCCCGGGCGCCCTGGGCCACGAGTACAGCGACGCCCGGCAGTTCGCCGACTGGGGCGTGGACTACCTGAAGTACGACAACTGCAACAACCAGGGCGTGGACGCCAGACAGCGCTACGAGACGATGCGCGACGCCCTGAAGGCGACCGGGCGGCCCATCGTCTACAGCATCTGCGAATGGGGCCAGAACCGGCCCTGGGAGTGGGCCGCGGACGTCGGTCACCTGTGGCGGACCACCGGGGACATCAGCGACAACTGGGGCTCGATGCTGCAGATCCTCAAGCGCAACCTCCCGCTCGCCCCGTACGCGGGACCCGGCCACTGGAACGACCCCGACATGCTGGAGGTCGGCAACGGCGGCATGACGGACACCGAGTACCGCTCGCACTTCTCGATGTGGTCGATCATGGCCGCCCCGCTGCTGATTGGCGCCGACCTGCGCACCGCCTCCCAGGAGACCTTCGACATCCTGGGCAACAAGGAGGTCATCGCCGTCGACCAGGACCCGCTCGGCAAGCAGGGCGAGGTGGTCTCCTCCGGCGGCGGACGCTGGGTCGTCGCCAAGGAGATGGCGGACGGCAGCGTCGCGGTGGCCCTCTTCAACGAGTCCGACACCGCGCAGCGCATCGCCACCACCGCCGGTGCCGTCGGCCTGCCGGACGCCGCCGCCTACACGCAGCGCGACCTGTGGCGGCACCGCACGACCCACACCGCCGGCACCATCGCCGCCACCGTCCCCGCGCACGGCACGGTCCTGCTGCGGATCGCGGCCGACGGACGCTGGGCCGCGTACCCGCCGGCCGTCGAACTCGGCCTGGACGGCGACCCGTTCCTCCAGGCGGCCACCCCGGCCACACTGACCGGCACCGTCACCGACCTCGGCCGCACCGCCGCGCGCCGGGTGTCCGTGTCGCTGACCGGCCCCGAGGGCTGGACCGTACGGCCCGTCTCCGCGACCACCGCCCCCGTCCTCGCCCCGGGGAAGTCGCTGCGCGCCAAGTGGCGGGTGACCGCGCCGGCCGGGACACCGGCCGGCACCTACGGCCTCACCCTGCGCGCGAGCTACCGCTCGCCGTCCGGGACGCCGGTCGCCACCGAGGTCCCGCTGACCGCGACCGTCGTCGTACCGCCGCCCTCGGGCACGTCGTACCTCAGCGACCGGCCGTGGCTGTCGGCCACCAACGGCTGGGGGCCGGTGGAGCGCGACGCCAGCAACGGCGAGCAGGCGGCCGGCGACGGGAACCCGATCACCCTCGGCGGCACCGCGTACGCCAAGGGCCTCGGCGTCCACGCGCCCAGCGACGTCTCCTTCTACACCGGCGAGTCCTGCGAGCGGGTCACCGCGGACGTCGGCGTGGACGACGAGAAGGGCACGGCGGGCACCGCCGCCTTCGAGATCTGGGCGGACGGCACCAAGGTCGCCTCCACCGGCGTCCTCACCAACGCGATGCCCGCCCAGTCGCTCACCGCCGACGTCACCGGTGCCCAGGTGGTCCGGCTCGTCGTCACCGACGGCGGCGACGGCGTCGACTCCGACCACGCCGACTGGGCGGACGCACGCCTGACCTGCTGACCCGCCGTCATCAGGCCGCCGCGCCCAGGGAGCCGAGCAGGACGATGGCGCAGTACGTCACCACCGGCACCTGACGACATCCGGCCACACCACCCCGGGCACCCCGCAGCGCCGAACCGGCGGGAATTCTCAGGGATTTGCAGGGTGGTTGCCAGCCGATTCCCAGGTGCCGGCGGCACCGTGTACGGCATGGTGAACACAACGCACGGACACATGCCGCGCACCCGGGCGGTCCACCGTTCCCGTCGGCGGTTCCCGGCCGCCCCGGCCGCGAGCACCGGCCCCTCGGTCCTGCCGGCCGGCGGCGGCCACGGACAGACCACGGCCCGCGACGGCGCCGTCGGCGGCGGCACGGACGGCACCGCCCCCGGTGAGCGGTACGCGCTCCATTCCAGCGGCGTCGCCACCACTGCCGTGGTCCGCGCCGCGCTGGCCTTCCTCGACTCGCTCGCCCCCGGCGACAGGGCCGCCGCCCTCCTCGACGCCGACGCCCGCCGGCGGCGCGTCCGGGCCGGCGCCGGCCCGGACGATGGCCACGGCCTCGCCCTGCGCGACCTGACCGGTCAGCAGTACGCGCTCGGCGCGACACTGCTCAAGGCGGCGCTGACGGCACCCGGCCTGGAACGGGCCACCGGCGTCCCCGGGCTCGACCGGCTCCTCGGCCGCACCGGCCGGGCCCTCGCCGAGGACGCCTACCGGCTCACGATCCTCGGCACCCCGTCGACGGCGGAGGCGTGGGGCTTCCGGCTGACGGGACGCCGCCTCGTCCTCGGCTACTCCGTCCTCGGCGACCAGGTCGTCATGACCCCCGCCGTCCAGGACCCCGGAGCCCCGGACACCCCGTACGACGGCGACCGCCGCCCCCTCCGCCGCGAGGAGACGGCCGGTCTGCGGCTGCTGCGCTCCCTGGACACCGCCCAGCTCGCCGCCGCGCTCCGCACTGGGGGCAAGGGCGGCACCGGCCCGATCGCCGGGGCCGGGCCGGACGCCATCCCGGGCGTGCGGGGCGCCGACCTGGACCACCGGCAGCGGCGGCTCCTGCTCGACCTGGCCGAGGCGCACCTCGGCGGCCGGGGCGAGGGGTCCGGCCGGGCACGGATGCGGGAGATCGAGCGGCACCTGGACGACACGTACTTCCACTGCGCCGGTACGTACGGGGACGGTTCGGCGTTCACCTACCGCGTCCAGAGCCCGGTCGTCCGCATCGCCTACGACGCCGCGTTCCCCCTCGCGTACCACCGTAGGCCGGACGGCGCCACCCCGGCCGGCGCCGCGGGCCCCGCCGCCGGCACTCCCGCCGGGGCCCGCCCGCCCGGGGCGCACCTGGCGACCGGCGGCTGAGGCCGCCGCGCGAGCGGGTCGTCGCGCCGGTTGACCCAGCAGAGGGAACCCCGCCACCCATGGGTGTCCGGGATGGCCCGAACCGGTCCACAGCGGACAGACTGCGAAGAAAGGTCCGTGCCGTCCGTCCGCAACGGGGTACCCCCCCGCCCCGAGCGCGACCTCCCTCTCGTTGCCAGGAGGCATCCCCCCATGACCTTCAACCCACTGGAGCAGCGGGGCATCCCGCTCGACCGCCAGACGCGCAGTTGGCGTGAGCTGAACGTGGAACCCGTCGACCCCGACCGGTGCGACCCGTACACCCGGTGCCGGATCATCACCATGAACGGCATCGAGGTGGAGGCGATCCTCTTCAGCCACCAGTTCGCCCGGCACTGTCCCGACCCCGACATCAAACGGCAGTTGGCCCGCACCCGGTACATCGAGGCCCAGCAGCAGAAGGCCGTGAACTGGCTGCTGCCCGGCGTCTCCTCGGTGCTGGAGACCACCATCGCCTACGAGCAGGTCGCGGTGGACCTGACGGCCTGGGTGGCCCGGATGGAGCCGGACCCGTACCTGAAGCAGGCGTACCAGTTCGGCGTGCTGGAGGACTTCGACCACCTGTACCGGTACGCCAACCTGTACGAGATGATCGAACACCGCAAGGCGGAGGCGATCGTCGACAACCTCACCGAGGTCATGCCCGGCCGGCCCACCCGGTTCCACCACCGCGACCCGGTCGACAACGTCCGTGACCCGTACGACAAGGACACGACGAACCCGCTGTCCAAGCTGCACGCGCTGACGATCATGTCGACCGAGCAGCAGACCATGAACTTCTACATGAACACCGGCCCCACCTACATGGAGCCGATCGCCCGCCAGTTGTACCAGGAGATCGGGCTGATCGAGGAGGAGCACGTCACCCACTACGAATCCCTGGTGGACCCGGGGGAGACCTGGTGGGAGCAGCTCGTCAACCACGAGTACAACGAGTGCTACCTGTACTACTCCTTCATGGAGCAGGAGAGCGACCCCAAGGTCAAGGCGATCTGGGAGCTGCACCTGAACATGGAGCTGGAGCACCTGCACATCGCCTGCGACCTGATGCGCCGCCACGACGGCCGCGACCCCCAGCAGGTCCTGGCACCGGAGCTGCCCAACGTGCTCACTTTCGAGCCGAACAAGCAGTACCTGCGCGAACTCCTCGACACTCAGATGGACCTGACCACGCTCGGCGCGGGATACGTCCGTGAGGCGCACGAGCGGTTCGAGCGGATGCAGGAGCAGATCCACGGCGGCGAGGCCCCGCCGAGCGACCGGGTGATGGCCGAGCACGACCAGATGTTCGGGCGGGAGTACCGGGTGCAGTCCGAGGGCGCGCACCCCGACCCCGCGATGCGCGAGAAGTGAGGGGGGACGACATGAGCGAGCTGCACACCCCGCACGCCGGGGACGACCACGCCGCGGACGACGACGTCGTCTCCCTGCTCATGCGGCAGCACGGCGACATCCGCAACCTCTTCGACGAGGTCGAGGCCGCCTCGGGCGAGGAGCGCCAGGACGCCTTCCGCCGTCTGGTGCGGCTGCTCGCCGTCCACGAGACGGCCGAGGAAGAGGTCGTCCACCCCTTCGCCCGGCGGGCCCTGCCGGGCGGCGAAGCGGTCGTCGAGGACCGGCTCGCCGAGGAACGCGCGGCGAAGGAGACCCTGGCCGCGCTGGACGAGATGGACACCGACGACCCCAAGTTCATGCCCCGGCTCATGGCGCTGCGCAGCGATGTGCAGCGGCACGCCCGAGCGGAGGAACGCTACGAGTTCACCCACATCCGGCGCAGCGCCGACACCGCCAACCTGGCCGCGATGGCCCGCGCGCTGAAGGCCGCCGAGGCCATGGCGCCCACCCGCCCGCACCCGGGCGTGGAGTCCGGCGCCAAGAACATGGCACTCGGCCCGGTCGCCGCCCTGATGGACCGCACCAAGGACGCCGTCCGCAAGGCCATGGGAGACCGCTGAGTCCCCCGCCACCACGGGCACCCGCCGCCCCGCCCCGGCCCGCCCCCGGCCGGGGCGGCGGGTGCCGTTTCGTCTCCCCGGGCCGGGAAACCCGCCGCGGGACGGTGACGGACAGGTGCCGAGCGAAGGACAGCCCATGAAGAAGGTGTGGTGGACGATTCCGGTCGCCGCCGCCTCGGTCGCGGCGGTGCGCAAGGCACGGTCCGGGCGGACGGCCGACGACCGGGCGGGCGACAGGTGGCTCACGGTGACGGTCAACCGGCCGCCCGCCGAGGTGAGGCCGGACGACCTGCCCGAACCGCTGGCCCGGTTCCCCGGCGAGATCGAGGTACGGGTCCGCCCGGCCCCGGGCGACCGCGGCACCGAACTGGCCGCACGGCTGACGGAGCCGCCCCCGGCCCCGGCGACCTCGCTGCCGGCCCGGCTCGCGGGCGAGGACCCGCGGCAGGACCTGCGGCTCGCGCTGCGCCGGACCAAGGCCCTGCTGGAGGCCGGGGAGATCCTGCTCCCCGACGCGCCGCCGACCACCCGCCCGACCCCGGGCGGCAAGCTGGTCGAGATGTTCACCCGCCGAGCCGGAGGGGAGGGAGTGCTGTGAAGGCGCTGTGCTGGGAAGGCGTGAACAAACTGTCCGTGGAGAACGTCCCGGACCCTGGACTCCGCAACGACCAGGACATGATCGTACGGCTGATCGCGGGCACCACCTGCGGCTCCGACCTGCATCTGATCGGCGGCTACATCCCGGCGATGCGGGCCGGTGACGTCATCGGCCACGAGTTCCTCGGCGAGGTCGTGGAGACCGGGCCCGGGGTGCGCCGCCACCAGGTGGGGGACCGGGTCGTGGTCTGCTCGTTCATCGGCTGCGGACGCTGCTGGTACTGCGCCAACGACCTGTGGTCCCTGTGCGACAACAGCAACACCAACCCCGGCATCGGCCAGGCCCTGTTCGGCTACGAGACCGCCGGGATCTTCGGCTACTCGCACGCCATGGGCGGCCTGCGCGGCAGCCACGCCGAGTACGTCCGGGTGCCCTTCGCCGACTACGGCGCCTTCAAGGTCCCCGAGGGCGTCGACGACATCAGCGCGCTGTTCGTCTCCGACTCGGTGCCCACCGGCTGGATGGGCGCCGACCTCGCCGGCGTCAAACCGGGCGACGTCGTCGCGGTCTGGGGCTGCGGCGCGGTCGGCCAGATGGCCGCCAGGGCCGCGATACTGAAGGGCGCCGAACGGGTCGTCTCCATCGACCGCATCCCCGAACGACTGGCGATGGCCGAGCGGTACGCGGGCGCCGAGACCCTCGACTACACCCGCACGGACATCGCCGCCGAGCTGCGCGAACGCACCGGCGGCCGGGGCCCGGACGTATGCATCGAGGCGGTCGGCATGGAGGCCCACAGCGACGGCCCCGCGCACCTGTACGACCAGGCCAAGCAGCAGCTCCGGCTGCAGACCGACCGGCCCACCGCGGTACGCCAGGCCATCCACGCCTGCCGCAAGGCCGGCACGGTGTTCATCCTCGGCGTGTTCGCGGGCGCCGTCGACAAGTTCCCGCTCGGCGCCGTCATCAACAAGGGGCTCACCGTGCGCGGTGCCCAGATGCACGGCCAGCGCTACATCCCGACGCTGCTGGAGAAGCTGGCCGCCGGTGAGCTGGAGACGGCCCACCTGGCGACCCACACCCTCTCCCTGGACGAGGCGCCCAAGGCGTACGAGCTGTTCAAGGAGAAGACGGACGGCTGCGTCCGCGCCGTCATCCGTCCCTGAGGGCGGTCTTCTTCCGACCGGGCAGCACCAGCAGGACGATCAGCGTGCCGACGGCCATCACGATGCCGCCGACCAGGCTGGTCCGGGCGACGCCGTGGGCGAAGGACTCGTGCACGGCGTCGGCCAGCGCCTGGCCCTGGGCGGGCCCCGCCGACGGGTCCCGGGCGACCTGCTCGGCGACCGCGAGCCCGCCGCCCACCGACTCCTTCGCCGCGTCCAGCGCGCCGCCCGGCAGCCTGCCGCCCACCAGGCGGGCCAGCTCGTCCGCGTAGGCGGTGCCGAGCAGGGAGCCCAGGACGGCGATGCCGAGCGAGCCGCCCAGCTCCAGCGAGGTGTCGTTGGCGCCGCCGCCGACGCCGAGCTGGGACTCGGGGAAGGAGCCCATGATGGTGTCGGTGGCCGGGGAGACGCTGAGCCCGATGGCGAAGCCGAGCAGCAGCAGCGACGGCAGGAAGTCGCCGTAGGCGGCGCCCTTGTCGATCAGGGCGAGCAGCAGCACGGCGGCGGTGCCGACGGCCATGCCGCAGACCACGGTGATGCGTACCCCGGCCCGCGGCGCGAGCCGGCCGGTCACCGCGGCCCCGGCGAACACCGCGCCGGCCAGCGGCAGCAGCCGGACGCCGGTCTGCAGCGGGCCGTAGCCGAGGACGAACTGGAGGTACTGCGTGGCGTAGTAGATCGAGCCGAAGGCGCCGAAGAAGAAGAACAGCACCGCGATCATCGAGCCGCTGAACGGGCGCAGCGCGAACCGGCGGACGTCCAGCATCGGGTGCGGGTGCCGCAGCTCCCAGAGCGTGAAGGCGATCAGTCCGGCGCCCGCGACGACGGCCGCGGCGACCGGGCCGGTGCCCCAGCCGAAGTGCGGGCCCTCGATGACGGCGTAGACCAGGCAGCCCACGGAGACGATCGACAGCAGGCCGCCGACGTAGTCGATCCGGCCCGACTCCGCCGCCCTGGACGGCGGCACCAGGGTCAGCGCGCCGACGACGGCGACCACCGCGACCGGCACGTTGATCAGGAAGGTGGACCCCCAGGAGTGGTCCTCCAGGAGCCAGCCGGCGACCAGCGGGCCGACGGCTATGGCGAGTCCGGAGGTGGCGGTCCAGGCGGTGATCGCGCGGGCCCGCTCGGCCCGGGGGAAGGTGGCGACCAGCAGCGAGAGCGTGGCCGGCATGACGACGGCGGCGCCGACGCCCATCACCGCGCGGGCGGCGACGACCAGTCCGGTCCGGTCCACGAGGCTGCCGGCGACCGACCCGGCGGCGAAGAGGAGGAGTCCGGCGACCAGGGCGCCGCGGCGGCTGTACTTGTCGCCGATCGCGCCGAGCACCAGCATCAGCGCGGCGTAGGGGACGGTGTAGCCGTCGATGACCCATTGCAGGTCGCTGCTGCTGAGGTCCAGGTCCCGGGTCATGTCCGGGGCGGCGACGATCAGGGACGTGTTGGCCATGACGACGATCAGCAGGCTGAGGCACAGCACGCCCAGCGCCCACCAGCGCCGGGCGTACGGCCCGGCCTGCCGGTCGACGGGTGTGCCGGTGAGAAGCGGCATCGCGGGGGCTCCTAGGAAGACAGTTACTTGCCCATCGATGTGCAGGCTAGTTTGTTGCCCAGGAGTGTGCAAATAAGGGTGAGGGCCCGCGCGTGGCGCGGGCCCTCACCCTGTCTTCGGTTCCCTCAGCGGCAGCTCACATGCGATCGCGGGCGACACCCGTGCGACCGACCGCCGGACGCGTCACCGGCCCACGTCGGCGCGGTGACGTCGTGTCAGCGGCCGCCGCCGGGGCCGCCGCTGCCGAACGAACCGCTGCTGCCCTCGTCCCAGCGGCGCCGCTCCTGCCCGGAGGCGGACCGGCTGCCCTGCCGCTTCAGCTCGTGCGGGAGCAGCCGCTCGTCGCTGCGCGGCACCTCCTCGGGCTCCCGCATCTCGCGGATCTCCCGGACCGGGCCCCCTTCGGGCAGATGCGGCTGCTCCTCGGGGCGGGGCGGCGGCGCCTCCCGGCGCTTCACGCGGATGCCGACCGCGAAGGCGCCGATCAGCAGGGCCACGACCACGACGGCCGCCACGACCAGCCCGACGCCCATGGCGCCGGTGGTCGCGGCCTGGTTCATCCATGCGCTACTCATGACCCGCGGGTACCCCGGGCCGGGGCCGTCAACCTGCTCGGCCCGGCCGGGCGGACCGGGTCCGCGAACGGTCGGCCCCGCGGACCGCGCCGAGCGGCTCCCGCCTGGTCGTCCGCGAACGGCCCGGCACAAACGGAAAGGCGGTGGACACGCCGGGACGACAGGAGCACCCCGGATGCCCGGCGAGGGAACCGGAAAGCGGTCCACACCCCTTGGCATCACTGGGCTCGGCGGGTTTGGCGGCCGGTACGGCGGCTACCCGCGCCGTGTGACTACGACGACTTCTCAAGCGGAGCTTTTCCAGTTTCTCGAGGATCGCTTCGCCTGCGCGCAGGCGTGCACGGAGTGTGCGCGGGCCTGTGCGCTGCGGGCGAGCCTCGTGGACCCGGACGGGGGCGAGAACCAGGAACAGGTGCGGCGCAAGGGCATCATGTGCGCCGAGGTGTGCGACGCCACCTGCCGGGTGCTGTCGGAGCAGACCCAGGTGGACGAGGCGGCGATCCGCGCCCAGGTGGAGTGGTGCCGGCAGGTGTGCCTGGAGAGCGCCCAGGTCTTCGACCGGCAGCCGGGCGCCGAGGACAGCGCGGCGGCGTGCCGGGACTGCGCCCGCGCCTGCGGGGACTTCCTGGCCACCCTGCGCTGACCCGCCCGCGCGGCGGGGCTAACCTCACGGCATGGCAGCCTCCCTGACCGGTGGTACGGGCCCGGCCGGCGACGGCGCGGGCGAGCGGGGCGATCCCGGGCTGTTCGGCCCCGGATCGGTGACCTGGCAGGCGCACGCCGACCCGATGATGTGGATCGCCGGGGTCCGCGCGCTGTACCTCCAGGCCCTGCACCCGCGTGCGGTGCGCGGCGTCATGCAGAACAGCGACTTCCGGCGGGACGCCTGGGGCCGGCTGCTGCGCACCGCGCGCTTCGTCGGCACCACCACGTACGGCACCACCCGGGCGGCTCAGGAGGCGGGCGCCCGGGTCCGCCGGATTCACCGCGCGCTGAGCGCCGTCGACCCCGGCACCGGCGAGCGGTACGGCGTGGACGAACCCGCGCTGCTGCTCTGGGTGCACTGCGCCGAGGTCGGCTCCTACCTGCACGTGCTGCGCCGCTCCGGGTTCCCGCTCACGGACGCCCAGGCCGACCGCTATCTCGCCGAACACCGCGCCGGTGCCCGCCTGGTCGGCCTCGACCCCGCCGGGGTCCCGGCGAGCCGCGCCGCCCTGGCCGCCTACTTCGAGCGGGTGCGGCCCGAACTCGCCGCCGGGCCCGAGGCCCGCGAGGTGGACGCCTTCCTGCGCCGCCCGCCCGTGCCCCGCGCGCTGGTCCCGGCCCGCGAGCTGCTGTGGCGGCGGGCCGCGGACCTGGCCTACGGCTCCCTGCCGCCGTACGCCCACGCGCTGTACGGCAGGCCCGCGCCCGACCCGGGGACCGTCACCCGCCATCTGCGCCGCACCGGCGCCGCGCTGCGCGCGATCCCCGCCCGGGTGCGCTGGCAACTGCCGCCCCGGCACATCCTGACCGCCGTCGCGCGGCTCGGCCCGGACACCCGTCCGGCGCCGCACCGGCTCCGGCCGTAGACCCCCTGGCGGGGGCGATCACCGCGTGCTACCAAGAGCCATGACCACGCACCGGGGAACCCGCGCCTACGACGCCGTCGTGGTCGGCGGCGGCCACAACGGCCTGGTCGCCGCCGCCTACCTGGCCCGCGCCGGACGCTCCGTCCTGGTCCTCGAACGCCTGGACCGCACCGGCGGCGCGGCCGTGTCCACCCGGCCCTTCCCCGGCGTCGACGCCCGGCTGTCCCGCTACTCCTACCTGGTCAGCCTGCTGCCGCGGAAGATCGTCCGGGACCTCGGCCTGGACTTCCGCGTCCGCACCCGGGACATCTCCTCGTACACCCCCGTGGAACGGGCCGGCCGGCCGACGGGGCTGCTGGTCGGCGGGGACGAGCGGCGCACCCGGGAGTCCTTCGCCCGGCTCACCGGCGGCGAGCGCGAGTACGCGGCCTGGCGGCGGTTCTACGGCATGACCGGCCGCGTCGCCCGGCGGGTCTTCCCGACGCTCACCGAACCGCTGCCCACCCGGGAGGAGCTGCGCCGCCGGGTCGACGACGCGGACGCCTGGCGGGCCCTGTTCGAGGAGCCGGTCGGGGCCGCGATCGAGGAGTACTTCGCCGACGACCTGGTCCGGGGAGTGGTCCTCACCGACGCCCTGATCGGCACCTTCGCCGACGCCCACGACCCGACGCTGAAACAGAACCGCTGCTTCCTCTACCACGTCATCGGCGGCGGCACCGGCGCCTGGGACGTGCCGGTCGGCGGGATGGGCGCGCTCACCGACGCGCTGGCCGCCGCCGCCCGGTCGGCCGGAGCCGTGCTCGCCACCGGCCACCAGGCGGTCCGCGTCGACACCGACGGGCGGACCGCCGAGGTCGCCTACCGCACCGCCGACGGCGAGGGCACCGTCGCCGCCCGGCACGTCCTGGTCGGCGCCTCCCCGCGGGCGCTGGCGGAACTGACCGGCGGCCCGGCGCCCGCGCCCGCCGAGGGCGCCCAGCTCAAGGTCAACATGCTGCTGACCAGGCTGCCCGCGCTGCGCGACCCCGAAGTGCACCCCCGGGAGGCGTTCGCCGGCACCTTCCACGTGGCGGAGGGCTACGCCCAGCTCGCCGCCGCCCACGCCCGCGCCGCCGCGGGTGAGCTGCCCGCCGCCCCGCCCTCGGAGATCTACTGCCACTCGCTCACCGACCCCACGATCCTCGGCCCGGACCTGGCCGCGCGGGGCCACCACACCCTCACCCTGTTCGGCCTGCACACCCCGGCCCGGCTGTTCACCGGCGACCACGACACCGTCCGCGCCGCTCTGCTGGAGGCGACCCTGGCCCAGCTCGACGACCGGCTCGCCGAGCCGCTCGCCGACTGCCTGGCGACCGACGCGGACGGGCGGCCCTGCGTGGAGGTGAAGACGCCGCTGGACCTGGAGCGCGAGCTGGGGCTGCCCGGCGGCAACATCTTCCACCGCGAGCTGTCCTGGCCCTACGCCCAGGAGGGCACCGGCCGCTGGGGCGTGGAGACCGGTCACCCCAATGTGTTCCTGTGCGGCGCGGGGGCGGTGCGCGGGGGCGGGGTCAGCGGCGTACCGGGGCACAACGCGGCCATGGCGGTGCTGGCGGACGCGGGGGACCGAGGGCCGGGGCGCATGCGCCGCGCCGGGCGGGGTACCGCGACATAGCGGACATTCCGTACGTCCGAGGGTGCGCCCCGTCGGACCCCGGACCACCGACCCGTACGACAAGGAGGCCGTCATGGCCGACCTCAGCCCCATCGACCTGCAGAAGGCCCTCAGCGGCATGGACTACCCGGCGGACAAGAAGTCGCTCGTCGACCGCGCCCGCAAGAACAAGGCCGACGACAAGGTCGTCAGCCGCCTCGACGGCCTGAAGCAGGACAACTTCGACGGGCCCAACGAGGTCCAGAAGGCCGTCTTCAACCAGTAGGACGGCCCCGCCTCAGTCGGCCGACCGCGTCCACCCCACCGCCTCGATCCGGGCCGCGTCCGCGCGGCGGGCCTCGTCGAACAGGACGCCGTCGGCCGACTCGGCGCGCAGCGCGTCCACGTACGCCCCGCGGCCCACGTACAGCCGGTCGGTCGTGTACCGCCAGCGCAGGGCGAGCCCCCGGGCGGCCGGGAGGGCGGCGGTCAGCCGGTGCCAGAGGCGGCCGGAGAAGCCGCTGACCGAACCCGCCGGACGCTCCTGGGGCGCCGCTCCCGGCCGGGAGACCGTGAACGGCACCGGCTGCCAGGTCGCGCCGCCGTCGCCGGTGGCCTCCAGGACCAGGGCGTCCGCGCCCGGCTCGGTGTCCCACCACAGCGCGCAGCGCAGTTGGGCACCGCCCGCCGAGGTGTCCAGCGCGGGCAGGGTGAGCGTCGCCGTCGCCGCGCTCGCCATCCCCGAGAACCACGCGGTGCGTCCGCGTGCGGGCCGGACCGGCACCGCCCGCGCCAGATCGTTGGCCGCCGCCACCCGGGGCGCCGAACCGGACCGCCAGGTGCGCACCGGATGCACGGAGTTGCCCAGCACCACCAGGAACGAGTCGGTGGTCGGGTCGAGCACCAGCGAGGTGCCCGTGAAGCCGGTGTGCCCGGCGGTGCGCGGGGTGGCCATCGCGCCCATGTACCAGTGCTGGTACAGCTCGAAGCCGAGGCCGTGCTCGTCGCCGGGGAAGGCGGTGTTGAAGTCGGTGAACATCAGCTCCACCGACTCCGGCCGCAGGACCCGCGCCCGGCCGTACCGGCCGCCGTTGAGCAGGGTGCGGCCGAGGACCGCGAGGTCCCAGGCGTCGGAGAACACCCCCGCGTGCCCCGCCACCCCGCCCAGGCTGAAGGCGTTCTCGTCGTGCACCTCGCCCCACACCAGGCCCCGGTCCAGCCCGGACCAGGGGGCGCGGGCGTCCTCGGTGGCCGCGATCGACGGCCGCCAGGAGGCGGGCGGGTTGTAGCGGGTGCGGCGCAGCCCGAGCGGGCCGGTGATCTCCTCGCGCAGCAGGGTGTCCAGGGCGCGGCCGGTGAGGTGCTCCAGGACCAACTGGAGCGAGATCAGGTTCAGGTCGGAGTAGAGGTAGGCGGTGCCCGGCGGACTGACCGGGGCCTCGTCGTAGATCCGCCGCACCTTCTCCTCGTACGTCGGCGAGGTGTAGAGCGGGACCCAGGCCCGGAACCCCGAGGTGTGCGTCAGGAGCTGACGGATCGTCACTTCCTGTTTGCCCGCCCGCCCGAACTCCGGCAGGTACGAGGCGACCGCCGCCTCCAGGTCCAGCCTGCCCCGCTCGATCTGCTGGACGGCGAGGAGCGAGGTGAACAGCTTGGACACCGACGCCAGGTCGAACACCGTCCCCCTGGTCATCGGGATCTGCTCGGCCGCCGGGAACTCGACACCGGTGTCCGTCGTCTCGTCGTACGCCCGGTAGCGCACCGCCATGCCGATCGGCTCGTGCAGCGCGACCGTGCCGCCCCGCCCGGCGAGCAGCACCGCCCCCGCGTACCACGAGTGCCGGGGGGACGGCCCGAGGAACGCCTCGGCGTCGGTGACCAGGCGCCGCAGATGCTCCGGGAGCAGCCCGGCCCGCTCGGCCGGGCCGTGCCGCAGGGTGGTCCGCCGGACCCCTGGGGCGACGGCCGCGGCGGGCCCGGCCGCGAACGGGCCGATCGTCAGCGCCCCGCCCAACGCCAGCGCGCCCGCGCCCAGTTGCCGCCGGGTGAGTCCGCCCGTGTGCTGTTCGCCCGTCGCCATCGAGGAGCCTCCTTCGGGAGCGGTCGAGCGTACCAACCGGTATCAGCCGTGTCAGTGCCATGACACCGACCGTTCCTGACCGGTCGTCAAGGGACCGGACACGTCGTGACCGCCGTGACCGGGACCGTACGCGTCCTGACCGGCCGCGACCCGGGCCGTGCGCGCCTTGACCCGCCGTGACCGGCACCGTACGCGTCTTGACCCGCCGCCGTCCCCGGCCGAGGATCACCGTCATGACGCCCGGACACGGCAGCACCGTCGACGGAGTGCTGCGCCGCAGCGCCCGCCGGACCCCCGCGCGGACCGCCCTGAAATTCGGCGACCGCACCTGGACGTACCAGGAACTCGACACCGCCGTCTCCCGCGCGGCGGGCGTGCTGCGCGCCGAGGGACTCGCCCCCGGCGACCGGGTCGGCGCCTACGGCCACAACTCCGACGCCTACCTGATCGCCTTCCTCGCCTGCGCCCGCGCCGGCCTGGTCCATGTCCCGGTCAACCAGAACCTCACCGGCGACGACCTCGCGTACCTGGTCGGCCAGTCCGGCAGCGCGCTGGTCCTCACCGACCCCGCCCTCGCCGGCCGGCTCCCGGCCGGCGTACCCGCCCTGCCGCTGCGCGACGCCGACGGCTGCCTCCTGGACCGGCTGGCCACCGCGCCCGCCTTCGACGGCCCGGAACCCGGCTCCGAGGACCTGGTGCAGCTCCTCTACACCTCCGGCACCACCGCGCTGCCCAAGGGCGCGATGATGACCCACCGGGCCCTGGTGCACGAGTACCTCAGCGCCATCACCGCCCTCGACCTGCGCGCCGGGGACCGCCCCGCGCACGCGCTGCCGCTCTACCACTCCGCGCAGACGCACGTCTTCCTGCTGCCCTACCTCGCCGTCGGCGCCACCAACGTCCTCCTGGAGGCTCCCGACGCCGACCGCCTCCTGGATCTGATCGAGGCCGGCCGGGTGGACAGCCTGTTCGCGCCGCCCACCGTGTGGATCGGCCTCGCGGGCCGCCCCGACTTCGCCACCAGGGACCTCGGCGGCCTGCGCAAGGCGTACTACGGGGCGTCGGTGATGCCCGTGCCCGTCCTGGAGAAGCTGCGCGCCCGCCTCCCCGGGCTCGCCTTCTACAACTGCTTCGGACAGAGCGAGATCGGCCCCCTCGCCACCGTCCTCGGCCCCGACGAGCACGAGGGCCGGCTGGACTCCTGCGGCCGGCCCGTGCTCTTCGTCGACGCCCGGGTGGTCGACGAGGACGGCCAGGACGTGCCCGACGGCACCCCCGGCGAGATCGTCTACCGCTCCCCGCAACTGTGCGAGGGCTACTGGGACAAGCCCGAGGAGACCGCCGCGGCCTTCCGCGACGGCTGGTTCCGCTCCGGCGACCTCGCGGTGCGCGACCCGGACGGCTACTTCACGATCGTCGACCGGGTCAAGGACGTCATCAACTCCGGCGGCGTCCTGGTCGCCTCCCGCCAGGTCGAGGACGCCCTCTACACCCATCCCGGCGTCGCCGAGGCCGCCGTGATCGGGCTGCCCGACCCACGCTGGATCGAGGCGGTCACCGCCGTCGTCGTCCGGCGCGGCGAGGTGACGGAGGCCGAACTGCTCGCGCACGCCCGCGAACGGCTCCCCGCCTTCAAGGCGCCCAAGCGCGTCCTGTTCGCCGACGCGCTGCCCCGCAACGCCAGCGGCAAGATCCTCAAGCGGGAGCTGCGGAACCGCTTCGCCACCGCCTGAAAGGTCCGCGCCGCGCGGCCTGTCCGCGCCCCGGGCCGATCGCTAGGCTGGCCCGCGGACGACGCGATCGGGAGGAGCACGGACGTGGCCGAGACCACCACCCACCAGCGCCCGCCGAGGGGCTGGGACAAGCCGGAGTTGGATCTGAGCGACGCGCACTGGCAGTCCAGCAGCGGAGGTCTGGGGGATGTGCAGATCGCCTTCGTCGAGGGCTTCATCGCCATGCGCAACGGAACCCGCCCGGAGAGCCCTTCCCTGATCTTCACCCCCGCCGAATGGGGCGCCTTCGTCTCGGGAGCGCGCGGCGGCGAGTTCGACCTCACCTGACCGCGGCCCGCCGCCCGCGGCGGACCGGCCGAACCGGCGGAGTTCCCCGGCGATTTTCCGGACACGCGGCCCCGGGCACCCGCCCGGGGCCGGCGCCTGAGCGAGGCTGGCGCCCGGAGGGGGGACGCACTCCGGAAGGTGAGAACCCATGAGCACCCTGCCGGTCGTCGCCGCGGTGGACGGTTCGGACGACAGCCTGCGCGCCCTGGACCGGGCGCGGGACGCCGCCCTCGGGCGCGCGGCACCCCTGCGGGTGGCGCACGTACGGCAGTACGCCGTGTGGGGCCGGCCCGACATCATCGCCGTCGCCCCGCCCGACCCGGACGAGGACCCGGTCCTCGACGCCGCCCGCGCCCACCTCCGGGCCGGCGGCGAACCGCCCGGCACCGAGTACCTGACCGTCGAGGGCTTCCCCGGCGCGGTCCTGCCCGAACTCTCCGCCGACGCCCAGCTCCTGGTCCTCGGCTCCCGGGGCCGCGGCGGCTTCGCCACCCTGGTGCTCGGCTCCACCTCCCTGGCCGCCGCCCGCGACGCCGAGTGCCCCGTCGTCGTCGTACCGCGTCCCGGACGCGAGGTGCCCGGCGGGGCGGTTCCGCCCGAGCCCGGCCCCCGCGTGGTCGTCGGCCTGCACGTCGACAGCCCCGACGACGCCACCCTCGCCTTCGCCTTCGCCGAGGCCGAGCCGCGTGGCGCCCGCGTCCAGGCCGTCGCCGCCTACCCGTGGCCGGTGCCGGCCTGGACCGCCCCCGGCCAGGTCGTGCCGCCGGTGATCGACGAGGCCGCCGTGGAGAGCGAGACCCGGGTCCTCGCCGAGGGCTTCCTCGCCCCGTACCGCGAACGGCACCCCGGCGTCCGGGCCGAGCCGCACGTGGTCCCCGGCGACGCCGCCGGCAACCTGGTCGCCGCCTCCCGCGACGCCGACCTCGTGGTCGTCGGCCGGCACCGGCGGCGCCTGCTGGCACCGGCCCGCATGCTGGGCTCGGTCACCCACGCGGTACTGCTGCACGCGGCGGCCCCCGTCGCGGTCGTCCCGCCGTCCCCGCCGCGGGAGTGAGACACCGGTCGCACACCGTCCGGGGGGCGCGGCCACGTACCATGGGCGGCATGTCGTTCCTCCGCCGCCGCAGTGCCACCCCCGCCGGGCCCGACTTCGACGTACTGGCCATGGACCCGGGCGACTGGCCCGGCAATCTGGGCGCCGGCCTGCTGCCCGCCCCCGACGGCACCTGCCAGGGCGTCTTCCTGCGGTACGACCTGTTCGGCGGGCGCGGCCCCGCCATGATCATCGGGAACCTGCCCGTGGGCTCCCCGGCCCGCGAGGTGCCCGAGGGACAGGTCCCCTTCGAGGTCGCCCAACTGCTGCTGGCCCTGGAGAACGACGAGGAGGTCACCGTCGTCGGCACCGAGGACACCCCGGTGATGCAGGGCGACAACCTGCTGATCGTGCGCCGCCTCAAGCTCTCCGAGAGCCGCATCTCCTGTGTGCAGTTCGACCGCAGCGACCAGGTCCTGGTCACCATCGCCGCCTGGGACCGCCCCATCACCGACGACCTGTACGCCCTGCTGAAGCCGCTCCCGGCGGAGCTTTTCCAGCAGGGCTGACGACAGGCCCTCAGCCGACGGTCTCCACGTCGGCGGCGCGGACGAACGCCACGCGGTGCCCGTACTGGATCTCGTAGTACCGGTCCCGGCCCCTGACCACCCGGTGCGACTCCTCGTCGTAGGTCACCGCGTAGTAGTACTCGCCGGGGACCTCGTCACCCACCACGTACGCCTGACCCGCGGGCAGCCGGTACGGCAGCGGGGACACCGACTGGACGGGCACCCCGGCCGGATAGGCCGCCGCCTCCGGGTACGCCCTCCCGTACACCGGGGCGCTCGCCAGACCGTCCCGGGGCGTCACCAGCCTGCCCTTGGCGGGCACGGCCGCCGGCCGCTCGGGCGGGTCGCGGAACCACGCCTTCTGCCCCAGGTACCAGATGGCCGTCCACTCGCCCCACCGGTCGGCGACCGCGAACTGCTGGCCGGTGGAGACCCGGGACGACAGGTCGTTGACGCCGGTACCGGGAGTCGTGCCCAGGCCGGTGTCCCGGATCAGCGGCGCCTCCTCGTCGTGGTCGGAGTACAGCCGCACCTCGCCGGAACCGTGCGCCGGGCACGGCACGCCGGCGCTCGCGCACCCGGTGTAGACCGGCCGGTTCGACGCGTAATCGGGGCGGATGGTGACCACGTCCGCGTGCTTCCCGGCGGTCGGGTGGAAGGGGCGGCCCAGCAGCCGGAAGTAGTGCGCCCAGTCCCAGTACGGGCCCGGGTCGGTGTGCATGCCGGGGACGGCGGACGCGGTCGGTCCGGGCACGTTGTCGTGGCCCAGGATGTGCTGCCGGTCCAGCGGGATGCCGTACTTCTTCGCCAGGTACTTCACCAGCCTCGCCGACGAGCGGTACATCGCCTCCGTGTACCAGGCGTCCGGATCGGCGAGGAAGCCCTCGTGCTCCAGGCCGACCGAGCCCGCGTTGACGTACCAGTTGCCCGCGTGCCAGGCCACGTCCTTGGTCTTCACGTGCTGGGCGATGTGGCCGTCGGTGGAGCGCAGGGAGTAGTTCCAGGACACGTAGGTGGGGTCCTGGACCAGGTTCAGGACACCGTCCCAGGTGCCCTCCGTGTCGTGCACGACGATGTACCGGACGGGCTGGGAGGCGGGCCGGTCGGCCCGGTCGTGGTTGCCGTAGTCGCCGTCCCCGAACTCCTCGTACGGCGCCGGCACCCACTCGCAGGACACCGTCGGCGGGCACTCGGTGCCGGCCGCCTCGGCGGACCGGAGCCCCGTCCGCGCCAACAGGTCTCTCTCGGGCGCCACTTCGGGGCTCGCGGGCAGGGTGACGCGCTGCCCGCCGTCCGTGGTGCGCCGCTCACCGGCGCGGATCACGGCGTACACGTCGTCGGCGTAGGCCGCCGCCGTCGCGGTGTCGTCGGCGCCGGAGAACCGGGCCACCGCCCCGTACCAGTCCGCCGGGTCGGTGCTCGCCGGCCCGCCCAGTCGCCGCTGCGCGTCGGCGAGCAGCGCGGCGCCGCCGGCCACGTTGGCGGCCGGGTCGGTGCGCAGCGCCTCGGGGCTCAGCCCGGTCAGTTCGGCCGCCCTCGGCAGCGTCGACAGCCGGGCCGGTACGGCGGCGGGCTCCGCCGGCCGGGGCTCCGGGCGCGGCGCGGGGCGGGCGTCGTCGCCGCGCGGGTCCTCGGCGCCCTCGTCGTGGTGCGAGGACGCGCGGGCCAGGGCGGTGCGGGCGTCGGTGAGGTGCATCGGGCCGTAGCCGCCGGTCACGCTCGGCGCGCCGCCGTGCGTGTCCCAGCGGGACTGGAGGTAGGAGACGCCCAGCAGCACGCTGCGCGGGACGTGGTACTCGGCCGCCGCCGCGGCGAAGGCCCGCTGGAGCCGGTCGGGGGCGGGCGCGGCGCCGGCGGGCCGCGCGGGGGAGGGGGCGGCGCCGAGCAGCGGCAGCAGCAGCGCCGCCGCGGCGACGGCGGTGGCCGTGGCACGCGGGCGTATGCCGCCGGGGGAGCCGGTGGCGGATGAGGAGTCGGTGGCGGACGGTGGGCCGGGGACGGAACCTCGCAATGCGGCCTCCTGGGACGACGGGGTGTGTCGGGGCGGCCGGGGCCGGGTGTCCGTCAGTGGTACCCGCCGGTCCGACGTTCCGTCAATCATCCAGCCGGGATGCGGGGATGACGCCAGTGGCGTACGCCAATGGTGCGAGGGGGACGCGGGCACGCGGCAGAGGTCCGCGGCGCGCCACGCCGGGCGCTCCGCGGACCTCCGTCCCCCTCAGCGGGTGCCGACCGCCGCGCGCACCGCCCGGCGGGCCAACTGGCAGTCGTCGTGCAGCCGCCGCAGCAGCAGCCGCTGCTCCTCGCCGGACGGCGCGGCACCCGGTTGGGCCGGACCCGGTGCCGTCGGGGCCGTGTCGCGCATCGAACGCTGCACGGCCGTCTCGTACGTACGGATCTCGCGGGTCAGGACCAGCATCAGGTTCACCAGGAACGCGTCCCGCGAGGCCGGGCCCGCCGACTGGGCGAGCTGGCTGATCTGGCGCCGGGCCCCGGGCGCGTCCCCGAGCACCGTCCAGAGCGTCGCCAGGTCGTACCCCGGCAGGTACCAGCCCGCGTGCTCCCAGTCGACCAGCACCGGTCCGGCCGGTGACATCAGGATGTTGGACAGCAGGGCGTCGCCGTGGCAGAACTGGCCCATGCCCTGGCGTCCGGCCGCGTGGGCGATGCCGTGCAGCAGCTTCTGCAGGTCGCCCAGGTCCCGGTCGGTGAGCAGGCCCAGCTCGTGGTAGCGGGAGATGCGCGCCGCGTAGTCCAGCGGGGCGTCGAAGGTGCCCGCCGGGGGCCGCCAGGCGTTGAGCCGGCAGATGGCGCCGAGCGCGGCCCTGATGTCCGCGTGCGGCGGCGTCTGGAGGGGGTGGCGCAGCAGGGCCGCCACCCGCCCCGGCATCCGCTCGATGACGAGTGTGCAGTGGTCCGGGTCCGCCGCGATCAGCCTCGGCACCCGCACCGGCGGGCGCTGCCGGACGAACGAGCGGTAGGCCGCTATCTCGTGCCGACTGCGCTCCGCCCACGCGGGGGAGTGGTCCAGCAGGCACTTGGCCACGGCGGTGGCGCGCCCGGTCGTCCCGACCAGCAGCACCGACCGCCCGGTGCGGCGCAGCACCTGCACCGGAGCGAACTCCGGGCAGATCCGGTGCACCGCGGCGATCGCCGTACGCAACTGGGTGCCCTGCGGGCCGGACACGTCGATCCTCCCGCTCAGCGGTGGGCCGCCCGGCGCCGGAACGCGCCGTGTCCTGCCCGCCCCGAGCACGGGAGACGCCGGACGCGCGGGGGCGAGGTAGGGTCCGCTCCCCGCGGGGCGGGGGTACGGCGTGCGGGTGGGGACGGACACGGAGGTCGATGCTGCGTACATGGGCGAGACAAATCCCTTCGCGTACCTGCTGTGCCTGCCTGAGCCGTCGGTCGGTCAGCGATCGCGCCGCCCGCCCGGCCGCCGCGGACCACCCTGGGGAGTGCCCTCACGGTGACCGGGTCGGGGTGGCGCGTTCCTACTCGACACCCGTCCGGCCCTGGCACACCATCTGGCGCACCCTGGCGGACCCTGGCGAATAGTCGCTCGGCATGCCCGGCGGGACTACTGTCAACTCAGCCGAGAACCTGGGGGCTTGACGTGAGCGGACGACCCAACACCCGGCTCGCGGACCTGTTCGGTTTGGCCAACTGGTCCAAGGGCGAACTCGCGAGGCTGGTCAACCGGCAGGCGGCGGCCATGGGCCATCCCCAACTGTCGACCGACACCTCCCGGGTGCGGCGGTGGATCGACATGGGAGAGATCCCGCGCGATCCGGTGCCGCGGGTGCTGGCGGCCCTGTTCACCGAGCGTCTCGGCCGTGTCGTGACCATGGAGGACCTCGGTCTGGTCCGGCACGGGCGCCCGGGGAAGAAGACACGCGACGGGAGTCAGGAACATCCCGACGGCGTGCCGTGGGCGCCCGAGCGGACCGCCGAGGTCCTCACCGAATTCACGGGAATGGACCTTATGCTCAACCGACGCGGCTTGGTGGGCGCGGGCGCCGCGCTCGCCGCGGGCTCCGCCCTCAGCAACGCCATGCATGACTGGCTGCACACCGACCCGGTGCTGGCCGCCGACGCTCCCGACCTCCACGATCCCCTGCGCGTCGCCGACCCGGCCGGGTTCGACCGCTACGAGGCCGCCCCCATCGGGTGGCAGGAGATCGAGGCACTGGAGCGCTCGGTCGGGGTGTTCCGCGCCTGGGACGCCGCCCGCGGCGGCGGGCTCCAGCGCAAGGCCGTGGTGGGCCAGCTCAACGAGGTGGGCGGCATGCTCGCCTACCGCCACCCTCCCCATATCCAGCAGCGCCTGTGGGGCGTCGCCGCCAACCTCGCGGTCCTCGCGGGCTGGATGTCCCACGACGTGGGTTTGGAACCCACGGCCCAGAAGTACTTCCTCATCGCCGCCCACGCCGCCCGCGAGGGCGGTGACCGGCCCCGGGCCGGCGAGGCGCTCTCCCGGGCGGCCCGGCAGATGGTGCACCTCGGGCGGCCCGACGACGCGCTGGACCTGATGAAGCTGGCCACCTCAGGCGCGGGCGACCGACTGCTGCCGCGCACCCAGGCGATGTTCCACACCATCGAGGCATGGGCCCTGGCCGCCATGGGCAAGGGCCAGGCCATGCGCCGCACCCTCGGACAGGCCGAGGACCTGTTCGTCTCCGACCGCGACGACACGGAACCGCCGGACTGGATGCAGCTCTTCACCGACGAGGACCTGTACGGCATGACGGCCCTCGCCTACCGCACGCTGGCCGAGTTCGACCCGGGCGCGGCGACGCACGCCCAGTACTACGCCGGCAAGGCACTGGACCTGCGGACCGACGCCCGGGAACGGTCGAAGATCTTCGACCATCTCTCCATGGCCTCGGCCTGCTTCATCGCCGACGATCCCGAACAGGCGGACCGGTACGCGCGGCTGGCCCTGAGGTCGATGGGCTCGAACTCCTCCCACCGCACCTGGGACCGGCTGCGCCAGATGTACCGGCTGACCACGCGGTACGCGGGCTGTCCGAAGATCCAGGAGCTGCGGGAGGAGATCGAGCTGGCGCTGCCGAAGGGAAGGGGGAAGTCCGCCGGCAGTGCCCAGGCGTAGCGCCCGGCCCGCCTCGATCACGGCAGCACCCGGGCGGCCAGCACACAGGTGTCGTCCCCGAGCCCGGCGCACTCCCGCGTCACCATCCGCACTGCCTCCTGCGCCGAGCGCGCCCCGGCCAGGTGCGGGGCCAGGGCGAGGAGCCGGTGCGTGGCGGCCGGTGCGCCGGTGTGCAGCAGCAGCAGATCGCCGGGCCGGAGGGTCTCCTCGGCCCGGGTGTCGAGTGCCTGGGTGTCGAGTGCCTGGGTGTCGAGTGCCTGGGTGTCGAGTGCCTGGGCGTCGAGTGTCCGGGTGTCGAGTGCCTGGGCGTCGCGTGTCCGGGTGCCGAGCCGGCGCCCCGTCCCGTCGCGGAACAGCAGCGGGGCGGGGTGTCCGGTGTGCGCCCAGGCCAGGGCGCGGGTGCCGGCCCGGTAGGTGCAGCACACGGTGTCGGCGAGGGCGAGCCGGCCGAGCATCGCCCCGGGCCGGGTGCCCGCCATGGCCAGGCCGCGCAGGGTGCCGATGAGCAGCGCGGTCTCCGGCGGTCCGCCGGGGCGGGACCCGGCGCCGAGGAGGACCTCGCCGCGGGCGGTCTCGCAGGCGTCGTACCAGACCGTGCCGGGGCGGTCGGGGAAGGCCGGGCCGGGGAAGCGGGCGGCGGCCAGGTCCAGGCCGGCCGTACGGGGGAGCGGCGTCGGCTCCGGCCCGGTCGCCCGGGGGCGGGCGCGGATCGCCTCCCGGGTCGCGGCCACCGCCCGCTGGCTGCGGCGCAGTTCGCTGACATCGCGCAGGACCGCCCACATCGAGGCGGTGCTGCCGTCGGCGTCGAGCACGGGTTCGCCCATCATGTGCACCGTGCGTACGGTGCCGTCGGGGTGGACGACGCGGAACTCGTCGTCGATCGGCCGAGCGTCGACGAGACAGCCGGTGACCATCGCGGTCAGCTTCGGCCGGTCCTCGTCCAGCACCAGGGAGGGGAGTTCGTCGAGGGTGAGCGGCGGGGCGCCGGGATCGCGGCCGAGAATCCGGTACAGCTCCTCGGACCAGTCGGCGGCGTCCGTCAGCAGGTTCCACTCGGCGCTGCCGACCCGGCTGAGCAGCGGTCCGGACGGGCGCGCGCACCCGGCACCCGGCGGCGGACCCTCCCGTAACTGCGCGAGGTGCCCGTCCAGGTCGTCCAGTTGATGCAACGCCAGGTCGTACAGGGCGCGCTGCCAGCGTCCGTGCGGGCCCGCCGCGTCGCGCGGGGTGCCCCGTCGTACGGCGTCCACATCCCCCTTGAGCCGCCGCGCCTGCGTGATCAGAGACTCGACCGCGCGGCGGCCGGACGGCGGCACGGCGGGGTGGTCCGCGGAGAGGGGGGACGGCATGACGCGCTCCGGTGTGCAGACGGTTGGACCGGGACGGGACCGCGGCGGACGGGAGGACCGCTATGACTGTGGCACAGCCCGCGAGGCCCTGTAAGCGATTCGGCAACACCCGATCGGGCGGTGCCTCCGGCATATGCCACAGTCCCCGAAGGATGTCTCGCGAGGTCACGAGTCAACGGAAGGATGCGGGAGTTGGCTGAGGCGAACATATGTCCCGGAACGGGTCGTGTGTTCATCGTGCAGATGTTCTAGTGCGGCTCGGAGTACAGCGCCGGACGCGGGGCCAGGTCGACCGCCGTGCGGGCGCCGGACTCCAGGGCGCGCACCCCCGCCTCGGCGACCGCGGAGGCCGCGTAGCCGTCCCAGGCGCTCGGTCCGGTGACCCGGCCGCCGCGGGCGGCCTCGACCCACGCCCGCACCTCGCGGTCGTAGGCGTCCGCGAACCGCAGCAGGTAGTCCCCCGGCACCTCCTCGCGGGCGCCGCCCGCCGCCGTCACGACCATGGTGTGGTCCTCGCCGATCCGGGCGCTGCCCGCCTCGCAGACGGCCTCGCAGCGGACCTGGTAGCCGAAGCCGCAGTTGACGAAGACCTCCACGTCGACCAGGGCGCCCCGGTCGGTCTCGAAGACCACGAACTGCGGGTCGGCCAGGCCCGCGGGCGCGCCGGCGGACGGCCGCGGCCGGTGCACGGTCACCGCCTCGATCTCGTGCCCGAGCAGCCAGCGGGCCGCGTCGATCTCGTGCGACACGGAGCTGTCGATCAGCATCGCGGAGGTGAAGTGCGGGGGAGAGGAGACGTTGCGGTGGGTGCAGTGCAGCAGCAGCGGCCGGCCCAGGCGCCCGCCGTCCAGCAACGACTTCAGCCGCCCGTACTCGGTGTCGTAGCGCCGCATGAACCCGACCTGGGTCAGCCGCCGGCCCAGCCCCGCCTCGGCCTCCACCACCCGCAGCGCGCCCGCCGGGTCGGGCACCATCGGCTTCTCGCACAGCACCGGCAGCCCCCGCGCGAACGCGGCGAGCAGCGCCTCCTCGTGCGCCTCGCCGGGCGAGGCGATCAGCACCGCCTCGACGCCGGGCACGGCGAGCGCGGCCTCGGCGTCGGTACGGACCGTCACGCCCGCGCGCCCGGCGACGGCCTCCTCGGCCCGCGCGGCGTCGGGGTCGGCGACGGCGATCACCCTGGCGCCGCTCACCACCCGGTCCAGCCGTCGTATGTGATCGGCGCCCATGTGCCCCGCGCCGAGGACCGCCACGCCCAGCAACTGACTCACGTTCCGTCGGCTCCTTCCCCGGCCCGCCGTGCGTGCGCGGACACCGGGAACAGCGTTCCACGGCCGTCAAGGGGCACGTGGGGCGCCCGGCCGTCGAGGGGCCCGCCGGGCGCCCCGGTCAGTACCGCAGCACTCCCGCGATGCCGTCGGCGTCCCGCAGCGTGCCGTCCGGTACGAAGCGGACCTCGGCGCCGGTCTCCAGGCACCGCTCCACGATCTCGTCGACGATGTCCTCGCGGGCGTCGAGGTCGCCGCTGACCGCCGGTTCCAGGTGGTCGCCGGCGTCCACCACCGTCACCCGGTAGTTCTCCTCGACGGCCAGCAGCCGGACCCGGCCCGCTCGGGCGCCCTGCCAGAGTTCGTCGACGCCGGCCGCGTACTCCCGGCGTCCGCGCGCCGCCTCCAGTTCGCCGGTCACCGCGTCGGCGGCGCGCCGCGCCTCGGCGGCGAGCAGCGGCTGGACCGCCTGCCACACCGCCTCGGGCGTGCCCTGCGCCAGGCCGCCGTGCGGCACGTGCACCGCGCCCCGGGCGGCGTCCCCGGCCTGCCGCAGCAGGGACAGGGCGGCCTTGTGCCCGGTGACGTAGAGCGGGCGCGGCGCCGCGCGCAGGACCCGGACCATCGCCGCGTCGGCCTCGCGCAGGAACTGCCGGGTCCCCTCGTCCCGGAAGGCGCTCGGCGTGTCGCCGACGCGCTCCTGGCGCTCGGGGTCGAAGTCCACGGGGGGCCGCAGCAGCGGGAAGCCGCCGGTGTGCGCCTCGGTGACCCGGCCGGCGCCGCCGTTCCACAGGGTGACGCGGTCGGCGGCGACCGACAGCACCCAGAAGGGCTGCTCGGCGGTGTACGCGGCGACCAGATTGCGGGTGAGGAAGGTGTCCGAGAGCACCACCCGCTCGGGCACGGTCCGCGCCAGGGTCCACACTTGGTGCTCGCCGGGGGCGGCGAAGATCGCCAGCCCGTCCTCCGCGTACGTCAGGTCGACCTCGGCGACGGCCCGGTCCAACTGGTCGAGCACGTCGGCGCGCCGGTCCCGGGCGACCGCGGGGTCGTCCGCGAGCCGTCTGCGGGCCTCGGCGACCGCGTTGCGCAGCCGCACCGGGTCCTGGGTGCTGGCGGGTCCGCGGCGGTGGGTCGGCGTCAGCACCGACACGGCCGGATAGGGGCGGGGGCGCCGGAGGTCGGCGAGGGCGTCGGGGCTCAGGTCGTGCTCCATGCCAGCACGATAGGCCGGATACACGTATCGGGCATTCCGAATATCCCGGACGGGGTTGGAGGAGTTTTTGCCCGTGGCCGGAACCTCGCGCCCGAGAGCGCTTCCGGCGGGCCGTGTGGGTATCGCGAGCGCAAAGAGTGGCCGAAACGGTGAGGGTCCTTGTGTCCGCCAGGTTACGGCCGCATTGACCTTCTGGGCTGTCGTCGCGCACGCTCAAGATGTAGATGGCTATTGCAACTTGTTCGGCCGGTCGGTCGCTCGCACCAGCAAAAGCGCAGCTCGGCACGGGCGCCCCGGCGGAACCGCACGCAGGAGGTAGGCATGTGCGGAATCACCGGCTGGGTCTCCTTCGACCGCGATCTGCGCGGTGAGAAGGCGGCGTTGGATGCGATGACCGAGACGATGGCCTGCCGCGGACCGGACGACCGCGGCGTCTGGGCCGAGGGCCCCGCCGCGCTCGGCCACCGCAGGCTCGCCATCATCGACCTGCCCGGCGGCCGGCAGCCGATGACCGCCGACACCCCCGAGGGCACGGTCGCGCTCGTCTACTCCGGCGAGACCTACAACTTCACCGAGCTGCGCCGCGAACTCACCGGCCGCGGCCACCGGTTCACCACCGGCTCCGACACCGAGGTCGTCCTGCGCGGCTACCTGGAGTGGGGCGACGCGCTCGCCGAACGTCTCAACGGCATGTACGCCTTCGCCGTCTGGGACGGCCGCGCGGACCGGCTCGTGATGGTCCGCGACCGCATGGGCATCAAGCCCTTCTACCACTACCCGACCGCCGACGGCGTCCTCTTCGGCTCCGAGCCCAAGGCGATCCTCGCCAACCCGCTCGCCCGCCGCCGGGTCCGGCTCGACGGGCTGCGCGAACTCTTCACCATGATCAAGACGCCGGGCCACGCCGTCTGGGACGGCATGCGCGAGGTCGAGCCGGGCACCGTCGTCACCGTCGACCGCTCCGGGCTGCGGGTGCGCCGCTACTGGGAGCTGCCGGCCCGGCCGCACACCGACGACCGCGACACCACCGTCGCCCGGGTCCGCTCGCTCCTCGACGACATCGTGCGCCGCCAGTTGGTCGCCGACGTGCCCCGCTGCACCCTGCTCTCCGGCGGCCTCGACTCCTCCGCGATGACCGCGCTGGCCGCCCGGCAACTGGCCGAGCGGGGCGAGAAGGTGCGCAGCTTCGCCGTGGACTTCGCCGGGCAGACGGAGAACTTCGTCGCCGACGAACTGCGCGGCACCCCCGACACGCCCTTCGTGCACGACGTGGCCCGCACCGCCGGCACCGACCACCAGGACATCGTGCTGGACGCCCAGGCCCTCGCCGACCCCGAGATCCGCGCCAGGGTCATCCGGGCCCGCGACCTGCCCGCCGGCCTCGGCGACATGGACAGCTCCCTCTACCTGCTCTTCCGGGCCGTCCGCGAGCACTCCACCGTCGCCCTGTCCGGCGAGTCCGCCGACGAGGTCTTCGGCGGCTACCTCCAGTTCTTCGACGAGGAGGCCCGCACCGCCGACGCCTTCCCCTGGCTGGTCACCATGGGCCGCCACCTCGGCGAGGACACCGACGTGCTGCGCCCCGACCTCACCCGCGCCCTGGACCTGCCCGGGTACGTCGCCGACGGCTACCGCGACGCCGTCGCGGGCCTGGAGCGGCCCGAGGGCGAGAGCGACGCCGAGTACCGGATGCGGCGGATGTCCTACCTCCACCTCACCCGCTTCGTCCGCATCCTGCTCGACCGCAAGGACCGCGCCAGCATGGCCGTCGGCCTGGAGGTCCGCGTCCCGTTCTGCGACCACCGGCTCGTCGAGTACGTCTACAACGCGCCCTGGGCGCTGAAGTCCTTCGACGGCCGGGAGAAGACCCTGCTGCGCGAGGCCACCGCCGACGTCCTGCCCAGGTCCGTGTACGACCGGGTCAAGAGCCCCTACCCGTCGACCCAGGACCCCAAGTACGCGGCGGCCCTCCAGGACCAGGCCCGCGACCTGCTGGCCCGCCCCGGCCACCCGGTCTTCGACCTCGTCGACCGCGACCGGCTGCGCACCGCGGCCGGCCGGGAGACGCCGGTCAGCACCCAGGCCGGCCGGCGCGGCCTGGAACGCGCCCTCGACCTCGCGCTCTGGCTGGACCTGTACCGGCCCGAGATCGCGCTGGACTGACGGGATCAGCCGCCGCCCTCCCGGGCCCGCTCCGCACCGCAGGAGGAGCCGGAGGGCGGCAGCGAGCCGTAGAGCAGGAAGTCGTCGACCTTGCGGTGCACGCACTCCGAGGACGCGTACCCGGTGTGCCCCTCGCCCTTGTTGTCCAGGACCACGGCCGACGGCCCGAGCCGCTCGGCCGTCTCCTGCGTCCACCGGTACGGCGTCGCCGGGTCGCCCCGGGTGCCGACGAGCAGCATCTTCGGGGTGTCGACGCCCTTCACCTCGTCGCGGATGTAGTCGGTCCCCCGGGGCCGGCCGTAGCACATCAGCACCTGGGTGAGCCGGTACCGGCCGAACACCGGCGACGCCTCCTCGTACCGCTCGCGCAGTCGGCCCAGGGACCGGGTGACCTGCTCGGCGCTCGGGCGGTCGGGGTCGTCGGCGCAGTTGATCGCCATCAGCGCCGCCGGGAGGTTGTCCAGCGGCACGTCCTCCGCGTCGGTCAGACCGCCGTCGGCGGCCCGCCGGACGGGGAAGCCGACCCCGCCGGAGACGAAGCCCTGCAGACCGCCGCTGTCGCCGCTCTCCACCAGTTGCGCGACGGCCCGCTCCAGCGCGGGCCACATGAGCCGGCTGTAGAGCCCCTGGCCGAGGGCGCCGACCAGGTCCTGCCCGGTGAAGGGCTCGCCGAACGCGGACGGCACCGGGTCCTCGTCCAGCGAACCGACGAGCCGGACGACCCGCCGCCGGGCCTCCCGGGCGTCCTGGCCGAAGGGGCAGGCGATGTCCTGGACGCACCAGTCGAGGAAGTTCTCCAGCGCGGTCTGCTGCCCCCGGGCACCGGCCGCGCCCTGCTCGGCCAGCGGCTCGGTCAGCGTGTCCACGCCGTCCAGCACCAGCCGGCCCACCCGGCGGGGGAACTGCGCGGCGTACACCGCGCCGAGCCGGGTGCCGTAGGAGAACCCCAGGTAGTTCAGCTTGCCGTCGCCGAGCGCCGCGCGCATCACATCCAGGTCCCGGGCGGCGTTCACGGTGCCTATGTGGGGCAGGACCCGCCCGGAGTGCTCGGCGCACTGCGCGGCGGCCCGGCGCAGTTGCCGCAGCGCCTGCCGGGGGTCCTTCATCCCCTCGTCCCCGTCGGTCGCCTCCATGATCTCCACCGAACCGGGGCCGCAGCTCACCGGCGAGGACCGGCCGACACCGCGCGGATCGAAGGTCACCACGTCGTAGCCGTTGGTCAGGTGCAGGAAGTCCTTGCCGCCGGCGGAGAGTTCGTCGACGCCGGAACCGCCCGGACCGCCGAAGTTCAGCAGCACCGAACCCCTCGACCTCCCCGTCGCCCGGTAGCGGGCCAGGGCCAGGTCGAGGGAGCCCGCCGCAGGCCGGCCGTAGTCGAGCGGGACGGTGACCTTGCCGCACTGGAGGTCCTCGGGTACGTCCATGCCCTGGCACGCCGACCACTTGACCCGCTGGTGGTAGAACCGGGCGAGTCCGCGTCCGGTGTCCGCGTCCGCCCCGGCGGCGGGCAGCCCCGCGCCCAGCAGGGCCAGGCCCAGCGCGCCGGGGACCGCCCAGCGCCGGACCGAGGGCCGAGTCGACAGCTTGGCCAGCATCGATGCCTCCCGGGCGCCCCGTGGGGGACCGCAGAACGGCGCCCTCGGATCACCATAAGCGGCACCCGGAACCCCCGCCTCCGGGAGGGCGGGAGGGCGGAGGACGGCTTATCATCCGCGCCTTCGCCGCCAGTTCGACGTACCCGCCACTCGGTGGGGTGAAAGACGGATAAGCCATAACCCCTATGGTCCGCCCGCGTTTTAATCGGTGCGGGCGAGCGCCCGCGTCCATGTTGGGAAGGTAGGGAACCGTATGCGAAGGGCTACCCGAAACGGTGTGCTCGCCCTCACCGCCTCCGGCGCGATGGCCGTGACGATCCCGGCGTACTCGGCCTTCGCGGCCGATGGCGCCACCGCGGCCGGCAACACGACCGACGTGACCGGCATCGGCGACCCGGCCACCGGCAACGAGTCGGGCAAGGGCTCGGGGGACCGCCCCGCACCACCGCACGGCCCCGCGAATCCGACCGCACCGAAGCCGACCGCACCGAAGCCGACCGCACCGAAGCCGACCGCACCGAAGCCGACGGCACCCGAGCCGTCCGCGCCGGAACCCGCCGGGCCCGCCGAGGAGCCCGCGCCCCCGGGGCACGCCCCGCACCAGGCCCCGCCGCGGGAGGTCACGTCCGAGCTGGCGCACACCGGAGCGGACCAGGCCCTGGCCGCGATCGCGGGCAGCGCCGCGCTCGTCTTCGGCGGCTCGGCCCTCTACCGACGCTTCCGACCGCCCGCCGACACCTGAGAAGGCCGCACGACAGGACGCACGACAGGCGGTGCGACGGCCGCACGATAGGGCTGCGACGGCCGTACGACAGGCCGTGCGACGGGCTCTACGACGGACCGTACGGACGCCCGGCCGCGCGCCTAGCCGGCTGCTCAGCCCCGGTCGCCGCCGCCGTGGAAGCGGACGTGCAGCGCCCGGATCTCCTCCGTCAGTTCCGGCACCGGCCCGTCCACCGTCACGCCGGGCGCGACCTCCTGGACGGACAGCGTCCGCACCGGCGGCTCGGGGACGCCGAGTTCGGTGAGCCAGGTCATGAGCTGCCGCGAGGAGGCGACGTACACGATGCGGCCGAGGCCCACCCAGGCGTGCGCGGCGGCGCACATGGGGCAGTGCTCGCCCGAGGTGTAGACCGTCGCGGCGGCCCGCTCGTCCGGCGTCAGGTGGGTGGCGGACCAGCGGGCGAGCGCGAACTCGGGGTGCTGGGTGCGGTCACCGGACGCCACGTGGTTGTGGTCCTCGGCCAGTACCGTGCCGTCGGCGCCGACCAGCACCGAGCCGAACGGCTCGTCCCCGGCCTCCAGCGCCTGGGCGGCCAGCTCCACGCAGCGGCGCAGGTACGGCAGTTCGGCATCCTTCACGGCCATCGTGCACGGCCCTCCTCACGAGTGATCGACGGAAGATCACCCTACGGGCACGACTCGGCGTGTGCGCCGGTGCCCCGGCCGCCCCGCCCGCGCGTGCGGTGCCGTCGTCTCGTGCGGTGACCGGCCTCACGCCGGTGCCGCCGCCGTCAGCGGCGGGACTTGGCCCGGTCCAGGGCGACCACGCCGACCGCGGCCAGGCCGATCTGGATGAGCCACTCGATCCAGTCCGGACCGTCGGTGTCGGCCACGTCGAACGCGCCCGCGATCGCGGTGCCGATCAGCGCGGCCACGATGCCGACCAGGATCGTCCACAGGACGCCGATCCGCTGGCGGCCCGGGACCACGAGCCGGCCCAGGACGCCGATGACGATGCCGATGACGATGGCGCTGATGATTCCGTCGATCTCCATCTCCGCCCCTTCTCCTCCTGCGGGACCCCCGCATACCGCGTCTGCCCGCTGGGCGCGGGGTCAGTCCGGGGCCGGCGGGCGGCGGGACGCGGGCGTGCGGGCGGGCCGGGACCGGGACATCCGGACCGGCCCGCCGCCGGTGTTCCCTCCTCCGGGTCCGGCCTCTACGGCCTGGGGGCGTTCTTGACCGCCGTGGCGGCGCAGAACGCGCCGAGGACCAGGGCGAGGGCGCCGATGATCACGTTGTTCCAGATGACCCCCGCGTCCGGGCGGGTGCCCACGATCCAGGGCGAGATGATCATCCATGCGCCCATCGCGCACATGGCCCAGCTCAGGCCGTACATGCGCTCCGGTGCCCGGGTGAACCCGAGCGCCAGCAGACCGATCGCGATGCCGATGATCAGGTTGTGGGCGACGAGCGACGGCTGGCTCGTCGTGAAGTGGAGAATCCACGGGGACACGGCGCAGTACAGACCGAGCAGGAACACCGGTCCGTCTACGAGTGCCACGTCACGACCGCCGAGCATACGGGCGTACCGGGCCCGCATCTCCGGGGCGTCGGGGTGACTCGTTATGTCACCTCTGGTGTGCGAGACGTTGGCCATGAGTCGTCTCCTTCGAGTGACGGGGCCGACCGCGGCCGATACGGTGTGCGGTAAGGGCCGCGTATGTCCATGATGCTCTTATTCAGCCCTTATGTGTAGTCATGGACGGCGGTCGTCCCCGGCCGCCGCTCGGGCGATGTTGCGGGCCATGCCGCCGAAGACCACGGCGTGGAAGGGCGAGACCGCCCACCAGTACAGGTGCCCCAGGAGGCCGTGCGGGTGGAACAGGGCCCGCTGGCGGTACCGGGTGCGGCCGGCCCCGTCCGCCTCGGCGTACATCTCCAGCCAGGCCAGTCCCGGCAGCCGCATCTCCGCGCGCAGCCGCAGCAGACGCCCCGGCTCGATCTCCTCGACCCGCCAGAAATCCAGCGAGTCCCCGGACCGCAGCCTCGTCGAGTCCCGGCGCCCCCGCCGCAGGCCCACCCCGCCGGCCAGCTTGTCCAGCCACCCGCGCACGGCCCAGGCGAGCGGGAAGGAGTACCAGCCGTTCTCCCCGCCGATGCTCTCGATGACCCGCCACAGCCGTTCCCGCGAGGCGGCGACCGGCATGGTCCGGTGGTCGGTGTAGAGGCTGCCGCCCGCCCAGTCGGGGTCGGTGGGCAGCGGGTCGCTGGGGGCGCCGGGGACCGAGGCGGAGGACCAGCGGGTGGTCACCCGCGCCTCCCGGACCCGCTGGAGGGCGAGCCGGAGCGACTCGTCGAAGCCGACGAGGCCGCCCGGCGGGTCGGGCACGTACCGCGCGATGTCGTGTTCCCGGCACACCACCTCGTGCCGCAGCGACTCGGTGAGCGGCCGGGCGATGGACGCGGGCACGGGCGTCACCAGCCCCACCCAGTAGCCGGACAGGCGCGGGGTGAGGATCGGCACGGGCACGACGAACCGGTGCGGCAGCGCGGCGACGGCCGTGTACCGGTCCATCATCTGACGGTACGTCAGCACGTCGGGGCCGCCGATGTCGAAGGCCCGGCTGACGTCGTCCGGCATCCGCGCGCTGCCGACGAGGGTGCGCAGCACGTCCCGGACCGCGATGGGCTGGATGCGGGTGTGCACCCAGCTCGGGGTGACCATCACCGGCAGCCGCTCGGTCAGGTAGCGCAGCATCTCGAACGAGGCCGAGCCGGAGCCGATGATGACCGCGGCCCGCAGGACGGTGGCCGGCACCCCGCAGTCCAGCAGAATCCGGCCCACCTCGGCGCGCGAGCGCAGATGCGGCGACAGGGACCGCTCGGGCACCCCGGCCGGGGTGAGGCCGCCCAGGTAGACGATGCGCCGCACCCCGGCGGCCCGTGCCCGCTCCCCGAAGAGGCGGGCGGCCCGGCGGTCGGTGTCCTCGAAGGCGTCGCCCGCGCCGAGCGCGTGCACCAGGTAGTAGGCGACGTCGATGTCCCGCAGCGCCGCGGCCGTGGAGTCCGGGTCGGTGACGTCCCCGCGCACCACCTCCGCGTCGCCCGCCCAGGGGTGGTCGCGCAGCTTGCCGGGGGAGCGGGCCAGACAGCGCACCCGGTGGCCCGCGGCCAGGAGTTCCGGGACCAGCCGGCCCCCGATGTACCCCGTGGCGCCGGTCACCAGGCAGCGCGGTCCCGGACCGGTGTCGTCGTTCGGCATGGTGCTCGGCCCTCCAGGTCGGTGCCCCCTTCCATGGGAGCACCTCACCTGGCCGGGTTCCACCGGATGCTCGGCGAGGAGGACATACGGGGTCCGAACGGGGGCAGGCGCAAGACACGCGAGGTACGCAATCCGAAGGTCGACCTGGAGGTGTCTGCCGCTATGGGCGCGAAGGTGTTGGAGCGATTTCCGGCGGGGTCGCCGCGTGGTTCGTGGCCGGCCGAGGAGTACGCGGCCGAGCGGCGTGCCGCGGGTGAGCCCGCGACCGTGGTGATGGACATCAAGTCGGACGCGTTCCTGGTGGTGGTGAAGCGCTCCGAGGAGGAGTGACCCGGCCGGGCCGCGAGGGCCCGTCCGGCGATTCGCGTCGCGCGACGGGCGGGAATCGCCGGACGGGCCCCTGGCTGCGCCCGGTCCGTCCCGCCGGGTGCCATGGGGAGCGGGATGTCCGGGATGCGGTCCGGGATGCGAGAACGACCGGCTTTTCCTTGACGGTGGTCGACGGTGGCTGTCACGATCGATCGCATGACGACACGACTGGACCTCACGCGGCGACGCCATGTCGACCTCGCGCGGGTCTCCAGCGCCTGTTGTCGTTTCGCGGCCTGATCGCTGTCGACCACTTCCCCGGTCCGCCGCCTTCCCCGTGACGCGCGTGCGTCACGTCTCTTCGCACCGCGTCTGCCCCGCCGGCCGCGCCGCCGCCCGGGTCCGTGCCGCCGTAGAACCGCGACCACGGTCAGCAGCACCGCGCCGCCCGCCCCGTCCGGCCGCGGCGCGCTGCCCTGCCCGGCGCGCGGCCGTGCCCGGACCGCCCCGGCGCGCCCTCGCTCCGCCCGAAATGAGGACCCATGGCCACCGTCCTGTCCGTCTCCGGCAGCCCGTCCGCCTCCTCCCGCACCGACCGCCTGCTGCGCCACCTCGACCGGCGGCTGACCGCCCAGGGCCACCAGGTGATCCCGCTCGACATCCGCACCGTCCCCGCCGAGGCGCTGCTCGGCGCGGACTTCCGGCACCCGGCGATCGTGGCGGCCACCGAACTGTTCGCCCGCGCGGACGGCGTGGTCGTCGCCACCCCCGTCTACAAGGCGTCCTACTCCGGTGTCCTCAAGGCGCTCCTCGATCTGCTCCCGCAGTACGCGCTCACCGGCAAGACCGTGCTGCCACTGGCCACCGGCGGGACCACCGCCCATGTCCTCGCCATCGACTACGCGCTCCGCCCGGTGCTGAACTCCATGGGCGCCGGGCACATAGTGCAGGGCTGGTTCACCCTCGACAAGGACATCACCGTGCGCGAGGACGGCACGGTCACCGTCGCCCCGGCCGCCGCCGAGGCCCTCGCCCAGGTCGTCGACCGGTTCTCGGCGGCGCTCGGCGCCCAGGTGCCGGTGCTGGCGGCGGCGGGCTGAGCGGTGACCCTGACCTTCCACTGGTTCCTGCCCACCAACGGCGACAGCCGCGATGTCGTCGGCGGCGGCCACGGCAGCCCGGTCACCGACTCCGGACGGGACCGGCCGCCGACGGTGGCCTACCTCGGCCAGATCGCCCGCGCCGCCGAGGACCTGGGCTTCGCGGGCGCGCTCACCCCCACCGGGGCGTGGTGCGAGGACGCGTGGCTGACCACCGCCATGGTCAGCCGGCACACCGAGCGGCTGAAGTTCCTCGTCGCCTTCCGGCCCGGCTTCGTCTCGCCGACGCTCGCCGCGCAGATGGCCTCCACCTTCCAGCGGCTGAGCGGCGGCCGGTTGCTGCTCAACGTCGTCACGGGCGGCGAGAGCCGGGAGCAGCGGGCCTACGGCGACTTCCTCGACAAGGACGCCCGCTACCGCCGTACCGGCGAATTCCTCACCGTCGTACGGCAGTTGTGGGAGGGCAAGACCGTCGACCTGCACGGCGAGCACCTCCGGGTCGAAGGGGCGGAACTGGCCAGGCTGCCCGATCCGGTGCCACGGGTGTACTTCGGAGGTTCCTCGCCCGCCGCCGCCGAGGTCGCCGCCCGGCACGCCGACGTGTACCTCACCTGGGGCGAACCGCCCGCGCAGGTCGCCGAGAAGGTCGCCCGGCTGCGGGAGCTGGCCGCGGCGCGGGGCCGCACCCTGCGCTTCGGCGTCCGGCTGCACGTCATCACCCGCGACACCGCGCAGGCGGCCTGGGCCGAGGCCGACCGGCTGCTGGCCGGCTTCGACCCGGAGACCGTGCGGTCGGTGCAGGCCGGGCTCGCCCGCAGCGAGTCCGAGGGGCAGCGGCGGATGCTCGCCCTGCACGGCGGCCGGCGGGACGGCCTGGAGATCCACCCCAACCTGTGGGCCGGCATCGGCCTGGTGCGCGGCGGCGCCGGCACCGCCCTGGTCGGCGACCACGACGAGGTGGCCGACCGGATCGCGGAGTACCACGCCCTGGGCGTCGACGAGTTCGTGCTCTCCGGCTACCCGCACCTGGAAGAGGCGTACTGGTTCGGCGAGGGCGTCCTGCCGAGACTGGCCGCCCGGGGTCTGTGGCGGCGCCCGACGGCCCTTCCCTGGCGCCGGTTCCACCCGGAGCGCCCCCGACTCGGGGGCGCTCCGGAGTAGTTGAGTGGTCTACACCCTTGACTGGTACAGACCAACGCGGTTGAGTATGGCCCGCACACACCCCCCACCACGGCCGCCCCCGCCGCCGTGGCCGGCCCCCGCCGGCCCGTGCGCACCTGGCCGGCTCAGCGCTGCCCTTGTGCGGGAGCGGCCGTGCTCCGCGAAGGAGTTGATCCCGTGTCGAGACGCCGTATCTCCGCCGCCGTGACCGTCCTGGCCCTCGCGGGCGCCGTGCCGGCGCTGCTGCCGGCCACGCCGGCCGCCGCCGCCGCGTGTTCCAGCTATCCGAGCTGGGTGGCCGGCAAGGCGTACAACGCCGGTGACATCGTGCGCTACACCGACGGCAAGGCGTACATCGCCGAGCACGCCAACCCGGGCTACGACCCCACCATCAGCACCTGGTACTGGGAGCCCTACGCCTGCGACAGCGGGCAGACCCCGGTCGGCACCTTCGTGGTCAGCGAGGCCCAGTTCAACCAGATGTTCCCGAACCGGAACAGCTTCTACACCTACCGCGGGCTGACCGCCGCGCTCAGCGCCTACCCCGGCTTCGCGAACACCGGCAGCGACACCACCAAGAAGCGGGAGGCCGCCGCCTTCCTCGCCAACGTCAGCCACGAGACCGGCGGCCTGGTGTACATCGTCGAGCAGAACACCGCCAACTACCCGCACTACTGCGACACGAGCCAGCCCTACGGCTGCCCGGCCGGCCAGTCCGCCTACTACGGGCGCGGCCCCATCCAGCTCAGTTGGAACTTCAACTACAAGGCGGCCGGTGACGCCCTCGGCATCGACCTGCTGAACAACCCCTGGCTGGTGCAGAACGACGCGGCCGTCGCCTGGAAGACCGGCCTGTGGTACTGGAACACCCAGTCCGGCCCCGGCACCATGACCCCCCACAACGCCATGGTCAACGGCGCCGGCTTCGGCCAGACCATCCGCTCCATCAACGGTTCCCTGGAGTGCGACGGCAAGAACCCGGCCCAGGTGCAGAGCCGGGTGAGCGCCTACCAGCGCTTCGCCCAGATCCTCGGTGTCGACCCCGGCGGCAACCTGTACTGCTGACCGGCGCACCCGCCCGCCCACCGCGCCCGCGCGGTGGGCGGGCGGTTTTGGCCTCCGCCAGTTTTACGTATAACCTCTCCCGTCAGCCGACCGCTCCGAAAGGCCACGATGACCCGCCGCATCGCCCTGGTCGCCCTCGTCGTCGACGACTACGACGAGGCGATCCGCTTCTGCACCGACGCCCTCGGCTTCCGGCTCGCCGAGGACACGCCCCGGCCCGACGGCTCCCGCTGGGTCGTCGTCGAGCCCGGCGCCGGGACCGCCGGCACCGCGCTGCTGCTGGCCCGCGCCAAGGGCGGGGCGCAGCGCGCCCGGGTCGGCGACCAGACCGGCGGGCGGGTCGGCTTCTTCCTGCACACCGACGACTTCGCCCGCGACCACGCGCGCATGCGCGCCGCGGGCGTGACCTTCCTGGAGCAGCCCCGGCACGAGCCCTACGGCACGGTCGCCGTCTTCCAGGACCTGTACGGCAACCGCTGGGACCTGCTCCAGCCCACCCCCACCGAGGACGCCCCCGCATGACCAGGCTCGACACCGACACCCTGCGCCGCCTGCCCAAGGCGGTGCTGCACGACCACCTCGACGGCGGCCTGCGCCCCGCCACCGTGGTGGAACTGGCCCGCGCCGCCGGACACACCCTGCCCGCCGCCGGCCCGGACGCCCTGGCCGCCTGGTTCTACGAGGCCGCGAACTCCGGTGACCTGGTGCGCTACATAGCCACCTTCGAGCACACCCTCGCCGTGCTGCAGACCCGCGAGGGCCTGCTGCGCGCCGCCGAGGAGTACGTCCTCGACCTCGCCGCCGACGGTGTCGTCTACGCCGAGGTCCGCTACGCCCCCGAGCTGATGCTGGCCGGCGGCCTGACCCCGGAGGAGGTCGTCGGGACCGTGCAGGAGGGTCTCGCGGCCGGCCGGGCGAAGGCCGCGGCGGCCGGGACACCGGTCCGGGTCGGCACCCTGCTGTGCGGGATGCGGATGTTCGACCGGACGAGGGCCATCGCCGAACTCGCCGTCGCCCACCGGGACGCCGGGGTCGTCGGCTTCGACATCGCCGGCGCCGAGGACGGCTTCCCGCCCGCCGACCACCTGGCCGCCTTCACCTACCTGCGCGGCGAGAACATGCCGTTCACCATCCACGCCGGCGAGGCGCACGGCCTGCCCAGCATCCACCAGGCGCTCCAGGTCTGCGGCGCCCAGCGCATCGGGCACGGCGTGCGGATCACCGACGACATCCCGGACCTCGCGGCCGGCAAGCTCGGCCGGCTCGCCGCCTGGGTGCGCGACCGCCGGATCGCGCTGGAGATGTGCCCGACCTCCAACCTCCAGACCGGCGCCGCGACCTCCATCGCCGGGCACCCGATCACCGCGCTGAAGGACCTCGGCTTCCGGGTCACCCTCAACACCGACAACCGGCTGGTGTCGGGCACCACGATGACCCGCGAGATGTCCCTGCTGGTCGAGGAGGCGGGCTGGACGGCCGAGGACCTGCGCACGGTCACGGTCAACGCCCTCAAGAGCGCCTTCGTCCCGTTCGACGAGCGCGAGGCCCTCATCGCCGACGTCGTCCTGCCGGGCTACGCCCCGGTGCTCTGAAGGAGCCCGCGGACGTAGGCGGCCTGTCCGGCGTGCTGGAGATCGTCGGACAGGACGCTGACCAGCCGCACGGCGAGGGTGACCGGCGGGTCCCAATTGTCGTCCACGACCCGCTCCAGCTCCCCGGCGGCCAGCGCGCGCAGGGCGCCGAGGGTCTGCTCGTGCACGGCGTCGTAGTAGCCGGTCAGCAGGCCGGCGGAGTCGACCCGCACCTGGGCGGCCTTCGCCGGGCTGTGGCCGTACCCCGTGTCGTGGCGGGGCAGGCCGAGACCGAACCGCTTCTCCCAGTCCTGGGCGAGCCAGACCTGCTCCAGCCCGAAGGCGTCGGCGACATGGTCGTCCTGGACCCGGGTGAGGTGCCAGAGCAGCCAGCTCATGGAGTTGGCGTCGTCGGACGGCCGGGTGTTGAGCAGGTCGGGCCCGAGACCGTCGACGGCGGCGTGGACCTCTTCCCGGATGCGGCTGTAGCCCTCGATGAGGATGTCCTTGGCATGCATGGGTCCACCATGACGCACCGGCCCCTCAGCCGCCCCCCGTTTCCAGCAGCGCCAGCAGCGCCCGCGCCGCCGGGCTGGTGGCCCCGGCCGGCGGCAGCAGGGCGATCGTCTCGTACGCCGCCTCGCCGGTGTCCTCCAGCGGCAGCGAGGTCAGCGAGGCCCGCTTGCGCCGGAAGTGCCGGGGGACGACGGCCACCCCGAGGTCCTCGTCGATCAGGTCCAGCAGCCCGTGCACGTCGTTCACCTCCAGCGCGACCGTGCGCCGCACCCCCGCCGCCGCGAACGCCGTGTCGGTGATCCGGCGCGGCCCCCAGTCCGGGTGGAAGTCGACGAAGACCTCGCCGGCCAGGTCACCGGGCGTGAGCACCGCGCCCCGCGCCGCCAGCGGGTGGCCCGGATGGCACAGCACCGTCATCGGCTCACTGGCCAGCGACGCCGAGCGCAACTGGTCGGTGTCCGCCTGCGTCCGGTAGGCGAACGCCAGGTCCAGGCGTCCCGCCGCCACCTCCTCCGCCAGCTCGCCCGAGCCCGCCTGCCGCAGCCTGATCTCCACGTCCGGATGCCGCCGCCGGAACCCCGCCAGCAGCCCCGCCACGTTCACCCCGGCGATGCACTGCTCGGTGCCCAGCGACAGCGTCCCGCGCAGCACCCCCTGCACCGCCGCCACCGCCTCGTACGCCGACCGCACCTGCGCCAGCACCCGGCGCGCCTCGTCCAGCAGCGCCCGCCCGGCCTCGGTCAGCGTCACCCGGCGGGTGGTCCGCACGAACAGCGGCGTGCCCAGCTCCCGCTCCAGCGCCCGGATGGACGCCGACAGGCCGGACTGGGAGACCAGCAGCCGTTCCGCCGCCCGGGTGAAGTGCTGGTCCTCGGCGACCGCGACGAAGTGCTGGAGATGGCGCAGTTCCATGATTGAGAAGCGTAACCGCACAATCCCATCGGATTCTTCTGTTGGACCACTGCCCGCAGGTCACGCCAGAGTGAGACCGGTATTCGTGGGCCAATCCCTCCAGGAGTCGCGTTGTACACCGCACACCCCGACCGCTACGCGGACATGCCCTACCGGCGCACCGGCCGCAGCGGTCTGAAGCTGCCCGCCCTCTCGCTCGGCCTGTGGCACAACTTCGGCCCGGACCGGCCCGTCGGGACCCAGCGGGCCATCCTGCGCCGCGCCTTCGACCTCGGCGTCACCCACTTCGACCTGGCCAACAACTACGGCCCGCCGCCCGGCGCCGCCGAGTCCGCGCTCGGCGAGGCACTGAAGGCCGACTTCGCGCCGTACCGCGACGAGCTGGTCATCTCCACCAAGGCCGGGTACCTGATGTGGCCCGGCCCGTACGGCGAGTGGGGCTCCCGCAAGTACCTGCTCTCCTCGCTCGACCAGAGTCTGCGGCGGATGAGCCTGGAGTACGTCGACGTCTTCTACTCCCACCGCCCCGACCCGGAGACTCCGCTGGAGGAGACGATGGGCGCGCTGCACTCCGCGGTGGTGCAGGGCAAGGCCCTCTACGTCGGCGTCTCCAACTACTCCCCGGAGCAGACCCGCGAGGCCGCCCGCATCCTCGCCGGGCTCGGCACCCCGCTGCTGATCCACCAGCCCCGCTACTCGATGCTCGACCGCCGCCCGGAGACCGAGGGCCTGCTGGACACGCTGGAGGAGCTGGCGGTCGGTTCCATCGCCTACTCCCCGCTGGAGCAGGGCCTGCTGACGGCCCGTTACCTCGACGGCATCCCGGAGGACTCGCGGGCCGCGAGCGACAGCCCCTTCCTCAGCTCCGACGCCGTCACCGGGGAACTGGTCGGCAAGCTGCGCGCCCTCGACGCGATCGCCAAGGACCGCGGCCAGACCCTGGCGCAGATGGCCCTGTCCTGGGTCCTGCGCGAGGGCCGGGTGACCTCCGCCCTGGTCGGCGCGAGCAGCCCTCGGCAGTTGGCGGACAGCGTCGCCGCCACCGGCAACCTGAGCTTCGACGCCGGGGAGCTGACCCGCATCGACGAGGTGCTCGCCGCGTAGTGCGCCCGCGCGGAACGGCGCGTCCGGTGAACGCCGTACGCGCCGTCCGTACGCCCGTACGGATTTGGCCAGGGATCGCCATGAATATGCCAGGAGACTGGCCGGAAAGGCATGGTGACAGTGATTCGTCCGTGAACATACTCGACTCCTAGGACGCGTCACGTCACGCGACAGCGTCCTCACGCAGAGCACACGCGCCGCACGGGTGACCCGCACCGGCAGGCGGGCCATGCGACTGGGGGTGGTAGACGTGCACGACGAGTTCCTGTGCCATGTCACCGCGTACGGAGTCTGCGGTGGCCGAAGGGTCGGCGTCCCCCTCGGCACCTACCGGGCCCCCACCCTCGCCCTCGCCCTGTGGTGGCTGCGCGACCGCGCCTCCTGGATCGCCGAGCGCCTCGACCCCCAGCCGCACGACCCGCACCTGCCGCGCGGCGCCCTGACCCCGGTGGCCGACGACGCGCCGGACGTCCCCCGGGTGCTGCGCGCCTGGTGCGCCGACGGCACCCGGCAGGATCTGGTCGCCGACGAACTGGCCGCCGGACGGCTGGTGCGGATCGCCACCAGCGACGAGACCACCGAGTACGAACTGCTCGCCGAGTCCGTGGACGCCCTGCGGATGCAGCGCACGGTGGCCCCGCAGATGATTCCGGTCGGCTGAGACCGGCCGACGAAGACCGGTCAGCGGGCCGTCCGGCGGCCGGTCCGGCGGGCGAGCGGGGTGCCGAGGAGGCCCGCGAGCAGTCCCCACAGCGCCGCCAGGCCGACGGTGCTCCACAGCCGGGGCCGCAGGAACAGCCGGCCGGACAGCCCGGCGCCCAGGTCGCCGATGCCGAGCACCGACAGGCCGTGCGCGTGAACCCTGGCGACCAGGCAGACCATGAGCGACGCCAGGGCGAGGGCGGCGGCCAGTCGCACGGCGTTGCGCCAGGCGGGTGTCCGGGCCGGTGACCGCGCCGCCGTCAGCCACCCCGCCGCGAGCAGCAGCACCGCTGCGGCGACCGGCAGCCACCACACCCGGCCGTCCCGCTCGGCGAGCGTGCCCAGGTTCAGCGCGGTGACGTCCGCAGTGCGCAGCACCTCGTCCAGGAGGTGCGGCATCGGCAGTCCGAACGGGCCGTCCACCTGGCCGTCCCAGGTGGCGCCCAGCGCGATGGTCAGCGCCGGCCACACCAGGTTGGGCAGTCCCAGCAGCAGCACGGCCAGGGTCCGCGCCGGGTGTCCGTGGGTCGCCGCGACGGCCAGGGCGGCGACGGCGCCGACGGCCACGCAGGCGAGCAGCAGCAGGAGCGTCGCGGACGCCGCCGGCCGCACCGAGGTGCCGAGGCGCGCCCACCTGCCCGGCAGCGGGACCCCGCCCGCCACCAGGACGGCGAGCAGCAGCACGCCCGCCAGCCAGAGCAGGCCGAACAGCACGGTCAGCGGGACGTCGGCGGCGAAGCCGACGGTGGGGGAGAGGCCGAACAGGTCACCGAGGTCGGCGAGCAGCCCCTCGCCCAGGGACACCTCGAAGGTGTGGCGCGCGGCGAAGGCCAGGCCCAGCAGGGCGCACAGCCACAGCGCGGCGATCCGGCCCGCCCACCCCGCCAGCTCCGGGAGACCGGCCACCGCCCGCTGCCGCAGCGGACGCAGGAAGCCCCGGCCGATCACCAGGGCGCCGGCCAGCGTCACCGACAGCGGCATCACGGTCAGGTCCGCCTCGGCGCCGACGAGCTCCCCGGCCGCCCCGGACAGGTCGACCGAACCGCCCACCGCCGTCACCGCCGTCGCGGCGACGACGCGCGGGAAGGCCCCGCCGGGCAGCTCCCCGGCCCCGGCCGCCCACAGGCCGAGCGCGGCCACCGCGCCCATCGCGAGCAGCCCGGCCAGCACGGTGCCGAGGGCCCGGACCCAGCCGTACGGGTGGACCGGGGGACGGCCGGGAGAGGTGCGCGCGCTCACGGGGCCACGCTAAGCAGGCCCCGCCCGGCCCGCCCGCCGACGCGGCCGTCCGCGTCCCGCTCAGCCGGCGGCCCGCACCACCAGGGCGTAGCCGCCGAGCCCCAGGAGCAGGTCCGCCGAGAGGGTGCCGAGCGTGGTGAAGACCGCGAGGACCCGGCCGGTGTCCGGGTCGAAGGCGGCGTCCAGCACCGTGCCCAGCTCCTCGCCGGTGTCGGTCAGGACGCGGCTGCCCAGCAGGTCGTGCGGCGGCGCGGCGGCGTCCCCGGGGCCGGGGCGGTGCGCCCGGACCAGTACGGCGTCCGGCTCGACGGCGTGCACCGCCGCCCAGGGCAGCGCCGTCTCCCGGCGGTGCCGGCCGCGCAGCCGCAGATGCGTGACCGTCCCGGCGTCGACGTCGACGGCCAGGGAGGTCACGACGCCGGTCTCCGTCGCGTCGGGCGCCACCACCGGCAGGCCGCGCACCCGCGTGAACAGCATCACGGCGTACGCCCCGGCCGGCCGGCGGCCAGATCGCCGAGCCCGCACAGGTCGCCGGTGACCCGGACGGTCCCCCCGGGCAGGACCAGGGTCCGGCCGGTGACGGTGAGGTCCTCGCCGCGCGGCACGTACACGCCGCGCCGGTGCCGTCTGGGGCCCGGCACCAGCGCCTTGCCGGCGTCCACCTTGAAGCCCACGACGCGGCCGCTGCCGCCGCCCTCCACCACCACGTCCAGCACCGTGCCGACCTCCGTGCCCGCGTCCGTCAGCAGCTTCGCGCCCAGCAGCCGGTCCCGCATCACCTCGCCGCCCGCCCCGGCCGACGCGCCCGCCGGGCCCCGCAGGGCGCGGACCATCACCGCGTCATGGCCCAGACAGTGCACCGCCGACCACGGCAGACGGTGTCCCAGCGAGCCCGACAGCAACCCGCGTCCGCTGAGCGTGAACCCCGTGATCCGGCCGGCCGCCGCGTCGAATACGGTGTCCTTGACCTGGGCGACGGCGTCGCCCCCCAGGGTGACCACCGGCCGGGTGGTGAGGCTCCGCGCGGTCATCAGCTCGTCCATCGCACGCCCTTCCCGCCGGGCCGGCGTCCGCGCCGCGACCGGCTCCGGATGCCTCCGGGTTCCCCGCCGGAGCGTGACGATGCACGCGGTACCGGTGAGGGGGGACTGCTCCGCCGATACCGGGGTACGAGGACTGGTGCAGCAGCGTCCGGCCAGTCCGGCTTCGAGAGAGAAACGCATGATCGATCATCTGGACGGGGCAGTGATACCGACTGGTTTCGACGTGCCCGTGGAACCGCTTCGGCGGGCGGCACACTACACTGGCGAGCCGGGATGCATTGCCGAGGCGCGCGCCTTCGCGTCCCTCTTCATGGAGCAGCTCCGCACGGAGTGGTGCGCCACCATCGGCGACCGCGAGGACGGCGACGTGCTCCTGGTGGTGAGCGAACTCGTCACCAACGCCGACCGGCACAGCAGTGGTCCGTACATCCTGGAGCTGGAAGGCACGGACACCACGGTGACGGTGTCCGTGTACGACAGCAGCGCGGCGGTGCCGCGGCGTTTCCCCCGCGATCCGGAGCGCATCGGTCGGCACGGCCTGGAGATCGTGCACGCGGTGGCCGAGGAACTGCATGTCGAGCGGGTCCCCGTCGGCAAGCGCATCCGCGCGGTGGTCCGGCTCACCCAGCACTGACCGGACCGGCGGTACGCCCCCACAAACCACACGGTGGCAAACCACACGGTGGCCGCCCCTCCCGAAGGAGAGACGGCCACCGCCTCGTCGTGCGCTCCGGTGTCAGACGCGGTCCAGGTCGCCGAGCATGCCCTCGCGCAGCTTGGCCAGAATCCGCTTGATCAGCCGGGAGACGTGCATCTGCGAGCAGCCGAGCCGTTCGCCGATCTCCGCCTGGGTGGCCTCCTCCACGAACCGCAGGTGGATGATCTGCCGGTCGCGCTCGCTCAGCTCCGCCATCAGCGGGGCGAGGGAGTGGAAGTCCTCGACGAGCCGCAGCCCGTGCTCCTCCACGCCGATGAAGTCGGCGAGCACCGCCTCGCCGCCCTCGGGGCCGTCGCCGGTGAGCGCGGCGTCCAGGGACGAGGAGTTGTACCCGTTGGCGGCGATCTGGCCCTCGACGACCTCGCTCTCGCTGAGGTTCATCAGCGTGGCCAGCTCCGCGACGGTCGGCTCGCGGTCCAGCCGGCTGGACAGCTCCTCGCGGGCCTTGACCAGCTCCACCCGCAGCTCCTGAAGCCGCCGCGGCACGTGCACGGCCCACGTGGTGTCCCGGAAGAAGCGCTTGATCTCGCCGACGATGTACGGCAGCGCGAACGAGGTGAACTCCACCTCGCGGGAGAGTTCGAACCGGTCGATGGCCTTGATCAGGCCGATCATGCCGGTCTGGACGATGTCCTCCATGTCGTTGCCCCGGCCGCGGAACCGGCCGGCGGCGAACCGCACCAGCGACATGTTCATCTCGATCAGGGTGTTGCGCGCGTACTGGTACTCGTGCGTGCCCTCTTCGAGTTCGGCCAGGCGCCGGAAGAACTGGCGGGACAGCTCACGCGCGTCGCGCGGGGCCACGGACCGGCCGTCCACGGCTTCGGGAAGCGACCCGTTCTCCGCGCTGGTCCCGGTGGTGCCCTCGACGCGAGGCGTCTTCGGCCGGATCACGGCGGTCTTCATTACCTCTCCCACGAAAGTCACGGTCCGACGTCTCCCTAAGTCCTTCCGCGCCTGCGGATACCCAGGTCACGCCCGCACATGCCCTTCGTCGCCGCATGACGCGAAAACAGTGACCGCGGGGCCGTCAGACGCCCGCTCTGCCAGGGTATAGGGGCGATGGTCCGGACACACCCGGGGGGCCGCACCGAAACCCCACGGGATTTCCCTCAGGGCGGAACGCCGTCCCCTTTTTCCTTCCGCGCGGCCGCTCCTAGGCTGAGCAGGGTGAGCAGCCAAGCGCCGAACGAAGCCCGCGTCATCCCCTTGCGTCCGCCCGCCCCCGGGCGCTCCGGACCGCCCGCCGCCGCGCCCCGGGAACCGCTCTGGCGCGACCTGGTCGGCGATGTCCTGCGCCGCGAACGCCTCGCCCAGGAACGCACGCTGAAGGAGGTCGCCGAGGCGGCGCGGATCTCCATGCCGTACCTGTCGGAGGTGGAGCGGGGCCGCAAGGAGGCGTCCTCCGAGGTGCTCGCCGCCGCCGCCCGCGCCCTCGGCCTCAACCTGGGCGACCTGCTCGCCCGCGCCCACGGCCAACTGATCCGGACCACCGCCGCCCGGACCACCGCCGCCCGGCCCGGCGTCCCCGGCCGGGGCGCCTCCGGCGCGCGGCACGACGGGCTGTGCCTGGCCGCCTGACGGCACGCGGCCGGCGCCCGGGGGAGACCCGGGGCGCCGGCCCGGCGGTTCAGACCGTCACCAGGCGCCGGCTCAGCACCTCGTCGGCCAGCCCGTACGCCACCGCCTCCGCGGCCGTGAACACCTTGTCGCGGTCCATGTCGGCGCGCAGGGTCCGCACGTCGTGGTGAGTGTGGCGGGCCAGCACCTCCTCGACCTGGGAGCGGATGCGGACCATCTCCTTGGCCTGGAGCGCCAGGTCGGAGACCGTGCCCTGCCGGCCCCCGCTGGCGGGCTGGCCGAGCAGCACCCGCGCGTGCTCCAGCGCGAACCGCCGCCCGGGGTCCCCGCCCGCCAGCAGCACCGCCGCCGTGGACGCCGCCTGGCCGACGCAGAACGTCGAGATCGGGGCCCGGACGAACGTCATCGTGTCGTAGATCGCCATCAGCGAGGTGAACGAGCCGCCGGGCGAGTTGATGTAGATCGAGATCTCGCTCTCCGGGGCCGCCGACTCCAGGTGCAGGAGCTGCGCGATGACCACGTTGGCCACGCCGTCGTCGATCTCGGTGCCGAGGAAGATGATCCGCTCGGACAGCAGCCGGCTGAACACGTCGTAGGACCGCTCGCCGTGCGGGGTGCGCTCGACGACGTTCGGAATCGTGTACGTCCCCATGGTCACAGCCCCATCCGCCGCTTCGGGGCGGTCGGGCGGACGTCCGCGAGGGCGTGCACCACCCGGTCCACCATGCCGTACTCCCTGGCCTCCTCGGCCGTGAACCAGCGGTCCCGGTCGCCGTCCCGGGAGATCGTCTCCGGCGACTGGCCGGTGTGCTCGGCGGTGATCCGCTCGATGGTCCGCTTGGTGAACTCCAGGTTGTCCGCCTGGATCTCGATGTCGGCCGTGGTGCCGCCGATGCCCGCCGACGGCTGGTGCATCATGATCCGCGCGTTCGGCAGGGCGTACCGCTTGCCCTCGGCACCGACACTGAGCAGGAACTGGCCCATGCTGGCGGCGAATCCCATGGCGAGCGTGGCGACGTCGTTGGGGATCAGCCGCATCGTGTCGTAGATCGCGAGGCCCGCGTGGACCGAGCCGCCGGGGGAGTTGATACACAGGGTGATGTCGGTGCGCGGGTCCTCGGCGGACAGGATCAGCAACTGGGCGCAGATCCGGTTGGCGGAGACCTCGTCGACCTGGGTGCCCAGCAGGATGACGCGCTGGGCGAGCAACTGGGCGGCCAGATGGTCGTCGAACCGGGTCGCGGGGGTGTCGCCCTCCTCCGCCCGGGGCAGCGTGGCCGGCACCGGGCCGGTGGTCAGTGGGGACATCGACGCTCCTTCGTCCTCGTACGCGGCGGAAGTGCCGCTGTCCCCACTGTCGGCCGGGACCGGACCCCGCCGGCCCTTTCTCTGCCCGCGGCAGATTCGCCACGGGCAGAGCGGGACCGCCGGGCGCCGGGCCGATGAGTTCCGGGGCGCGCGGCGGTCTACCCCTACGACCGTGCTGGACGACCCAGGAGGAACGCACATGGACACCGCCGGCTTCACCACCTGTCTGTGGTTCGACGACCAGGCAGAGGAGGCGGCCCGCTTCTACGTCTCCGTCTTCGAGAACTCCGGCATCGGCGGGATCAGCCGCTACCCGGAGGGCTCGATGCGCCCCGCCGGGACCGTGATGACCGTCGAGTTCACCGCCAACGGCCAGAAGTTCGTCGCGCTCAACGGCGGGCCGCAGTTCACCTTCACCGAGGCGGTCTCCTTCCAGGTGATGTGCGACACCCAGGAGGAGGTCGACCACTACTGGGCCGCGCTGCGGGAGGGCGGCGGCGAGGAGGGCCCCTGCGGCTGGCTCAAGGACCGCTACGGGCTGTCCTGGCAGATCGTCCCGACCCGGATCAACGAGATGTTCACCGACCCTGACCCCGCGAAGGCGGCGCGCGCCAACAAGGCGATGCTGACGATGCGCAAGCTGGACATCGCCGAGCTGGAGAAGGCGTTCGCCGGGGAGTGAGCGCCGGGCTCCCGGGCGGCGGGGCCGTGTCCGGCGGATCGGGCCGCCGGACACGGGGGGACGTCCGCCGCGCGGGCCCGGGTGCCGGTGACTAGCGTGAGGAAACGGACATCCTTCCTCATTCACCCACTCATCTGTCCGGGAGGCGGCGGTCATGGCCGTACGACCTGAAGGAACCCCTTGCTGGGCCGACGCGATGTTCGGCGACCTGGAGGGAGCCAAGCGTTTCTACGGGGAGGTCCTCGGCTGGACCTTCGGCGGGTCCTCGCCGGAGTTCGGCGACTACACGACCGCCTACCTGGACGGCAGGGCGGTCGCCGCGGTCGTCCCGCCGATGCCGGGGCAGGAGGAGGCGGCCCAGTGGGGCCTGTACTTCGCCACGCCGGACGCCGAGGCGACCGCCGCGCGGGTCCGGGAAGCGGGCGGCGAGGTGGTGCTGGCGCCGATGCGGGTCGGCGACTTCGGCACGATGTGCCTGGCCCGCGACCCCGGCGGGGTCCTCTTCGGCCTGTGGCAGGGCGACACCCACGAGGGGTTCGAGGTGACGGGCGAGCCCGGCGCGTACTGCTGGGCGGAGATCTTCACCCGCGACCCCGCGGCGTCGGACGCGTTCTTCCCGGCGGTCTTCGGCTACCGGGGCGAGCAGATGCGGGACGACGCGGTCGACTTCCGCGTCTTCGGCCTCGGCGGGCAGCCCGTCATCGGCAGGATGGCGATGACGGACGACTTCCCGCCCGAGGTGGGGCCGTACATCAACGTCTACTTCACCGTCGCCGACTGCGACGAGGCCGTCTCCCGCGCCACCGGGCTCGGCGGGGTGCTCCGCTTCGGCCCGGTGGACACGCCGTTCGGCCGGTTCGCGGCGCTCGGCGATCCGCAGGGCGCGAGCTTCTCGGTGATCGACGTCACCACCACGCGGGGCGAGCCGCCGGTGTTCGCCGACGTCTCCTGAGCCCCGCCCGGACGGCCGGCGCGGCCATGGCATGATCGGGCCCATGCGTGAACGTGTTGTGGCCGCGTGCGACGGGGCCTCGAAGGGCAACCCCGGACCGGCCGGCTGGGCCTGGGTCGTCGCCGACGACAGCGAGAGCCCGGCCCGCTGGGAGGCCGGGCCGCTGGGCCGTACCACCAACAACGTCGCCGAACTGACGGCGCTGGAGAAGCTGCTCACGGCCGTCGACCCCGACGTGCCGCTGGAGATCCGCATGGACTCCCAGTACGCCATGAAGGCCGTCACCACCTGGCTGCCGGGCTGGAAGCGCAACAACTGGAAGACGTCCGCGGGCAAGCCGGTCGCCAACCAGGAGCTGGTCGTGCGCATCGACGCCCTGCTCGACGGCCGCTCGGTGGAGTTCCGCTACGTACCCGCCCACCAGGTCGGCGGCGACCGGCTCAACGACTTCGCGGACCGGGCCGCCAGCCAGGCGGCCACCGCCCAGGAACCGGCGGGCAGCGGCCTCGGCTCCCCGGAGCCGCCGCCCGCGCCGGACACCCCGAAGGCCAGGGCACCGCGGCACAAGACCGCCGCCGCCCGGAAGGGCGGCGGCGGCTCGGCGCGGACGATCAAGGCCAAGTTCCCCGGGCGCTGTCTGTGCGGCCGCGCCTACGCGGCCGGCGAGTCCATCGCCAAGAACGCCCAGGGCTGGGGCCATCCGGAGTGCCGTACGGCCGAGGCCGGATAGCCGGAGGCCGGGGGCCCGGGGGAGGGGGGGCGGGTCAGACGGCCCCGCGCCAGCTACCGGTCTCGCGGCCGCGCTGCTCGATGAACTCCTTGAAGCGCTTCAGGTCGCCCTTGGTCTGACGCTGCACGACCCCGAGCTTGTCACCCGCCTTCTCGGCGAGGGTGTCCGGGTGGAAGTCCATCTGGAGCATCACCTTGGTGTGCTCGTCGTCCAGGCGGTGGAAGGTGACGACACCCGCCTGCTTGGCCTCACCGCCGACCGTGGTCCAGGCGACCCGCTCGTCCGGGATCTGCTCCGTGATCTCCGCGTCGAACTCGCGGCGCACACCGTCCACCTTCGTCACCCAGTGGGTGAGCGTGTCGGTGCGCTGCTCGATCCGCTCGACGCCGCTCATGAACTCGGGGAACGACTCGAACTGGGTCCACTGGTTGTACGCGGTGTGGACGGGGACGCCGACCTCGACGGACTCCTCGACCTTCGACATGAGGTACTGCCTCCTTCGGTTCGTGTCTTTCTCGGCTGAGAGGACGCGAGTACCCATGGCCGCCGGGGTGAATCAGCCCTGAATTCGGTGTTCTTGCTGCTAATCTGCGCAGGACCTATGACCGCTTTGCCCATGTACAGGAGAGTGTGTGAAGGTCGTCTGCGTCGGTGGCGGGCCCGCCGGTCTCTACCTCGCGATCCTGCTCAAACGGCAGGACCCCGCCCATGCCATCACCGTCCGCGAACGCAACCCCGAGGGCTCGACCTACGGTTGGGGCGTCACGTACTGGCGCCCGCTGCTCGACCGGCTGCGCGCCCACGACCCCGAATCCGCCCGCGCCGTCGAGGACGCCTCCGTGCGCTGGCGGGACGGTGTCGCCCGGGTACGGGACCTGACGGTCCGTCACCGCGGCGACGAGGGCTTCGGCATCGGCCGGCACAAGCTGCTGGAGATCCTCGCCGACCGGGCCCGCACGCTCGGCGTCCGCCTGGAGTACGCGAGCGAGGCCGGCGGCGCGCGGTTGCCCGACGCCGATCTCGTCGTCGCCGCCGACGGCGCCGGCAGCGCGCTGCGCGCCCGGCACGCCGGCCACTTCGGCACCGAGGTCCGGACCGGCCGCAACCGCTATGTGTGGCTCGGCACCACCAAGGTCTTCGACGCCTTCACTTTCGCCTTCGTGGAGACCGCGCACGGCTGGATCTGGGCCTACGGCTACGGATTCGGCCCCCGGGGCAGCACCGTCGTCGTGGAGTGCGCACCCGGGACCTGGACCGGACTCGGCCTGGACCGGACCGCCCCGGACCGGCAACTCGCCCTGCTGGAGGAATACTTCGCCGACCTGCTCGACGGCCACGGGCTCACCGGGCGCCCCGCGGCCGAGGGCGGCGCTTCCTGGACCGCCTTCCGCACCCTGACCAACCGCACCTGGTCCCGCGGCAACCTGGTGCTGCTCGGCGACGCCGCCCACACCACGCACTACTCCATCGGCGCCGGCACCACCCTCGCGCTGGAGGACGCCATGACCCTGGCCGACGCCCTGCGCGAACCCGCCGCCCTGCCGGACGCCCTCGCCCGCTACGAACACCGGCGCAAGGCGGCCCTGCTGCCGGTCCAGAGCGCGGCCCGCTACAGCGCCCGCTGGTACGAGGACCTGCCGCGCTACCTCGCCCTGCCGCCCGAGCGGATGTTCGCCCTGCTCGGGCAGCGCCACTCGCCCCTGCTGCCGTACCTCCCGCCGGACCTGTACTACCGCCTCGACCGGGCCGCCGGGCATCTGGAGCCGCTGCGCCGCCTCAAACGCAGGCTGGGCCCGCGCCTGGCCCGCGCCCTGCAGGCCAGGGAGCTGGCCGCCCGCGCCTGAGGGGCCCGGCGGATGACAGACTGAGGCCATGGAAGAACGCGCATTCGACAGGTCCGGCCGGCACGCCTCCGTGATCGGCCTGGGCACATGGCAGCTCGGCGCCGACTGGGGAGACATCGACGACAAGGCGGCCCTGGCCGTACTGGAGGCGGCCGCCGAGGCCGGGGTCACCTTCTTCGACACCGCCGACGTCTACGGCGACGGCCGCAGCGAGGAGACCATCGCCACGTTCCTGCGCGGCCGGCCCGACCTGCACGTCATGGTCGCCACCAAGATGGGCCGCCGGGTCGACCAGCTCCCGGAGAACTACGTCCTGGACAACTTCCGAGCCTGGAACGACCGCTCCCGGCGCAACCTCGGCGTCGACGTCATCGACCTGGTCCAGCTCCACTGCCCGCCCACCCCCGTCTACTCCACGGACGAGGTCTTCGACGCCCTGGACACCCTGGTGGCCGAGGAGCGGATCAAGGCGTACGGCGTCAGCGTCGAGACCTGCGCCGAGGCGCTCACCGCGATCGCCCGGCCGGGCGTGGCCAGCGTGCAGATCATCCTCAACCCGTTCCGGATGAAGCCGCTGCGCGAGGTCCTCCCCGCCGCCCGGGAGGCGGGCGTCGGCATCATCGCCCGGGTCCCGCTCGCCTCCGGCCTGCTCTCCGGCAAGTACACCCGCGACACCGTCTTCGCCGCCAACGACCACCGCACCTTCAACCGGCACGGCGAGGCGTTCGACCAGGGCGAGACCTTCTCCGGTGTCGACTTCGCCACGGGCGTCGAGGCCGCCGCCGAGTTCGCGGCGCTCGCCCCCGAGGGATACACCCCGGCCCAGTTGGCGCTGCGCTGGATCGTCCAGCAGCCCGGCGTCACCACGGTCATCCCCGGAGCCCGCTCGCCCGAGCAGGCCCGCGCCAACGCCGAGGCCGCCGAGCTGCCCGAACTGTCCGACGCGACCCTCGCGGCCGTCGCCGATCTGTACGACCGGCGGATCAAGGACCAGGTCGAGGGCCGCTGGTAACGGGGAACCCGCTGGTCACGGCACCAGGAGCAGTTGCCGTTCCTGCTCCTGGTCGCCGGAGGCGGCGCCCTCGTCACGGGTGGAGAAGGCATGGGTGAGCGTCTCGCTCGCCGCCGCCACCGCCTGCGGGCTGCCCTGCACCGTGACGGTCACCGGCGCGGACAGTTGCCCGCCGCGGGCCGTGCCGGACGGCTCCGGGCCGGTCGCGGAGCTGAAGGTGGCCGTACGGATGGTGGCCCGCTCGTCGCCCGGCACCTCGTCCGGCTCGCCGAACACGTCCTGGAGCGCGCGCACCACGGCCCGCGCGTCCTCGATGCCGCCACCGTCGAGTGTCACGGTGAGCTGGGTGTCGGACATTCCTCACGACCTCCTCGAAATCTGTGTCGAAACCGCGGTCCGTGTAACCCTCCGCCGGTGGTCCAAACAACGCCTCACCCGTCACAGCGCCTGACTCCTGGGAACCCGGGCAACAGGAAAGGCCAAGGTGAGGCCACGGCAACCAGGAGGACACGGTGGCGGACAGCGGCACGCAGGAGACGACGGTCAGGCGCCGGGGGCGCAACGAGACCGAGGAGGAGCGCGCCGACCGGATGTGGACGGAGCTGATCCAGGAGGTCCGCGTCGCCCAGATGGGCGTACAGATCCTTTTCGGCTTCCTGCTGACCGTGGTCTTCCAGCCGAAGTACGAGCAACTGTCCGACACCGACCAGCGGATCTACCTGGTCACGGTGGTCCTCGGGGCCTGCGCGACCGGCGCGCTGATAGGCCCGGTCTCCCTGCACCGCCTGGTATCCGGGCGGCGCGTCAAACCGCAGGCGGTGCGGTGGGCGTCGCGGCTCACCGTGCTCGGACTGGTGCTGCTGCTCGCCACCACCACCGCCTCGCTGCTGCTGATCCTGCGGGTCGCCACCCACGACGGGTTCGTGCCCTGGCTGGTCGCGGGTGTCGTCGGCTGGTACCTGCTGTGCTGGTTCGCGCTGCCCCTGTGGACGCGCCACCGGTACACCTCCCGGTAGAGGGGCCTCACTCGGCGCCGGCGATGACCTCCGCGAGGAAGTCGTCGACGCCGGCCTTCTCCTGGCCGGGCGGGACCACCTGGTGGGTGTCGCGCAGGAAGGCGGCGACCGCCGGGGCCCACGCGTACACCACCGCGCGGTGGCGGTCGCCGTCGGCCCGGGGGTCGCCCAAAAACTCCATGCGCAGCTCGTCCCAGACGCCCCGGGACACCGGGCGCAGCCGCACGTCGCCGACGCCGACCGGGCGCAGCAGACCCTCGGCCACCATCTCCCGGTCCAGCGTCCAGCGCGCCAGGACCCGCCCGTCGTGGCTGAAGACGATGCCGAGCGCGAACGGGTCCGCGGCGTCGTACCCCAGGTGGGCGAGGACGGAACAGCGGTCCGTGTCGCCCGCCTGGAGCTGTACGACAAGCGTCTTGTGCACGAGCGAGTTCACGTGAAGGCCTCCGGGACGACGAACCTGCGTAGCCTTCTCCGAGTACCCCGACCTCCCGGAGGATGCTCCGTCGGCCGGGTGACATTCCCGGAACGTTATCGAGCGGGCCCGGCGTCAGGAGCCGCCCAGCGCCTCGCGCAGCGCCGGCAGCAGGGTCTTCTCGGACCAGTCCAGGAAGGCGTGCTGGGAGTCGCCGCCGATCTGCACCAGGGCGACCTCGGTGAATCCGGCCTCCGCGTACGGCCGCACCGCCTCGACGAACGCCTGCGGGTCGTCGCCGCACGGGATCGCCCCGGCCACGTCGTCCGGCGTGACGAACTGGGTGGCCGCCGCGAACGAGTCCGGGTGCGGCAGCTCGGAGTTGACCTTCCAGCCGCTGCCGAACCAGCGGAACTGGGCGTGGGCCCGCTCGATCGCCGTCTCGCGGTCCGGGTCGTACGAGACCGGGAGCTGTCCGACGCGGGGCTTGCCGCTGCCGCCGTGCCGGTCGAAGGACTCCAGCAGCCCCGGCTTCGGCTCGGTGGCGATCACCAGGTCGCCCAGTTCGCCCGCGAGCTTCGCGGACCGCTCGCCGGAGACGGCGATCCCGATGGGCGGCGGGCTGTCCGGCAGGTCCCACAGACGGGCCGACTCCACGTCGAAGTGGGTGCCGTGGTGAGTGACGTGACCGCCGTCGAACAGCGCCCGGATGATCTCCACGGCCTCCCGGAACATCTCGTGCCGCACGTCCACGGACGGCCAGCCGCCGCCCACCACGTGCTCGTTGAGGTTCTCGCCCGAACCCAGCCCCAGCCGGAACCGGCCCTCGGACAGCAACTGCATGGTCGCCGCCTTCTGCGCCACCACCGCCGGGTGGTACCGGAACGTCGGGCACGTCACGTACGTCATCAGCGGGATGCGTGACGTCGCCTGGGCCGCCGCGCCCAGCACGCTCCACGCGTACGGGGAGTGGCCCTGCTCGCGCAGCCACGGGAAGTAGTGGTCGGAGGTCACCGAGAAGTCGAAGCCGACCTCCTCGGCCCGCACCACATGGCCGACCAGTTCACGGGGGCCGGCCTGCTCGGTCATCATCGTGTATCCGATTCGCACCATAACGGACGGGTCCCCGCCCTGACCGGGGGAAAACGGCCCAACGGCAGGGCGCGGCCCTCCCGCGAGCGGGCGCACACCGGGGGAGTGCGCTCCGGCGGGGCAGCGGCCCCGCCCGCCGCCCCCCGGTACGGCCCTGTACGCCCCCGTACGGCCCGTACGCGGCGTACGGCCGTCAGCCCAGTCCGAACCGGGCCGTCCAGGCCGCCACGTCCGCGGCCGACGCGTTGCCCCCGCAGACCACCAGGCCGAGCCGGGCCCCGGGGCCCACCCGCTCGGCCACCCGCCGGGCGGCGGGGAGCAGGCAGCCCGCGGCCGGCTCGGTCCACACCTTCGCGTGCTCGGCCAGCTCCAGCGACCCCCGGACGGCCTCCCGGTCCGGCACCACCAGCACCTCGGTGACCAGCGCCGCCGCATGCTCGTACGTCAGCGCCGAGACGGTCGGGGCGGTGAGCGTGGTGACGATCGACGACACCTCCACCGGCACCGGCCCGCCCGCCGCCAGCGCCCGCGACATCGACTCGGCGCCCTCGGTCTCCACGCCCCAGACCCGTACCTCCGGCCGCAGCGCCCGCAGCGCCGCCGCCACCCCGGCGATCAACCCGCCGCCCCCGATGCTCACCAGCACGTCGGTGAGTTCGCCCGCGTCGGCGGCGAACTCCCGTCCCACGGTGCCCTGGGCGGCGATGACCACCGGGTCGTCGAAGGGGTGCACGGGCGTCAGCCCCTCCTCCCCGAGCCGGGCGGCGAGCGCGAACGCGCTGTCCATGTCGTCGGTCAGCCGCACCGACGCCCCGGCGTCCTCGGCGATCCGCACCGAACGGGCGGGCGCCGCCTGCGGCATCACCACCGTGGCCTTCACATCGAGGGCGGCGGCCATGACCGCCAGGGCGATCCCGTGGTTGCCGCCGCTGACCGCGACCACCCCGGCGGCCCGCTCGGCCTCGCTCAGCGACAGCAGCTTGGCGACCGCGCCGCGCGCCTTGAACGAGCCGGTGCGCTGCAGCAGTTCCAGTTTCGCCGTCACCGGCACCCCGAGCAGTGCCGACAGCCCGGGGCTGGGCACCGTGGGGGTGCGCACGACATGGCCGGCGATGCGCTCGGCGGCGGCTTCGATCTCCGTGATCCCGATCAAGAGCGTGGCCTCTCAGTGCTGCTGTGTCTTCTGCGGCGTGGCCTCGCTCGGCCGCACCACCACGTATCCCTGCCCCTGGAGCATGAGCTGCACGGCCTCCCCGGAACCGCCGCGCAGCATCGAGCCGATGGACTGCGAGCGGTGCAGGGAGGTGTCCAGCCCGGCGGTCCAGCCGACGATCGCGTCGGTGTCGACGTACACCGGGTACTGCGGGGACACCGGGATGACCAGCGGGGTGCCCTCGCAGACCAGGCCCAGGCTGCCCTGGCCGGTGAAGACGCTGTTGAACAGGCCGCCGCCGCTGATGCCGGCGCCCTTGACGGTGGCGATGCGGTACGACAGCGAGGCGTCGAAGCAGAGCACGTTGCGCCCGTTGACGGTGAACTCGTCGCCCGGGTCGACCTGGACGACGAAGACGCTCTGCGCCTCGTGCGCGAACCACGCCTCGCCCTGTCCGCGCACCGCCATCAGGGGCAGCCCCTCGCCGGTGACCGCGCGCTTGAGCATGCCGCCCACGCCCTGGCCCTTGCGCTCGAACTGGAGGTTGCCGCGGTAGGCGACCATGGCGCCCTGCCGGGCCAGCATCTCGCCGTCGACGGCGTAGCGGATGCACTTGGAGTTCTCGACGGTCATGCCCGGCGCCCGCGCGGGCTGCACCATGTGCTCGTGGGAAAAGAGGTCACCCTTCATGAGGGCATCCTTCCCCGGACCCCGTCGTTCCGCCAAGATCGCGTGCGCGGTGGGTCAACCACCGAAGACCTGCGTCCAGTACGTGCCGGCGCGGCCGCCGCCGGCCAGACCGACGCCGATGTGGGTGAAGTCGGGCTTGAGGATGTTGGCGCGGTGCCCCGGACTGTTCATCCAGCCCTCCACGACGTCGGCCGGGGAGCGCTGGCCGCAGGCGATGTTCTCGCCGACCGTGCGGTGCGGGGCGCCGGCGGCGCTCGTCCGGTCCCAGGGCCGGCCGCCGTCGGGGTCGGTGTGCGCGTAGAAGTCGCGGGCCACCATGTCGGCGCTGTGCGCCTGGGCGGCGGCGGTGAGCCGGGGATCGGCGGCCAGCGGCGGCAGCCCCGCGCCGGTCCGCCGCCGGTTGGTGAGGCCGACGACCTCCGCGACCGTGCGGGCCAGGCCGTCCGGGGTGAACGGACCGGCCCACAGCGCCGTCCAGTAGCCGCCGCCCGCCGGCGCGCCGGTGCTGCGGGCCAGCCCGACATGGACGTACGAGGCGTCGCACAGGGTGCGCCGGGCGCCGTCCGTCTCCAGGCAGTACGCCGCCAACTCGCGTGCCGTGCACGGCCCGGAGACCAGGTGTTCGCCGACGGTGAGGTAGGGGTATCCGGCGGCGATGATCCGCTGGTAGACGGAAACCCCGTCCCTGGTCTGCACGCTCAGCGCGCCGGCCCCGGCCATCGCGGCGGCGTGGTCCCGGGCGGCGGCGGTGAGCCGCGGGTCGAACCGCACGGGCGGGGAACCGGCGTCGGCCCGCGCGGAGTTGACCACGTCGAGGAAGGCGCCGGGGTCGGGGACACCGGGCGGGCTCGACGGGGTGTCGGCCGGGTTCGAGGGGAGGCCGGGCGGGCGCGGAGGTACGCCGGACGGGTTCGAGGGCAGGCCGGGCGGGCGCGGCGGTACGCCGGTCGGGTTCGAGGGGAGGCCGGGCGGGCGCGGAGGCACGCCGGGTGGGTTCGGAGCGGTCCCGGGGGTGGTCGTCGGGAGGTCGTCGTCGACCTCCACGCCGAAGTCGCGGGCCAGGCCGGCCAGGCCGTCCGCGTAACCCTGGCCGAGGGCGCGCAGCTTCCACCGGTCGCCGCGCCGGTAGAACTCCGCGAGCAGCAGCACCGTCTCGCGCCCCGGACGCGGGGGAGTGAACCGGGCGAGGACGCGGCCGGCCGCGTCCGTGACCCGCAGGGCGGGCGGGGGCAGGTCGCTCAGCGCGGTGCCGGGCTCGGCGGGGCTGACGGCGACGGTGACCCGGGTGGTGCCGGTGCGCAGCCGCGCCGGGTCGACGGTGAGGACGCCGTCCCGCAGGCGGGCCCCGGGGGCGTCCGGCTGGTTGTAGAAGACGAAGTCGCCGTCGCCGGCCACCTTGCCCCCGTCGTCGGTGATCAGCGCGGACAGATCGAAGGCACCCGCCACCCGCACGCCCACGGGACCGCCGGGCAGCGGCACATTGCCGCCGGGAACCAACTCGCTCATCCTGCCGCCCTGTCGTCGTGGTCCCGCACCGCTGGGGCTGACTGCACAACGCCCGGCGGCACGACGGGGTTCCCCGCCCCGGCGCCCCGCCTCGGCGCACGCCCGCACGCGCGCCCCGGACGGGAGCGCGGGGAACCGCGCGATCCGTCACCCCGAACCGCGACCGCCCCGACGAAGCAGGCCCCCTGCGGCGCACCGCCTACGTCGTGGACGTCCCCTCCGCCGTGCGCGGTTCCGGCACCAGCAGCCCGTCGCGGTGCGCGATGGCCGCCGCCTCCGTGCGGCTGGCCGCGTCCAGCTTGGCGAGGATGTTGGAGACATGGACGCTGGCCGTCTTGGCGCTGATGAACAGCTCCGCGCCGATCTGCCGGTTGCTGCGCCCGAGTGCCAGCAGCTTCAGGACGTCCCGCTCCCGGGGCGTCAGCGCCGAGGCACGCTCCCCGGCGGCCGGCGCGTCGGCGAGCCGGCCGCGGCGCACCAGCGCGTCCACTCGCTCGCGCAGCGGCACCGCGCCCAGTTGCTCGGCGTCGCGCCGCACGGCCGCCGCCTCGGCCGCCGCCTCGGCGCGCCGGCCGGCGCCGAGCAGGGCCTCGGCCAGTCGCAGCCGGCACCGCGCCCGCTCGTAGACGTCCCCGTAGGCGAACGCGGCGACCGCCTTCTCCCAGACCGCCGGGTCGGGCCCGGACACCGCCCGGGTCCACTCGGCCTCGGCCCGCGCCAGCCACGCCTGCCCCTCCGGTCCCTGCGGTACCGCGCTCCGGCCCCGGACGGCCGACTCCCGCGCCCGGCGCACCAGTTCGGTCGCGGTGTCCGCCCAGCGCCGGGCCCCGGCCGCGGCGCCGCTCCGGCGCGCCTCCACGGCCGCGTCGGCGACGGCGGCCAGCGCGAGGGCGGCGAGCCGGACCGTGACGTCGGGCGGGGTGCCCGCGTCGTCGGTGAGCGCCTCGACGGTCGACCGCATCCGGCGCACCGCCTCCTCCGGGTCGCCGCGCAGCGCGGCGGCGTCGGTCAGCACCACGCCCGCGACCAGGGTGCCCAGCCAGTCGAACGGGCCCTGGAGCATCGCCTCGGCGCGGTCGACGGCGCTGAGGTCGCCACGGGCCAGCGCCGCGTACAGCAGGGGCCCGGTCGCGACGAACAGCCGGGTGCCGGGGCCCTCGTCCGGCTCGCTCGGCCCGAAGTCGTCCCAGTGGCCGAGCGTGTACCGCGCCAGCCGCTGGAGGTAGCGCAGCTCGCCCGCGTACGGCGCCTGCAGCAGCCCGGAGCGGCCGGCCCGGTCGAGGCCCTCCGTCACCCAGTCCAGGCAGGTCCGCAGGTCGCCCGCCTCGAACGAGCCGCTGGCCAGGTTGTACAGGGCGCGCAGCTCCACTGGGGTGTTGCAGGACCGCCGCGCCAGGTCCCGGGCCAGCTTCAGCCGCTGCTGCCCGAGCCGGGAGCGCCGGCCGCCGCCGTCCATGCCGGCCAGGGATATCAGCAGGTCGGCGCGGGCGTCGTCGATGCCCAGCGCCTCGGCGGCGGCGAGAGCCCGGTGGGCCACCTCCAGGGCGACGCCGTTCCGGCCGACCTGCCGGGCGGCCAGCACATGGGTGGCCGCCGCCCACACCCAGGTCGCCGACGGCGGGTCGGCGGAGATCAGGGCGAGCGCCTCGCTGCTGTGGGCGAAGGCGGCGGTCAGGCTGTCGACGTCCAGCAGGTTCCCCGCGAGGGTGAACCGCACCCGGGCGGCCAGCTCCAGGTCGGCGTCCCGGTCGAGGCCGGCCAGCGCGGACCGGGTGAGGGAGACCGCGCGGTGCAGTTGCCCGGCGTGGGCCGCGGCGGCGGAGGCGCGCAGGGTGAGCGGCACCAGCGCGGTGCCCCTCGGCCGCCGGTCCGGGTCCACCGCCGACCACAGGTCGAGCGCGGTCTCCAGGTGGCGCAGCTCCTCGGCGGGCGCGCCGACCCGCTCGGCGTGGTCGGCGGCCTCCAGGGAGGCGGCGAGGGCCGCGGCGAGGTCGTGGCTCTCCCGGTGGTGGTGGGCGCGTTCGGCGGCGCTCTCCGGACGGTGGTCGCGGGCGGCCAGCAACCGGGCGAACGCGCCGTGCAGCCGGACCCGTTCCCCGGGGAGGAGATCGGCGTAGACCGCCTCCCGGGCCAGCGCGTGCCGGAAGGCGTACGTGTCGCCGTCGCCAGCGACCAGGAGTTGCCGGCCCACGGCCTCGCGCAGCGCGGCCTCCAGCTCCTCCTCGGGCAGCCCGACGGCGTCCCGGAGCAGGTCGTGACCGACGCGCCGCCCGGCGACGGCGGCGGTCCGCAGCACCTGCTGGGCGGTGTCGGTGAGCTGCTCGAACCGGATCAGCAGGACGTCGGCCAGCGCGCTGGGCACGCCGTCGTCGCCGGGGCCGGTGGCGGCGACCAGTTCCTCCGCGTAGAAGGCGTTGCCCTCGGCGCGCTCGACGATCCGGCGGACCGTGGCCTCCGGCAGCGGGCGGTCCGGCAGGGTGCGCACCAGCCGGGCCACGTCGGCGTCGGGCAGCGGCCGCAGCTCCAGCCGCTCCACGCCGGGCAGTCGGACCAGCTCGGCCAGCAGGGGCCGCAGGGGGTGGCGGCGGTGCAGGTCGTCGGCGCGGTAGGAGGCGAACACCGCGAGCCGGTCCCCGGAGCGCTGGAGCACGCCCCGGCCGAGCAGGAAGCGCAGCAGGTCCCGGGAGGACTGGTCGGCCCAGTGCAGGTCCTCCAGGACCAGCAGCAGCGGCGCGGCCCCGGCCAGCTCGGTGAGCAGCCTGGCGACGCCCTCGAACAGCCGCAGCCGGCCGTCGGGGTCCCGGGCCGCGTCCGGCCCGGCGCCCAGCAGCCTGTCGGCCGCCGGATGGGCGGCGAGGAGGGGAGCGAACCGCTCGTCCGCGGCGAGCACGCCGAGGATCTCGGTGAACGGCAGGTACGGCAGGCCCACGTCGCCGAGGTCGACGCAGTGCCCGGTCAGCACCGTCCGGCCCGCCCCGGCGGCGCGGGCCGCGGCCTCGTCCAGCAGCCGGGTCTTGCCGACCCCGGCGTCCCCGGCGATCAGCACGGCGCGGGCCGCCCCGGCGCGGGCGGGGGCGAGCACGCCGGTGAGCCGGGCGAGTTCGGCTTCCCGGCCGACGAGCGGAGCGGCGAACGAGGTCTGCGACACGCCCCCATCCTGGCACGGGGCACCGACAGTCCCCCGGGGACAACGGCCCGTCAGCGGTGCAGCGAGCGCGCCCAGTCCGCCGGTACCCGCCCGGCCGGTCCGGGCGCCGGCTGGTCCGCGGGGTGGCTGGCGGGCGGGGCCAGGCCGGGGCCCGACTCGCGGAGCGTGTCCGTCGCGTAGTCCCAGAACCAGTCCTCGCCGGGTTCGTAACTCTGCACCACGGGGTGCCCGGTGGCCCGGTAGTGCCCGGTGGCGTGCCGGCCGGGCGAGCTGTCGCAGCAGCCCACGTGCCCGCAGGCCGCGCAGCGCCGCAGATGGAACCACCAGCCGCCGCCCGCCTCGCACTCGGCGCAGCCCGCGCCGCTCGGCGGGACGGCGGGGTCGATTCCGGTGTCGTCGGTCATGCGGACTCCTCGGTCGGTTCGGTGTCGGGGGCCGCCGCGGTGAGCGGCAGCAGGACCTGGAAGCGGGTGTCGCCGGGCTCGGATTCCACCCGGAGCGTGCCGTGGTGCTTGTGGACCACGATCCGCCAGGAGATGTCCAAGCCGAGCCCGGTGCCCTCGCCCACCGGCTTGGTGGTGAAGAACGGGTCGAAGATACGGTCCCGGATCTCCGGCGGCACCCCGGTGCCGGTGTCGCGGAACTCCACCAGCAGCCGGTCGTGGTCCCGGGCGGTCCGCACGGTCAGCGTCCCCTCCCCGCCGGCCGCGTTCACCGCCGCGACCGCGTTGTCGATCAGGTTGGTCCACACCTGGTTCAGCTCCGCCGGGTACGCCGGGACGCCCGGGAGCGTGCGGTCGTACTCCTTGACGACCTTGATCCGGGGGCCGATCTTCCCGGACAGCATCAGCAGGGTGCTGTCGAGGAGTTCGTGGACGTCGGCGAGCCGGTAGGGCGCGCGGTCGAGCTGGGAGTACTGCTTGGCGGCGTTCACCAGGTGCGAGACGCGGGCGGTGGAGTCGGCGATCTCGTCCATCAGCAGCTCGGTCTCGACCGTGTAGTTGAGCCAGCCGACCGCGCCGGGCAGGATCTCCTCGTCCACCGCCGCCGCGACCTGGTCCAGCCACTCGGTGTCCAGGCCCGCCTGCACGAAGGTCGGGGCGAGCTGCCAGCCCTGCTCGATGCCGTGGTCCGCCAGCCAGTCGGCGAGCGCGTCCTCGCGGTCGGCGGCCTGGAGCGGGCTGAGCGAGGGCGCCTTGGCGACCCGTTCGGCCGTGCGCTCCTGTATCTCGATCAGCCCGGCCAGCGCGTCCCGGGAGAACGGCCCCTCGGCGATCACGGCGAGCTTGTGCCGCATCTTCGCCACCCGCTCCCGCAGGCTCGCGGTGGCCCGGACGGCGGCGGCGGCCGGGTTGTTCAGCTCGTGCGTCAGCCCGGCGCTGAGCGAGCCGAGGGCCAGCAGCCGCTCCCGCTGCCCGACGGCCCGCTGGGTGTTCTTCGACCCGAAGAACAGCCCCTCCAGCAGGTGCACCGCCATCGGGAACCACTCCTGCATGATGCCGGCGAAGGTGTCCGCGGGCAGTACGAAGAACCGCGTCGGCTCGGTCACCCGCATCGAGTTGTTGTACCGCTGCGGCACCCGCTCCCCGAGGTACGCCTGCATCGCCCCCGCGTACACCCCGCGCTGCGAGGTGCGGTTGACCTCGACGTCGTCCCCGCCGACCCGGCGGGAGAGCACGACCGTGCCGTCCAGCATCACGTAGAAGCAGGTGGCGGGCTCGCCCTCGGTGTAGACCGGGCCGGGCTCGAACAGCTCCACCCGCCCCTCGGCGCACAGCCGTCCCAACTGCTCCGTGCTGAGCTTCTCGAACAGGAACAGCGCCCCGATCTCGCCGGGGCTGCACGGCATCGGACGGCCGCTCACGACTGCTCCAGATACCGGTGGACGAGCATGACGGCCATGGCACCCTCTCCTACGGCGGACGCGACCCGCTTGGCGGACTCCGCGCGGGCGTCGCCCGCCACGAACACGCCCGGGACGCTGGTCTCCAGGTGGTACGGCGGCCGGTCGAGGTCCCAGCCCGCCGGCGGCCGCCCGTCGGTCGTCAGGTCGGGCCCGGCCAGGATGAACCCGCGCTCGTCCCGCGCCACCGTGCCGTCCAGCCAGTCGGTCAGCGGGGCCGCGCCGATGAACACGAACAGCCACTGGGCGTCGACCAGTTCGCTGTGCCCGCTCCCGATGTCGCGCAGGGTGAGCTGCTCCAGGCGGCCGTCGCCGTGCGCGGCCTCCACGACGGTGCCGCAGCGCACCACGATGTTGGGGGTGTCCTCGATCTGCTGGATCAGGTAGTGCGACATCGACGCGGCCAGCGACGCTCCGCGTACCAGCAGCGTCACCGTCTTCGCGCCCCGCGCCAGGTACATCGCCGCCTGTCCGGCGGAGTTGGCGCCGCCCACGATGTACACGTCGTGGCCCTGGCAGGACGCCGCCTCGGTGAGCGCGGAGCCGTAGAACACGCCGCAGCCGGTGAGGTCCCCGCAGCCGGGCGCGTCGAGCTGCCGGTAGGACACGCCGGTCGCCAGCAGCACGCTGTGCGCGGCGATCGCCGAACCGTCGGAGAAACGGACCGTGCGCGCCGCCCCGTTGACCTCCAGGCCGGTCACCTCCCGCGCGGTGAGGATCTCGGCGCCGAACTTCGCCGCCTGCCGCCGGGCCCGGTCGGTGAGCTGGGCGCCGGACACGCCGTCGGGGAAGCCGAGGTAGTTCTCGATCCGGCTGCTCTGCCCGGCCTGCCCGCCGGTCGCCGACCGCTCCACCAGGACCGTCCGCAGCCCCTCCGACGCCCCGTACACGGCCGCGCCCAGCCCGGCCGGGCCGCCGCCGATCACCACCAGGTCGTAGAAGTCGGCCGCCGGGGTCGTCGCCAGGCCGACGTGCGCTGCCAGGTCGGGGGCCTCGGGCTCGACCAGCGGCGTCCCGTCGGCGGTGATCACCACCGGCAGCCGTTGCCCGTCCTGCCCGGCGGCGGCCAGCAGCCGCCCGCCCTCCGGTTCGTCGGACGAGTACCAGCGGTAGGGCACCTGGTTGCGGGCGAGGAACTCCCGTACCCACGAGGAGCGCGCCGAGAAGCGGTGCCCGACCACCTTGGTGCTGGGCACCGGCCTGTGGTCGCCGGCCCGCCACGCCGCCAGCAGGTCGTCCAGGACCGGGTAGAGCTTCTCCTCCGGCGGGTCCCACGGCTTGAGCAGGTAGTGGTCGAGGTCGACCACATTGATCGCGTCGATGGCCGCGTCGGTGTCCGCGTACGCGGTCAGCAGCACCCGGCGGGCGCCCGGGTAGACGTCCATGGCCTGTTCGAGGAACTCGATGCCGTTCATCCGGGGCATCCGGTAGTCGGCGAGGATCACCGCCACTTGGTCGCCGCGCAGCTTCAGTTCGCGCAGCGCCTGGAGCGCGGACTCGCCGGATTCCGCGCGCACGATCCGGTACGCGGCGCCGTAGCGCCGTCGCAGGTCGCGGGCGACGGCCCGGGACACCCCGGGGTCGTCGTCCACGGTCATGATTACATCTACGCTAGCTCTGGAAGGCGCCATACGACGACCCTAACGGCGTAGAGATGGGCAGGCCGTACGAGCTGATCGACGGCCGCGCGCGCCCGGTCTCGCGGGAGGCCGGCCCCGTCGAAGCGCGGCATCGTCAGCCGCGACGGCGTGCCGTTCGAAGCAGGCTGCCTACGACGTGGCGCTGGACTGCCTCTCCCGGGCACCGGATGAGGTGCCCCGCACCCGTGCACTGATCGGTGCCGGGGGAAGGCGCCCGCGGAGTGCGGGCTCCTTCCGGTGGTCGGGGTGGGTGGCGGTCAGGCGCCGTGCGGGCCGGGGGCGGCGCTGCCGAGGTACTCCGGGAGGTCGGAGACGAGGTCGGCCACGTCGGGGATCTCGTCGTAGCGGCGCTGGTGCAGGTCGGCGATCTTCGTGCCGATCTCCGGGTCGGCGTCGTCGGTGATGTCGAACGAGGCGAACTTGTCGACGAGCGGCAGCCCGATCCGGTCGGTGTGGAGGTGGGCGGGGTGGATGAGGTAGTCCCAGTAGCCGTCGATGTCCTTGATGGCGTAGGTGGCTCCCCACTCGTACTCGCCGCCGAAGTCACGGCCGACGACGAAAGACTCCACGGACGGGATGACCCGGCCCTGGTTGCGCAAGCTCTCCAGGGCCTCCTTGAGCTGCTCGGGGGCGACGCCTGGCTTGACGGTGAAGCGGATGCCGTGGTGAATCATCGGTCTTTCCCTTCTCTGTGGTTAATCACTCACTCTTCAGATCGAAAAATCGGCCACCGCGATTGGTGCCGTCCGCTGCTCAGTGACACGGCAGGAACAGCACTACGTCCGAGGCGGCCAGCGGCGCGAGAGCGGCCCAGCGAACGGCGCCGCCGAGCTGGACACGGGCCGCGGCCGCACCGTCGTTGAAGCTGTCGTGGACGAGGGCGGAGCAGTGTTCCACCACCGCCGTGAACGGTGCGGTTGACTAAGTCATCATGTGAGTAATAGACCACTCGCACTTATGCTTGTCAAGCACCCCTGATCACGCCAGGCGCTGGGGCTCCTCACGACGGCGAAGCGGCTGAAGTTGTGGTCCGCGGGCCATGTCCTGCCGGGGGTCTACCAGTTGCTGCCTGAGCTCCGGGTCGCTGGGGCAAGGCCGACGGAGGCGACGAGGTGGCCGGCGACCGGGAAGGTGCTGCCGTCGCCGCCCATGATCAGGATGCGGGCTCCGGTCCTGACCCGACCCCGACATCGACGCCAGGACTTTCGAAAGAGGGCCCGCGTGGTCGGCTCCTCCGCCAGCGTCCAGCCGTTCTTCCGTTGCGGCGGAGCGATCGGGCCCCGCCTATGAGCCGATGCGGACTCCCGCGGCTCCGACCTGCTGAAGCGGTGCACGAACGGCCCACGCAGCGCTTCCAGTTCGCCCGCCCACAACCTGACATCAGCAAGGTCCCCACCCACGGCCGCACCAACGACCGAGCTGGCCACCAGCCACCACAAGCACCGTCGCAGTACGAACCCGGCGGGGAAAGGCGGCATCAGGTGTGCTGTACGCCGCGGCCCGACGTGCAGCGCCCGGCGGAGCGGATGAGCGCGCGTCGCGACCGGTACGTTGGTCGCGACGCGCGCTTGGCCACGTCTCCGTGCCCCGCGGGAGGGAAGGCCGGGCCGTGCAGTGCCAGCCAGATGGTGGCGCCGCCCTGGCGAGTGCGGGGTTTCAGGTGGTGGTGCGGTTGCTCGGGCGTGCGGCAAGCGCGGCGTGGGCGCTGGGGAAGGTGGGCAGGAAGGTGTCCATCCCGGTGACGCTGAGCAGGCGGTTCAGCCGGTCGGGGATGGCCGCCAGGGTCAGCGAGCCGTCGGCGTCCTTGGCGCAGCGCCAGATGCCGACGAGGGCACCCAGCCCTGAGGAGTCGCAGAAGGTGACGCCCGCCAGGTCGGCGACCAGGTCCGGGTGTCCGGCCGCGATGAGTTCCAGGGCGCGGGCCCGCACGGCGGGTACGGTGGTGATGTCGAATTCCCCGGACAGTGCGATCACGGCGAGGGCGCCGTCGGTGTGCGGGACATCGATGTGGAATGCGTCGGTCATGGGCGTCGGTTCTCCTGCCCGACGGAGACGTCGGCGGTCGGGGCGGCGGCGCTGTGAGCGGTGGTGGTGATACCTGCGGGAGCGGCATCGAGCGTGGGGACCGACAGGGCCAGCAGTGCCACGTCGTCGCGTTCGGTGTCGGGGAGGGTGTCCAGGAGCGCGACGGTGTCGTCGATCAGGGAACCGGCCCTGACCGGCGTCGGCCGGTGGGCCAGGAAGTCGAGCAGGCCCGTGTCGGCGAGCATGTGGCCATCGGCGGTGCGTGCCTCGGTCAGGCCGTCGGTGTAGAGCAGCAGTCCCTCGCCGGGTGCCAGGTGCAGGGTGCGTGAGGCGAAGGCGGCTTCGGCGATCGCGCCGACCAGCATGCCGCCCTTGGCGCGGGCCGCCTCCACTCGTACACCGCCTTCCTCGGCGGGGCTCAGGTGGTAGGCGGGCGGATGGCCGCCGGTGGCCAGCGTGACCGTGAAACCGCCGTCCGGGGCGGGATCGAGCAGACCGAAGATGGCGGTGCAGAAGCGCGTCCCCACCGCCGCGTCCAGCAGCAGCGCCGTGTTCAGGGCATTCAGCGCGGCCGTCGGGTCCGCGTCGACGAGAGCCGCGGCCCGCAGCGTGTAGCGGATCAGTGAGGTGACCGAGGCAGCTTCGGCGCCCTTGCCGCACACATCGCCCAGGAAGAACGCCCACCGGTCACCACCGACGGGGAAGACGTCGTAGAAGTCGCCGCCCACCTCCTGCGGGGAGGCGGTCTTGTAGTGGCAGGCCAGCTCCAGCCCGGGTACCGCAGGCAGCGCGGGAGGCACCAGAGTGCGCTGCAGGGTGGAGGCGAACGCGGCGATGGCCGCCTTGTCCCGCTCCGCGCGCTGCCGCGCCTCTTCCTCCGCCTGGCGCTTGTCCTGCTCGACCTTGCGGCGCTCCTGCTCGGCGCGCACCACGTGCAACGCGGACAGCCGCAGCTCAAGCTGGTCGCGCACCACCGCCGCCAGGTCCGCGAGCGTGGCCGAATCCTCCTCGCTGATCTCGCGGGGGCGGGTGTCGAGGACGTTGACCGTGCCCAGCCGGTACCCGTCGGCGGTGATGATCGGAGCGGCCGCGTAGAACCGCACCCCCATCGGGCCGGCGACCAGCGGGTTGGAACAGGCGACCGGGTCCAGCAGGGTGTCGGGGATGATCGTGGTGTCATCGGTCAGGACCGCCGAGGCGCACAGCCCCGGATCGCGGCCGATCTCGGTGACGCCTTCCAGGCCGTGTGTGGCCTTGAACCAGATCCGGTCCTCGTCCACGATCGTCACCGTTGCCACCGGCACCTCGAACAGGCGTGCCGCCAGCGCTGCGACTCGGTCGTAGGCGCCGTCCGGAGGGGTGTCGAGAATGTCGTAACGGCGCACCGCCGCCAGCCGTGCCGCCTCGGCCGACGCGGCCAGAGGTTCCTTCGGTGTTATCGCAGGCGGACTCGCTTGCTCCGGCATAACCCTCGTCTCGTTCATCCCCCCCGGGAGGTGCCTACCAGACAGTCGGCACCCAGGCACTGTACCGAAGTGCCTCAACGCGCCCGACCCGACGAAGCCGGAGACACGGAAAGCTCCCCATGGGGCGGTGCAATGCCTCTCAGCGCAGGCTGATCCGGCCGACCGGAACGAGGTCGACGAGGCCGGGGCCGCCTTCGTACGCGGACAGTCCGCCGTCGACGACGAGCACCTGACCGGTGATGAACTGGGAGGCGTCGCAGGCCAGGAAGACCGCCGGGCCCGTCACGTCCTCCACAGTGCCCCAGCGGCGGGCGGGCACGCTGTGGGTGAGGGTGTCGGCGAGTCCTTCCACCACCGTGAACGGTTCGGTGAGGTCGGTGGTGATCCAACCCGGCGCGAGGGCGTTCACCCGTACACCATCGGTGGCCCATTCGGTGGCGAGGGTCCGGGTGAGGGAGATCATGGCTGCCTTGGACACGGCGTAGTGGGAAATCATCGGGACACCGTTGATCCCGGCGACGGAGGCCATGTTGATGACCGATCCCTTGCCCTGGGCGGACAGGACGGGTCCCGCTGCCCTGCAGACGGCCGCGGTGGCATGAAAGTTGAGATCGACTGTCTCCTGCCAGTCCTCCTGTGTGAGTGCGAGGAAGGGGCCGGCCGCGCCGATGGCTCCAGCGTTGTTGACCACGATGTCGAGACCGCCCCCCCAGGCGACCGTTTCGGCGACGATCCGCTCCGGTGTGCCCGGGGAGGTGATGTCGGCCTCGAGTACCAGCGCCTGTGTGCCCAGCGCTGTGATCTCCCGCGCGAGTGCGGCAAGGTCCCTGCCGCTCCGCGCGGTGATGGCGGTGCGGGCGCCTGCAGCGGTGAGACCGAGCGCCACGGCCCGTCCGATGCCACGCGATGCTCCTGTCACCAGGGCGACCCTGCCCGTGAGGTCGAAGCTGTTCGTCATGGTGATGCCGTCCGTTCCGATGCTGTGGTTGGCTGCCGGGCCGGGCCCGGACATGGGGTGGCGCCCTCGACGCCGGCCGCGCGGTCAAGAGCTCCGGCTTCCTGCGAGCGCTCGATCTCGGAGATCCGGGCGGAGGAGAACGCGTTGAGCGCAAAGAGCCCGACAGCCGTCTCCCGGTGGGCCTGGCACAGCGTCACCTCGGCCGTCATCGGTACGCGGTGCGTCGAGGCGCCGCCGGTGACCCGCAGTGCGGCGTGCAGACGAGCGGTGATGGGGAAGGTGAAGTGGCTGAAGGAGAAGCTGCAGCCGTGCATGACGCCGATCCAGTCGTCAGCCCCGTCGGCGGGCAAGCACCGCGGGACGGCTGCGGTGACCAGTTGAATCATCGCCTCGATGATCAGCATGCCCGGGACGTGACGTTGCCCGATGGTGTGGTCCAGGATCATTTCGGTGCCGTCGGGAACAGCAAGCCCGGCGTCGAAGGCCATGGTGCCGGTTGACGTCTGATGATCTCGGCCGTCTGCGCGCAGCGGGTCGGTGATGAGTACGTTGCGGGGATCGTGTTTGAGCACACGGGCGGCGTCGACACCCGCTTCCGGTGCTCCCTCCAGGTGGAGCAGGGCGGCGCGGGGCGAGTGCGCGATCGAGGTGGCGAGGTCCTGCCACTGCTGGGGTGAGATGCCGAAGCCGGGCCGTACCCGCGCCGCAGTGGTCCGACCGCTGAGCAGTCGCTCGACGGTCACGGTCGTCGCATGCGAGCGCGAGGCGGCGAAGTCCGGCCCGACGACCCACAGCACCGGCGGAAGTGCCGGATCACGTGCCGCATCTGATGTGTGTTCACCCATGGACCTGTCCTAGTGTCATGCGAAGCAGATGCCGGACGGGAGCACGAGGACGCGCGCAGGCTGGTGCGCCGTCTGCTGCCGTGCGGTGCTCATCACCGTCACGGGACCTCCATGGTCGCCTCCTGGGGACGAGCGCGCCATCACCTCCTCGGGTTAACCCCCATGGGCGGGTGGCACTCACGAAAGTCCCGGCAGACACTGGGTCGAATCCGGCAACTTGACTCAGAACAAGGGACTATGACGTGTCCTCAGACGTTTCCGCGTTGCGTGATTTCGTCTTCGGCGGGTACGACGCCGGGCTCCACGACGAGTTGACGCGGTTATTCGCCTCGCTCGCGGAGCGGAACACCCAGGCCGGCCGCGCGACCGGTCCGGTCCGGCACCGCAAGGTGTACGCGGACCTGCGCTCGGCCGGTGCCGTACTGGGACCCGGCAGTGCGCTGCTGTCGCAGCCGCAGCGGCTGTTCGCCGCCGAGGCGTGGGCCGCGATGGCCGACCCCGCGCTGGCGGTCCCGATGTTTGTGCACTATTGCATGGCTGTCGGGGCGGTCGCACCGCTGCGCAGGTCCGGCCGCAGCTTCGTGGAGGAGGAGTTGGGCCGGCTCGACCGTCTGGAGACTGTCGGCCTGATCCTGATCACCGAGGTGGGGCACGGCAGCAGTCATGCTGCGCTGCGCACCGAGGCGGTCTGGGACCGGTCGCAGCGTTGTTTCCGATTGAACACCCCCGACGATTCCGCACAGAAGTTCATGGCGGCCGTGTCGGCGGCGGGCGTCGCCAAAACGGGTGTGGTGTACGCACGCGTTCTCACGGAGGGCAGAGATCACGGAGTCTTCCCATTCCTGGTGCCGCTCCGTGACAGAGAGGGCCTCAAGCCCGGGGTCCGCGTGACGGCGCTGCCTGAGGTGCTGGGTGCGCCGCTGGACTACTCACTGGTGGCGTTCGACCAGGTGGTACTGCCGTTCGCCAGTGTTCTGACCGAGGACTTGTCGCTGGCGCCCGACGGCGAACTGGTGGACCCGCTGGGCGACAGCCAGGAACGGCTGGTGCGGTCGATGCACACCGCGCCCGGGGCGTGGAGCTCGGCGGCCACCATGGTGGCCGCCGCCACCCGGGCCGCTGTGGCCGTTTCCCTGACGTACGCGGGGCAGCGGCGGACGTCAGGGCGGCTTGCCCCGGGTGCTCTGGTACTGGAGTACCGCAATCAGCAGCAGGCGCTGCTGGAGGCCCTCGCGACAGCCTACGCGGTTACCGTCCTGGCGAACGAGACCGTCGCCGCCCGAGACCGGGAACTGCCCGGTGGAGAAGATGTCCGAGCTGTGCCGCCCGCGCCCCCGGCGGAGGTGTCCGCTTCCCCTTGGGTCGCGGTCGACCGCAGGCTTTCCCTCATCAAGGCATCCGTCTGCTGGGAGGGCGCCGGGGCCATCGACGACTGTGTGCGAGTGGGCGGCGCCCATGCGCAGCTCATAGCCAATCGTCTCACCTCGTACTCCGCTCTGGCGCGTCTGTTCAACGCCGGAGGCGGCGACAGCGGTCTCATCGCCGTCGACGCGGCGCGGGCGCTGGCGTCCGTGGATTGCCGACCGGTGATCTCCGGCGTCGTGCCGACGTGCCCGCCGGCGGATCTGCTCGACGTGCGGGGCTGGGCGTCGCTGGCCAGGGCCAGGGAGAACGCCTTGCAACAAGCTCTGCACGGCGAACTGGCCAGGGGTCCCGCACCCGGTGCGCCTGAGTACTTCGCGTTCTGGAACGACCGTATTCCAGCGGGCCTCGAACTGACGTCGGCGCATACCCACCGCCTGACCCTGGAGGCTTTCGCGAACGCGATCAGTGACCTGTCCGATGAGCGAGCCCGCGCGGCTGTCACACCGCTCTGCGCGCTCTACGCGCTGCGTTCCGTCCGGGAGCACGCTGGCTGGTACGTGGCACGGCGCTGGCTGACGCCGGCCGACCTGGACCACCTTGCCGGCCGGCTCAACGAACTGTATGACCTGATCCTCCCCGCACTGCCGGCTCTGGTCGAGGCCTTTGCCATTCCGCAGACCATCCTCGGGGCTCCGATGTCGGCACCTGGCTATGTGGAAGCCCTCAGCGGGCCCGGCCTCCGCGGGGGGACCGGCGACATGCTCCCGCCCTGCCCCGACTGCGAGCAGCCCCAGGAGCCAGCGGGGCACATCTGTTTCACCATCGCGTTCTGAAACGCGGGCCGGTCGTCCCCTGAATGCGTAAGGAGATCACCCCTGTGGCAACGCAGCCCGTTCCCATCGGTGTCCTGGGCACCGGCGCTCATCTTCCACCGGTCGTCGTCACGAACGAGGAGATCGCCGCGTCCGCGGGTACCAGTGCCCGGTGGATCGAGGAGCGCACCGGAGTGAGGCGACGACACCGGGTCCTCCCGGGACAGGCCTCTTCGGACCTGGCAGCCGAGGCGATCCGGGCCGCCGTGGCGCAGGCGGGCCTGGACGTGGCGGACCTGGACCTGATCGTGCTGGCCACATCCACCCCCGATGAACTCGGACCATCCACGGCCTGCCGGGTCCAGGCCCTGCTCGGCGCGGTCCAGGCGGTGGCTTTCGATGTGTCGGCCGCGTGCTCGGGCTGGCTGTTCGCGGCCCGCGTGGCCGTGGACTGGCTGCGCGCCGAGACGGGTGTCCGGTACGCGGCCGTGGTCGGGGTCGAGGCATACTCCCCGTTCATCGATCCGTCCGACCGGGCGACCGCCGTTCTGTTCGGCGACGGCGCTGCCGCGACCGTGCTCGGCCCGGTCCGCGACGGCGGGTTCGGCCGGATCAGGCTGGGGTCCGATGGCACCCGTGCCGACCAGGTGCTGATTCCGGCGGGAGGCAGCCGCATCCCGGCGACTGAGCAGACTGTGGCGGGCAAGGACCACCGCATCCGAATGCAGGGACGTCAACTGGCGTCCTTCGTCGGCGATGTGATTCCCCGGCTCATCAGCATGGCGCTCGAGGACGCCGACCTCACCTTGTCCGACATCGACCTGGTGGTGGCGCACCAGCCCAATCCCGCGCTGCTACGGGAAGTGGCTCAGCGATGCCGGATACCGCCCGGTCAGCTCGTGGTCGCCGGCCGTGACGTGGGAAACATCGGGGCCGCCTCCATGCCGTTCGCGCTGGTCCACGCGACCGAAAGGGGCCCTTTCGCACCAGGGACGCGGATTCTCGCTCTCGCTTTCGGTGCCGGTCTCACCTGGGGCAGCACCGTCCTCACCTGGGCAGCGCCCGCCGACCTGCCGGGAATCCCGCCAGGTGCCTGACCGCACCGCAGCGTGAGTGGTTCGCTCTGCCCTCGGCGTTTGCGGGGCAGGGCCCGAGTACGAAGGACCGACCCCATGACACTGCCCGCACCACCCTGCCGGGCCGAGCCGCCCGGCCCGGCAAGCACCGCAGCGGTGATCACCGGCCTGGGTGGCTGCTTGCCACCGACGAAGATCACCAATGGCCAACTCGTCCGCGAGGGCCTGGACACCTCCGACGAGTGGATACGCACGCGCACCGGTATCCGCACCCGCCACCGCGCGGGACCTGGTGTGAGCACCGCCGACCTCGCCGTCGCCGCCGGACGTGCCGCGCTGCATTCGGCGAGCCGCACGCAGACCGGTATCGTCCTGGTGGCGACCACCACCCCCGACCGGCTCTGCCCGGCCACCGGGCCGGAGGTCGCCACTCGCCTGGGCCTCACCGGCACACCCGCGTTCGACATCTCCGCGGTCTGCTCGGGCTTCCTCTACGCGGCGAATGTCGCCTCGGCGCTGCTGACCTCCGGTGCCTTCGACAGCGCCCTGGTCATCGGTGCGGAGACCTACTCCACCATCATCGACCCGCGTGATCGCAACACCGCCGTCATCTTCGGCGACGGGGCGGGCGCCGTATGCCTGGAACGGGGCAGCGCCGCCGATCCCGGCGCGTTCCTCCGGTTCGACCTCGGCAGTGACGGTGCCCGCAGTGACCTCATCGCGATCGCCGACGGCGGTTCGCGCAGCCCCCACCGCGGGGAACCGCCGCCGGCGGACCGTTTCTTCCGCATGCGGGGACCCGAGGTCTACAAACAGGCGGTGCTGCGGATGACCTCCTCCGCGCGAACCGTCCTCGCGCTCGCCGAGTGGCCCCTCCCGGCCGTGGAGGCGTTCATAGGACACCAGGCGAACCAGCGCATCCTCGACGCTGTCGCCCAGCGCCTGCGCGTGCCACCGGAGCGGTGCCATGGCAACCTGCGGCACGTCGGCAACACCGCCGCCGCCTCCATCCCCCTCGCGATGGCCGACGCGGCCGCCCGACATGTGGTGGAGCCCGGTGCGCGCACTCTGCTCACCGCCTTCGGTGGCGGTCTCACCTGGGCCTCCGCCGCCATGACCTGGCCCGCCGCCGCCACCACCTACCTGCTGCCCGAACGCCGGCCACCCCAAGGAGATCACCATGAGTGACGTCTACGATCACCTCGTATCTCTGCTCAGCAGCGAGTTCGGGGCGGACACCGAAACCATTCGCCCCGACGCCACCCTCACCGAACTCGGACTCGATTCCCTCGCCGTAGCGGAGCTGCTCGTCGCTCTCGAAGAGCGTTGGGGAGTCGCCCTCGACGACAGCGTCAACGGGCACGATCTCACCGTCGCGGGTGTCACCGAACTCATGGCCGGGCACCGGGCCGACTCATGAGCGCGGCCCGCGCCACGTTGGCGGTGACCGGCATCGGACTGGTCACCCCGGCCGGGATCGGCCGCGACGCCACCTGGCAGAAGGTGTGCGCGGGCGAGCCGACCGCCGACCACGACCCCGCCCTCGCCGGACTGCCCGTCGACATCTCATGCCGCGTCACCGGCTTCGAGCCGACCCTCCACTTGTCCGGCGTCACCGCGCGCCGCCTCGACCGGTACAGCCAATTCGCTCTCGCGGCCGCTCGGGAGGCGGTCGCCGACGCCGGACTCGACCCCGGGTCCTGGGGCAGCGGCCGTATCGCGGTGGTGCTCGGCAGTGCCGCAGGCGGGATCACGGCCCTGGAGCAGCAGCACGCCCGCCTGCTCGCGCATGGTCCGGGCCGCGTCTCGCCGCTCACGCTCCCCCTGTTCCTGCCCAATATGGCAGCCGGTTGTCTCGCGATCGACCTGAACGTCCACGGCCCCGTCGTCCACACCGGTACGGCCTGTTCCTCGGGCGCCACCGCGATCGCGGTGGCCACGGACCTGCTCCGGGCAGGCACCTGCGACATCGCGATCGCCGGAGGCTCGGATGCCATGATCACCCCGCTCTGCGCCGTCGCGTTCCACCGACTGGGAGCCCTGTCCCGCCGCACGGACGACCCCCGGTCGGCCTCGCGGCCCTTCGATGTCGACCGGGACGGCTTCGTACTCGGGGAAGGGGCCGGGGTGCTCATCCTGGAACGGCAGGAAGACGCCCGCCGTCGCGGGGCCAGGGCGCATGCCATGCTGGTGGGCCACGGCGCCTCTGCGGACGCGCATCACCTGGTGAGGCCCGACCCCTCCGGGGCGGGCGTCGTCCGCGCCCTGCGCAGCGCGCTGACCGATGCCGGCATCCGGCCCGAAGAGGTCGACCATGTCAATGCCCACGGGACCAGCACCCCCCTGAACGACATCACCGAAGCTCAGGCGCTGGGGCGCGTTCTGGGCCCTCGCAGCGCCGTGACGTCCACCAAGGGCGTGACCGGCCATCTGATGGGAGCCGCGGGCGCCGTCGAAGCCGCGATCACCGCCCTCTCCCTGAGTCACCAGATGATCCCGCCGACGGCGAATCTGCGGACCATCCAGCCGGGCATCGCCAACGACATCGTCCGCCGAAGCGCCCGGAACGTGGCTCTGCGTGTCGCGGTCAGCACGTCACTTGGATTCGGCGGGCACAACACCGCGCTCGTCCTGCGGCAGGCGTGAAGCGTTCTGGCAGGTCACTCAAGCGGCCGTCACGGCTGCGAACGCCCGATCACGCCTCAGCACCCCGCATCGTCCTGGCCCGTGGTCCATGTCGGCGCGGTGCCCGAGCCGGAGAGCCGCAGGACGACAGCCACTGCCGCGTTGACACGGGTGTCGACGCTCAGTTTGCGATAGATCGATCGCAGATGGGCCTTGATGGTGTTCTCGGAGAGTGACAGCCGCCTGGCGATGACCCGGTTGGAGTGCCCCTCCGCCAGCAAGCGGGCGACCCGCGTCTCTTGCGGTGTGAGTCTCCCGTCCGACACCTGAAGGGCGAGTCCCGGACTCCCTTCAAGGCGACGGCACAACTGGGCAAGGCTCTTCCGTATCTCCTTGAGCTCGTCCTCGAAGGAGGCCAGGATCAGGAGGACCTCGTTGTTCTGGCTCCCGGCGTCACGCTCCGGCCTCACATCCATATCGGCAGCCTCACATGCGTGGTCTCGGCACTGCCGGCCGACGGTCTCCGGGTGGCCTCCTCCAACCGTTCGGCGGTGGCCTGTTCCTCGGTCCACTCAGCCTCCTCGACAGTGGCAACCGGGTGTCCTCCGGCCAAGGGGTCCGTCGGCTGCCGACCGCGATCCCCGGGCCTGTTCGGTACCTGGGTTCGAAATGTGCGCCGAGGGGAGGGTGCTCGGAAAAGGGGACCGTCATGCCGTCGGGCACCAGTCCCTGTGTTGCATACGTTGTATCCATCAGTGGCGGGGGAGGAAGTGACCGGCGAAGCGCAAGACGGAACTCGCCGCCCTGGCCGCCGAGACGGGCCTGGCCATCACGGCCTGCCACATGCCGCCGGAAGCGGATCTCCGCCCCCGCGGGCCGATCACATCGCTGACGTGGGGAAGACTGGTGCCGACGTACGGCATCCGGACTCAGGAGGAACCGCATGACGCGCCCGATCACGGCAGGGGTGGACGGATCGGAGGAGAGCCTCGCGGCACTGGCCTGGGCGGCCAGGGAGGCGGTCCGGCTCGGGACACCGCTGCGGGTGGTGCACGCCTGGCGGTTCGAGCCACGGCCCGAGGCGGAGGACCGGGACACCCAGGAGCGGTGGGTACGGGAGTCGGTGACCCAGGCGGTGACGGCCGTCACCGGACGCCACGCGGGTCTGGACGTGTCCACCGAGGTGCTGGAGGGCGACGACGTCGACACCCTGCTCGCCGCGGCGGCCGACGCGGGGACGCTGGTGCTGGGCTCGCGCGGGCACGGCCCCGTCGTCGGCTTCCTGCTCGGCTCCGTCGGACAGCAGGTGATCGCCGCCGCCACGCGGCCGGTGGTGCTGGTCCGCGCCGGGAACCGGTCCTCGGACGAGGTGGCCGGGCACGAGATCGTGGTGGGCCAGCAGGGCGAGCCGGAGGACAGCGCCGACGTGCTGCGGTTCGCGTTCGAGGCCGCCGCCGCCCGGGGCGCCGCCGTCCGCGCGGTGCGGGCCTGGACCCTGCCGCCGCTGTTCGCCTACAGCCCGGCCTCGCTGAAGCTGCTGGACGACGCCGGGGGCCTGGAGCCGTACGAGCGGCAGGCGCTGGAGGCGGCGCTCGCACCGTGGCGGGACCGCTTCCCGGACGTGCACGTGGTGGAGCACGTGGAGATGGGCAGCGCCGGGCAGGTGCTGCTGTCGGTGGCCGGGCGCGCCCAGTTGATGGTCGTCGGGCGCCGCGCCCGCCGTACGGCCGTCGGCGCCCGGATCGGTTCGGTGGCCCACGGGGTGCTGCACCACGCGGGCTGCCCGGTGGCGGTGGTGCCGCACGCCTGAGTCACTCCGCCGGGATCGGCTGGAGCGTCTCGCGGGCCTTGGGCAGGACGTGGTCGACGTAGTCCTGGACGGCGGTGTCCAGGCCGATGTCGTGCTGGGCCCGCTCGGACAGGTACCAGCGGTGCTCCAGCAGTTCGTGGTAGATCTCCGCCGGGTCCATGGTGCCGCGCAGCTCGCGCGGCACCGCCCGCACGGTCGGCCGGAACACCTCCCGCACCCAGCGGTGGGCGAGCACCTCCGGGCGGGCGCCCAGGGGGTCGTCGGGGTCGTAGTCGTCCTGGGTGGCCATCCAGGACTCCAGGTCGTTCAGCAGCCGCCGCGCCTGGTTCTCCTCGGCGTCCAGGCCGGTCAGCCGGAGCAGTTGCCGCTGGTGGTGCCCGGCGTCGACGACCTTGGGCACGAAGGTGACCGTGTCGCCGTTGGAGGCGTGCTCGATCTGCATCTCGGCGACGTCGAAGCCGAGGTCGTTGAGCCGGCGTATCCGGCGTTCTATGTAGTGGTACTTGCCCGCCGGGTAGACGGAGGTGCGGGTCAGCTCCCGCCACAGGTCCCGGTAGCGGGCGCAGATCTCCGTGCCGAACTCGATGGCGTCGACGGACGGGTGGAGCCCCCCGGACGCCTCCAGGTCGAGCAGCTCGCCGCTGATGTTGACGCGGGCCAGGTCGAGGTCGTAGTCGCGCTGCCCGTCGCTGAGCCTGGCGTGCAGTTCGCCGGTCTCGGCGTCCACCAGGTAGGCGGCGTAGGCGCCCGCGTCCCGGCGGAACAGGGTGTTGGACAGCGAGCAGTCGCCCCACGCGAACCCGGCCAGGTGCAGCCGTACCAGCAGCACCGCGAGGGCGTCCATCAGCCGGTGCATGGTCGCCGGGCGCAGCGTGGTCTCGAACATCGACCGGTACGGCATGGACCCGCCGAGGTGCCGGGTGATCAGCACCGGCTCCAGCGGCTCGCCCGCCTCGTCGGTCCGGCCGGTGACCACGCCCAGGGCGTCCACCGCCGGGATGCCCAGCCGGTCCAGGTCGCGCAGCAGTTCGTACTCGCGCAGTGCGGGTCGTTCGGCCAGTTCCTTGACGGCGATCACCTCGTCGCCGGCCCGGGAGTAGCGGACCACGTGCCGGGAGATGCCGCGGGGGAGCGGCACGAGGTACTTCTCGGGCCACTCCTCCAGCGGCAGGTGCCAGGGCAGTTCGAGCAGGAGCGCGGGGTGCTCCGGGTTGGTGGCGCTGATGTGCAAGGCCATGGTCCCGACTTTAGAGGGCCCGCTCGCCTACCCGCCGCGAAGGGCCCGCTCCCGTGCCCGCCGGGCGGCGTCCGCGACCGGTCCCCGGTGGACGGGGCCGTGGCCGGGGAGCAGCACGTCGGCGTCGAGGCGTCCGAGGACGTCGAGCGAGGCCAGGGTGCGGGCCCGGTCGTGGTGGAACATGCCGGGCAGGAGCTGCGGCCCTCCGGTGCGGGCGAGGGCGTGGCCGGTGACCAGGGCGTCACCGGAGACGACCACCCCCCGGTCGGGCAGGTGGTAGGCGCAGTGGCCGTCGGTGTGCCCGGGGGTGTGCACCGGCACCGGGCGGCCGGGCAGGTCCAGGGCGCCCGGCCCCGGGAACGCCCGGGGATCGGTGACCGGGTGCCGGGCGGCGCCGCCGGACCGTACGACGTGCGCGATCCACGGCAGGGCGCCGGGCCGCCAACTGTTGCGCAGCACCGTCGGTACGGAGACCTGCTGGAGGAAGTCGCCCCGGGCGTGCGGGACTTCCGCCTCGTGCAGATGGACGGGCGTGCCGTGGGCGGCGCTCAGGTACTCGGCCGAGCCCAGATGGTCGTTGTGGGCGTGGGTGATCAGCACGGCCGTCACCGCCTCCGGTGCGGCGCCCACCCGGGCCAGCGAGTCGAGCAGCGCCCGCCGGTCCCCGGGGTAGCCGGTGTCCACCAGCGTCACCGCGTCCCCCTCGGTGAGGATCACCCAGTTGGTGTGGCCGCCGTGCACCAGATAGGTGCCGTCGCCGACCTGCCGTACGTCCGCGCTCATCGCTCTCCCCTGTCCCCGCGCCGGCCCCCGCGGGGACAGCCAACCAGACGGGGGCCGCCGCCGGCACCGCCCACCGGGACGGCGCGTGCGGGGGAGGGCTCAGCGGACGCCGTGCGGGCGGAACTGGACGCTGATCCTCGGTCCCACGGCCCGCGCGGACTTCGGTACGCAGTGCTCCCAGGTGCGCTGGCAGGAGCCGCCCATCACGATCAGGTCGCCGTGGCCCAGCGGGCGGCGCACGGTGTCGCCGCCGCCCACCGGGCGCAGCAGCAGGTCCCGGGGCGCGCCCACGGAGAGGATCGCGACCATGGTGTCCTCGCGCGCCCCCCGACCGATCCGGTCGCCGTGCCAGGCGACGCTGTCCCGGCCGTCCCGGTAGTGGCAGAGCCCGGCGGTGGTGAACGGCTCGCCCAGTTCCCCGGCGTACCGGGCGGTGAGCGCGGCGCGTGCCTCGGCGAGCACCGGGTGCGGCAGGGCGTCACCGGCGCCGTAGAACGCCAGCAGCCGGGGGACGTCGACGACCTGGTCGTACATGGCCCGCCGCTCCGCGCGCCAGGGGACCTCGGCCGCGAGGTGCGTGAAGAGGGTGTCCGCCCCGGTCAGCCACCCCGGCAGGACGTCGATCCAGGCGCCGCGGCCCAGCACGGTCCGGTGGGTCCCGTCGAGCGGGCCGAGCCGGACCTGGTCGGTCTGGTCGAAGAGGGAGCCCTGGAGGTGCGTGGTCATGACTCCAGCGTACTCCGTATTCGAAAGTGTGTTCCCACCGGATTCCGGCGCTGCCGGCTCCCTTCCGATACACCGCCGTATCCGATACGGTCGCGCATCGAACGGAGGGCGGATCATGACCGTGCGGGCGGGGGAGACGACCAGGCGCCGGGCCCGCACCCGGGCCAATCTGCTCGACGCCGCGTTCACGGTGTTCGCCGCCAAGGGGTTCGGCCGGGTCTCCATCGAGGAGGTCTGCGAGGCCGCCGGGTACAGCAGGGGCGCCTTCTACTCCAACTTCGCCACCCTGGACGAGCTGTTCTTCGCCCTCTACCGGCAGCGCGCCGACCTGATCGCCGAGCAGGTCACCGCCGCCCTCGCCGCCGACGGCCCCGACCCGGACGTGCCGGCCGCGGTGAACCGGATCACCGAGGTGCTGCTCCTGGACCGCGACTGGCTGCTGGTCAAGACGGACTTCCTGGTGCACGCCGCCCGCTCCCCGGAGGTCGCCCGGACCCTGCTGGAACACCGGGCCGAGCTGCGGCGGGCGATCGCCGGCGAGCTGGCCCGCGTCCACCGGCACACCCCGCTGCCCGCCGTGCTCGGCGACGCCGAGGGGGCCGCGCACGCGGTGGTCGCCGCCTACGACGGGATCACCGCCCGACTGCTGCTGGACCGGGACACCGAGCGGGCCCGGGACCGGCTCGCCCGGATGCTGACCGCGCTGCTCACCGAGGGCGGCGGGGCGCTGCTCACCGAGGGCGGCGGGGCGACGCGATGAGACACCGCGCGGCGGCCCGGCACACCACCACGCATCACGGTACGAGGAAGGGACGATCGCCATGGACGCCGACGTCATCGTCGTCGGAGCGGGCCTCGCGGGACTGGTCGCCGCGCACGAACTGACCGCCCGGGGCCGCCGGGTCGCCCTGGTCGACCAGGAGAACGCCGCCAACCTCGGCGGACAGGCGTTCTGGTCGTTCGGCGGGCTGTTCCTCGTGGACTCCCCGGAGCAGCGCCGCATGGGCGTCAAGGACTCCTTCGAGCTGGCCTGGAACGACTGGCGGGGCAGCGCGGCCTTCGACCGCACCGACGACGAGGACTCCTGGGCGGTGCGCTGGGCCCGCGCCTACGTCGAGTTCGCGGCCGGCGAGAAGCGGTCCTGGCTGGACGGACACGGCATCAAGCTGCTGCCCACCGTCGGCTGGGCCGAGCGCGGCGACCTCACCGCCCACGGCCACGGCAACTCCGTGCCCCGCTTCCACATAGCCTGGGGCACCGGCACCGGCGTGGTGGAGCCCTTCGTGCGGTACGCGCGGCAGGCCGCCCGTGACGGGCTGCTCACCTTCCACCACCGCCACCGCGTCGACGAACTGATCGTCGAGGGCGGCACCGCACGCGGCGTCCGCGGCACGGTCCTCGCCGAGGACACCGCGCCCCGCGGCGTCGCCTCCAACCGCGACCCGGCCGGCGAGTTCGAGCTGACCGCCCAGGCCGTGATCGTCACCTCCGGCGGCATCGGCGCCGACCACGACCTGGTCCGCCGCCACTGGCCCGCCCGCCTGGGCACCCCGCCCGCCCGGATGATCACCGGTGTCCCCGCCTACGTCGACGGCCGGATGCTCGGCATCAGCGCCGCCGCCGGGGCCCGCCTGGTCAACCGCGACCGGATGTGGCACTACACCGAGGGCGTCCGCAACTGGGACCCCATCTGGCCCGGCCACGGCATCCGCATCCTGCCCGGACCCTCCTCGATGTGGTTCGACGCGCTCGGCCGCCGCCTGCCCGACCCCTGCCTGCCCGGCTACGACACCCTGAGCACCCTCAGGCACCTGCGCACCGACGAGAAGATCGCGGGGTACGACCACTCCTGGTTCATCCTGACCCGCAGGATCGTCGAGAAGGAGTTCGCGCTGTCGGGCTCCGAGCAGAACCCCGACATCACCGCCAAGGACCGCGCCGCCTTCCTGCGCACCCGGGTCCTCGGCAAGGGCGCCCCCGGACCGGTGGCCGCCTTCCTGCGCGAGGGCGCCGACTTCGTCATCGCGCCCGGCCTGGAACAGCTCGTCGACCGCATGAACGCGCTCACCGACGAGCCGCTGCTGGACGCCGCCGCGATCCGCCGCCAGATCGAGGCCCGCGACCTGCAGATGACCAACCCGTTCGGCAAGGACGCCCAGGTCCAGGGCATCCGCAACGCCCGCCGCTACCTCGGCGACCGCCTCGGCCGGGTCGCCGCCCCGCACCGCGTCCTGGACCCGGCCGCCGGCCCGCTCATCGGGGTCAAGCTGCACATCCTCACCCGCAAGACCCTCGGCGGCATCCAGACCGACCTCGACTCCCGCGCGCTCGGCGCCGACGGCCGGCCGGTCGAGGGCCTGTACGCGGCCGGCGAGGTGGCGGGCTTCGGCGGCGGCGGGGTGCACGGCTACAACGCGCTGGAGGGCACCTTCCTCGGGGGTTGCCTCTTCTCGGGGCGGGCGGCGGGCCGGGCGGCGGCCCGGCAGACGGCATGAGCGGGCCCGCGGCTCAGCCCTTGCCCTTGCCCGTGTCTTCGCCCCTGCCCTTGCCGCCGCTGCTGCCGTTGCCTCCGCCTTCGCCCTTGCCTCCGCTCCTGTTCTTCTCCTCGCCGAGGAGGTCGACCAGCACGGCGGCGTGGCTGCGCTCAGGCGTCCTGGACGCGGTCAGCAGGGTCACCGGGCCCTCGCGGACCAGCTCGCGCACCCCGTCCAGGGCCTCGGCCGCCGCCGGCTCGGCCAGCTCCGCCGCGTACCGCTCGGCGAACTCCCGGTAGGAGCCCTCGTCCGCGTGGAACCAGCGGCGCAGTTGCGTCGACGGGGTGAGGGCCTTGGGCCACTCGTCCACGTCGGCGGCGTCCTTGGCCAGGCCCCTCGGCCACAGCCGGTCCACCAGGACCCGTACCCCGTCGTCCGGCTCGGACGGTTCGTAGACGCGGCGCACCCGGAGGCTCACGGTCGGACCCCTTCCACGGTCGGCGTACTTCCGCCGAGCCTATGCCGCCGGCCCGCTTCCCGAATCTCCGCCGGTCGCGGGGGTACTCCGTCGGCCTGAAGGCAATGAGGAGGTATCGGACATGAGCGCACCGGACGAGCTGCCGCTCGCGCGCACACTGGGCGAGGTCGTCGACCTGGTCGAAGGGCACAAGGATCTGTACGTCCGCTGGTCCCGGGGCCCGGGGACCGACCTCCGCAAGCTGTCCAGCACCGACGAACTCACGGGCGTGGCGATGCCCGGCCTCTCCGCCAACCCCCTCGACGTGGAGGAGTGGTGGGGGGACCGCCCGGTACGGGTCTGGGTGGCCCGGCGGCTGTACGACTACGCCCATCTGCCCCACGACAAGGGCCCCGGCGTGCGGGCGTGGGTGCTCACCGGGCGGGAGACGGGCCGGGGCCCGGACAACGAGCCGCTGGTGACCGACGCCGAGCCGCTGTACTGGATCGACGACGCCGTGATCCAGGAGGCCCGGGACGTGGTGGACCACCAGGAGCGCCCGTGGGGCACGCTGCGCCGCGGGGGTGACTGAAGCCGACGAGGCGGTGGCCGCCCCGTGGGGGGCGGCCACCGCCTCGTTCCGCGGTCCCGGTCAGCCCGAACGGCGGCGGGCGCCTGTCCGCCGCTTCAGCGCGCGGCGCTCGGTCTCGCTGGTCCCGCCCCAGACGCCGAGGGACTGACCCGTGTCGAGCGCCCATTGCAGACACTGGTCACGGACCGGGCAGCGGTGGCACACCGCCTTCGCCTGCTCGGTCTGCAGCAGGGCCGGGCCCGAGGTGCCGATCGGGAAGAAGAGATCGGGGTCCTCGTCACGGCAGGCTGCGAATTCACGCCAGTTGTCCATCAAATGTCACCTGCGATCGTCGTATCGCGTCCTCGGAACGGCTTGCTCCTTTCCGGGTGCCGCCCGACAGCGGTGTGAAACAGGCGGATCTTCCGTGCGGCGCGCGGTTCGTCGGCCGGCTCACCGACTCCGCAGGGCGTGCGCCGCCGCCTCGGCGACCGCGTCGGCGACCGTGGCCAGGGCGGGGGAGTCGAGCTTCCACTGCTGCCAGTACAGGGGGATGTCGACCACGCGGCCGGGCGCCAGTTCGGCCAGCCGTCCGGCGCGCAGCAGCGGGACGGCCTGGGGTTCGGGGATCATGCCCCAGCCCAGGCCCGCGGTGACGGCCTGGGCGAAACCCTCCGAGGTGGGGACGTAGTGCCGCGCGGGGCTCGCCGCGCCCCGCCCGCCGCCGAGCCGGCGCACGAACCCGTCCTGGAAGTCGTCCCGCCGGTCGAAGACCACCACCGGCGCCCCGGCGAGCGCCTCCCGCAGCGGCCGGCCCGTCACCCACCGGGCGGCGAAGTCCGGTGCCGCGGCCGGCAGGTACCGCATCCGCCCCAGCGGCCGCACCGAGCACCCCGGCACCGGGTCGGGAGAGGAGGTCACCGCCGCCATCACCGCGCCCTCCCGGAGCAGGGCCGCCGTGTGGTCCTCGTCCTCGCGGCGCAGGTCGAAGCAGAGCGCCGGTTCGCGCGGCACCCGGGTGAGGGCGTCCAGGAACCAGGTCGCCAGCGAGTCCGCGTTGACGGCCACCGAGACCCGGGTCGGCTCCCCGGCGCCGCTCAGCCCCAGCTCGGCGTGGGCGTCCCGCTCCAGCCGGGCCACCTGCCGGGCGAGCCGTACCAGCACCGCGCCGGATTCGGTCGGCCGCACCGGCTTGGTGCGCAGCAGCAGCACCCGGCCCGTGCGCTGCTCCAGCGCCTTCACCCGCTGGCTCACCGCCGAGGGCGTCACGTGCAGCGCCGCCGCGGCGGCGTCGAACGTCCCCTCGTCCACCACCGCCAGCAGCGTCCGCACCTGGTCCAGCGGGAGGTCACCCAGCGCCGTCGTCATCACGAACGCTAAGGGTACGTAAGAATCTTTAGCTGTACGCCCGGTGATCGTCCGCTTAGCGTCGGGGGCATGACCAACGCCCTGACCGCCGCGGCCGCCGGCTTCGGCACCGGCCTCTCGCTGATCGTCGCCATCGGCGCCCAGAACGCCTTCGTCCTGCGCCAGGGGGTCCGCCGCGACGCGGTCCTCGCGGTGGTCGGCATCTGCGCCCTGTCCGACGTGGTGCTGATCGCCCTCGGCGTCGGCGGGGTCGGCGCGCTGGTGGTCGCCTGGCCGGGCGCGCTCACCGCGGTCGGCTGGATCGGCGGCCTCTTCCTGCTCGGCTACGGCGCCCTGGCCGCCCGCCGGGTGATCAGGCCGGGCGGCGCGCTGCGGGCGGAGGGCGAGGCGGCGGGCTCCCGGCGCCGGGCGGTGCTCACCTGCCTGGCGCTGACCTGGCTCAACCCGCACGTCTACCTCGACACCGTGTTCCTGCTGGGCTCGGTCGCCGCCGACCGGGGCCCGCTGCGCTGGACCTTCGGCCTGGGCGCGGCCCTCGCCAGCCTCGTCTGGTTCGCCGCGCTGGGCTTCGGCGCCCGCTTCCTCGGCCGGTTCCTGGCCCGGCCCGCCGCCTGGCGGGTGCTGGACGGCCTGGTCGCCGTCACCATGATCGCCCTCGGTGTCTCGCTGCTCGCCGGAAGCTGACGCCCGTCGCACCCCCCTCCCGCCGCGTCCTGGGATAGTGAACCCCGAATCGAAAGATGTAGCGACCAAGTAGGAACGCGTGGACACCAGCGACAGCAGTACCGCACCCCGGGCCGAGACCCCCGACGCCGACGGCAGCGAACCGGCCCCGCGCCGGGGCTGGCGCCGCTGGGCGATGGACACCCGCCCGCTGCGCCGCCCCGCCTACCGCAGGCTGTGGAGCTCGACCATCGTCACGGCCGTCGGCAGCCAGCTCACCGCCGTCGCCGTGCCCAAGCAGATCTACGACATCACCGGCTCCTCGGCCTGGGTCGGCGCGGCCAGCCTCGCCGGACTGCTGCCGCTGATCGTGTTCGCGCTGTGGGGCGGCGCGGTCGCCGACACCATGGACCGCCGCAAACTGCTGCTGATCACCAACACTGGCATAGCCGTGACCTCGCTGCTGTTCTGGGTCCAGGCCGTCACCGGCCTGGAGTCGGTGGCCGTCCTGATGGTGCTGCTCGCCCTCCAGCAGGCGTTCTGGGGCCTGAACGCCCCCGCCCGCAGCGCCTCCATCGCCCGGCTGGTCCCCGAGGACGAACTGCCCGCCGCGAACGCCCTCGGCTCCACCGTCATGCAGACCGGCCAGGTCGTCGGCCCGCTGCTCGCCGGTGTGCTCATCCCGGTCATCGGCCTGCCGGAGCTGTACCTCATCGACGCCCTCGCCCTGTGCGTCACCGTCTGGGCGGTGTACCGGCTGCCCGCGCTGGCGCCGCTGACGGGCGCGAAGCGGCGCGCGGGCGTCCGGGAGGTGGTGGCGGGCTTCCGCTACATCGCCGGGCACACCGTGCTGCTGCTCTCCTTCCTCGCCGACATCGTCGCCATGGTCCTCGGCATGCCCCGCGCCCTGTTCCCGCAGCTCGCCGCCGAGACGTACGCCCCCTGGGGCGAGGGCCTCGCCCTCGGGCTGCTGTTCGCGGCGATCCCGATCGGGGCGGTGGCCGGGGGCCTGTTCTCCGGCACGTTCTCGCGGGCCCGGCGGCACGGCTGGATGGTGATCGGCGCGGTCGTCGCCTGGGGCGCGGCCATCGCGGGGTTCGGGCTGAGCGGCAACCTGTGGCTCGCGGTGGTCTTCCTGGCCCTGGCCGGGGTCGCCGACATGGTCTCGATGGTGTTCCGCGGGGCGATCCTGCTCTCCGCCGCGACCGACGAGATGCGCGGCCGGATGCAGGGCGTCTTCACGGTCGTCGTGGCGGGCGGCCCCCGCCTGGCCGACGTGCTGCACGGCACCGCGGGCTCGGCGTTCGGCGCCCGCACGGCCGTGACCGGCGGCGGACTGCTGGTCGTCGCGGTGATGCTGGGCCTGGCCCTCGCCGTGCCGGGGCTGCGCCGCTACCGGGTCTGAGCCCTCACAGGGAGCCGCGCCGGTGCAGCGCGTACTGCTCCATGAGCTGGCCGCGGGTCATCTCCAGCCGGTGGGCGAGGATCTCGGCGACCGACCGGACCAGGGTGAGGCCGAGCCGCGGGTCCTCCTCGCACAGCGCGAGCACCCGGGCCGCCTCGAACTCGTAGGCGCGCACGGGGCTGAACGCCTCCGCGCCGAAGTCCCACCGGTGCGGCGGGAACAGCCAGGACCAGCCGAGCAGATCGCCGGCGCCGAGGCTGGCGACCGTGACCTGCTGCACCGGGGTGACGCTCTGGGTCAGCGAGACCGCGCCGGAGCGGATGACCCAGAAGCGGTCGGCGGGAGCCTCGGCCTCGAAGATCTTGGCGTCCTCCGGGAAGGAGACCTCCCGGGCGAGGGCGGTCAGCCGCGCACGCTGCGGCGGGGGGAGGGCGGTGAGCAGTTTTATCGCTTTGGTCATGAGGCGGGGCTCCTCGCCGACGGTTCGGTTCCGGTGCTTACCCTGTGCCCATTTCAGCGGCTGCCGTCTCGCCGGGCACGCCGGCCGCCGGTGGAGAGCGGGAGCGGGCCGGGTGCGGGCATGAGAAAGCCCTGGCTGGACGGGGGAAGCCAGCCAGGGCCGTAAGCGGTGGTACCGGGGGACCGCGGAGGTCGACCCCGTCACCACGTATGGATGAACGCTAAACCATTTCGGGCGGTTCCGGAAACGCCGGACCCGGATTCGTGACGTGTTTCACGCGGGTTACGGCCGTGTTGCCCGCGCGTTCACTCCGCCACCACCCGGACCGTCTTCAGCGACGGGTCGCTCGGGTCCGGCAGATACATCCCGGCGGCCAGACCGGTGCTCAGGTACCGCAGCACCGGCTCGGTCAGCCGCTCGCCCGGCAGCACGGCCGGGATGCCCGGCGGATACGGCGTGATCATCTCCGCCGCGACCCGCCCCGCCGCCCCTTCCAGCGGCACGTCCTCGGTCGGCCCGAAGAACGCGTCCCGGGGCAGTGCGACCTGCGCCATCCGCAGCTCGTCCGGCACCGGCACCGCCACCTCGGGCGCGGCCGGCAGCGAGGGCGCCACCCGGGCGAGGTCCTTCAGCGCGGCCAGCAGCTCCCCGGCGGTCTCCCGGTCGTCGCCGTGGGTGAGCTGCGCGCCGATCCGCCGGTGGTCCGTGATGTGGGCGATCAGGCCCCGGTGCTCGCGCAGCCAGTCGGCCGCCTGATAGCCGGAGACGCCGAGCCCCGACAGGTCGATCACCACGGGCAGCGGGTCGAAGTCGTCGGCGCGGCCCGGCCCGCAGAAGTCCGCCCGGTCGTTGACGTGCAGGCCGTCGATCTCCTCGATCGCCGCCCGCACCTCGGCCGCCAGCTCCAGCGTGGCGCCCATCAGCTCCCGCCCGTGCAGCGCCATCTGCCGGCGCCAGCCGTCCAGCCCCGCGTAGATCAGCGACGACGGACTGGTGGTGCCGAGCAGGTCGGCGCGCATCCCGAGCAGCTCCGGCGGCACCAGGTCGCCCTGGAGGTGGAAGACCGAACCCTGCTCCAGGCCGCTGCCCATCTTGTGGATGCTGGTCACACAGATGTCGGCGCCCGCGTCCATCGCCCACGACGGCAGATCCGGGTGGAAGGGCAGGTGCGCGCCCCACGCCTCGTCCACGATCAGCGGCCGCGACCGCCGGTGGCAGACCTCGGCGACCGCCCGCAGGTCCGCGGCGGCCCCGTACGGCGTCGGGCTGGTGATCAGCGCGCCCTTGGCGTCGGGATGGGCGGCGAAGGCCCGGTCGAACTCCTCGGCGGACGGCGGGTGCGCCAGGTGCCGGTCGGGGTCCCAGCGCGGCTCGACCCAGACCGGCTCGATGCCCGCCAGCAGCAGGCCGGAGACCACCGCCTTGTGGGCGTCCCGGCCGATCAGCAGCTTCTCGTGCGGCCCGGCGACCGCCAGCATCGCCGCCTTGACCGACAGCGAGCTGCCGCAGGTGGAGAAGAAGGCGTGGTCGGCGTGGACGGCGTCGGCCATCAGCTCCTCGGCGCGCTCCAGCACCCGGCCCCGGGTGAGCCGGTCGTCCAGCGCGCCGGTCGCCAGCACGTCCCCGAGGAACACCGCGTCGCCCAGCACCTCACGCGTCGCCGGATCGGCGCCGCGCGCCTGCTTGTGCCCCGGGGGCGTGAACGGCAGCCGCCCCTCGCGGCGGTACTCGGCGAGGGCTTCCAGGACGGGTGCGCGGGTGTGATCGACAGCCATGCCGGTGCGGCTTCCCCGTCGCCGCCCGCGCAATCGGACCGCGCCGCCGCCCGCCCGGCCGGACCGGCCGGTCAGCTCCGCCGGGTGCGGTTGCCCGGGGTCAGCACCTCGTCCAGGACGTGGACGACGGCCTCGTAGGCCAGCGAGCGCACCTCCGCCTCCCGGGCGGCCGCCGGATCGGCCCCGTCCAGTTCCTCCCGCCGGGCCCGCCAGGTCTGCTCCTCCTGGGCCGCGCAGGCCCGCGCACGTCGCATCCGCCGCAGCAGTTCGTCCGAGTCCACAACATCCGTCATGCCACTCGCGTACCCCCGCTCGCCCATGAAATGGCCGTTGGGCCGTACGGGGGCCCGGAGGTTTGGGGGTGCGGGGAGAGGTCAGCCGGTTCTCATGGCAGGCCGCGACAGCGCGGCCCGTATCCGGCTTGGCCCATCGACCAGGGAGCTGACGGATGTGCGAATGGCACCCCACTGATACCGCCGCGGAGCGGGCCGGCACCGGCCGGCGCCAGTTGCCGCGGCCGCCCAAACCCGCCGAGGCCCGCCGGGCCGTGGAACGCGCGGTCGCCGAGTGCTGCCGCCAGGGCCGCGCCCGCTACGACGCCAACGCCCTGTCCGACGCCGTGCTGGTGGCCTCCGAGCTGACCACCAACGCCATCCTGCACGGCGGCGGCATCACCGACTTCCGGGTCGACGTCACCGGCCCCGAGATACGGGTCTCGGTGAGCGACCGCAGCGACCGGCTGCCGGTCGCCGTGGACCGGACCGACCCGCAGGGGCGCCGCCGGGTGGGCGGCCGGGGCTGGCCGATCGTCTGCCGGCTGGCCCGCGACGTCCACGTGTGCGATCTGCCCTCCGGAGGCAAGTGCATAAGCGTTCTCGTTCCGCTGTCCTAGTTACTTTTGGAAAAGCGGAGTTTGTTCCCCCCAAGTGAGGGCAGTCGCAGTTTCGTGCTTCGGACCGGAGGCGCAGCAGCGGGAGCGGCATGGCCGCTCGGACCCATGTGATCCGGCCGGCGTCGTTCCCGCGGTAAGTCCCCTGAGACCACCGTTCAGGAGCGAATCCGCATGCTCATCGACACGCCCACCGACCGTCCCGCCACCGCCGAGCCCACGACCGCCACCGAACCGTCCCCCGAGCAGGCCCCCGGGTCCGCCCGGCGCCGGCACGACGACGCACCCGACACCGCGGCGCTCTTCGCCCGGCTCGCCACCCTCGATGACGGGCCCGAGCGCGACGCGGTGCGCGACGAACTCGTCACCGCCTGGCTGCCCATGGCCCACCGGATCGCCGGCCGCTTCCGCGACCGCGGGGAGTCCGTGGAGGATCTGCGGCAGGTGGCGGCCCTGGGACTGGTGAAGGCCATCGACCGTTTCGACCCGGAGCGGGGCGCCTTCGAGAGTTACGCCGTACCCACCATCACGGGTGAGGTCAAGCGGCACTTCCGGGACCGGATGTGGGCCCTGCGGGTCCCGCGCCGGGTCCAGGAACTGCGTAACAAGGTCCGCGTCGCCCGGCGCGAACTCACCCAGAACCCCGGCAGCCCGGAACCCTCGGTGGCCGACATCGCCGCCCACACCGGGCTCACCGAGGAAGAGGTCGGCGCCGGCCTGGAGGCGCTGGAGAGCTTCAGCACCCTGTCGCTGGACGCCGAGCTGTCGGCCGGCGACGACGGCTACAGCCTCGCCGACACCCTCGGCGCCTCGGACGCCTCGTTCGACACCGTCGTCGACCGCGAGTCCGCCAAGGAAGGGCTGCGCAAGCTGCCCGAGCGCGAACGCGCCATCCTCTACATGCGTTTCTTCGAGGACATGACACAGAGCCGGATAGCGGACCGGCTCGGCATCTCGCAGATGCACGTCTCCCGCCTGATCAGCCGCAGTTGCGCCCGGGTGCGCGACGAGGCGCTGGGCCAGCGGCCGAACCGGCGCGGCGGCCCCGGCCGGCCCGCGTCGGTGTGAAGGAGGAAACGAGAGCGATGCTGAGGCCCCACCCCGCCGTACTGCGCCGGCTCGTCGACGAGTACGAGACGGCCCTGGCCGGCGAGCCCGCCGACGGAGGACCGAGCCCCCGGGCCCGGGACCTGGCGTACACGCTGTGCGTGTCCACCGGTACCCGCGACGTACGCCTGGCCCTGGAGGCGGCGCGCCACTGGCTCGCCGTCGCGCCCGGCCCCGGACAACCCGCCCCCGTCGCCGTCGGCGACTGACGCCGCGCCGGCCGGCCGTACACGGCCGGCACCGAGGAGGCCCCCCGCCTGCCGTGGCTGTGACCCCACAGCCACGGCAGCGGCGTGTCCGGAACCGGAACGCCGGGCCGGAGCGGCGGCCCGGCCGGGGGTGTGCCGGGCCCCGGCCGGGGCATCCGATCCGCGACACACCGGGAGGGGAGCCAGGACATGGCCACACGAGTGCTGACGGGAACGACCGGCCGGAACAAGGCCCGGCGGCTGGCCCACGGATCGGCCAGGGAGGGCGCGGCCCGCGCGGGCCTCACCGCACGCGGGGTGATCTACCTGCTGGTCGGGCTGCTGGCGCTGCAGATCGCCTTCGGCGGCGGTGGCGGACGCGAGGCGGACCGCTCCGGCGCGCTGGAGGAACTCGCCGCGAAGCCGTTCGGCTCGGTGCTGCTGTGGGCGCTGGGCATCGGCCTGGTCGGCATGGCCCTGTGGCGGCTGTCCGAGGCCCTGTTCGGCTCCGTCGGCGCCGACGGCCACAAGGCGAAGAAGCGGCTGTCGGCCGCCGCCCGCTGCGTGTTCTACGGCTTCGTCGCCTACTCGGTCCTCGCGTTCGCCGCCAGCCCCTCGCACGGCTCCGGCGGATCGAGCGACCAGCAGTCCCGGGACGTCACCGCCCGGGTCATGGAGGTGCCCGCCGGACGGTGGCTGGTCGGCGCGGCCGGCGCGGCCATCGTGATCGCCGGAGTGGTGATCGGCGTACAGGCGGCCCGCCGCAGCTTCCGCAAGAAGCTCAAGACGGGCGAGATGGCCCCGTGGTCCCGGAAGCTGGTGGACGTCACGGGCGTCGCCGGGGGAGTGGCACGCGGACTGGTCTTCGCCACGGCCGGCGTCTTCGCCGTACGGGCCGCGGTCGACTACCAGGCCGACAAGGCCAAGGGCCTCGACGACACCCTGCGCTCCTTCGCCGACACCCCGCTCGGCCCCTGGCTGCTGGCACTGGTCGCGGCCGGGCTGGTGCTGTTCGGCGTCTTCTCCTTCGCGCTGGCCCGGTGGCGGCGCGTCTGATCCGAGCGGAAGGGGGAACACGGTGCGGATGAACGAACACGAGATTCCGCCGGACGGCCGTCCCGTGGACGTCTACCTCGACCTCCTGCGCATCCGCATGGACACCGAGGACTACCGGCTGCTGCTCAGCGTGGTGGAACCGGTGCTGCGGGCGATCGACGAGCACCAGCTCCCCACCATCGACTTCTCCCTCGACGGGCAGGGCGCCGACGAACTGCCCCAGGAGATCCGCGACGAGGCCGCCCTCGTCATCGCCACCGCCGTCACCGGCCGCCTTGACAACGAGGTGATCGAGATCAGTACCGAGGAGACCGGCCCGGTCCGCGTGGTGACCGACGCGGCCACCGCCTCCGATCCCGACCGGCTCGGCGAGATCGCCGACTACCTCAAGGAACGCCACCGGCAGAACGAGGAGCTGCGCGGCATCGCCGAGGCCAGCGGCCTGCCCACCGACTTCTGACCCGCCCCGGCCCGCCTCAGCGCCGCGGCGCCGCGACGGGCACGCCCAGCGGCCGGGCGAGGCCGGTGACCGCCTCGTCCAGCCGCTCCAGATGCCGCAGCACCCGGCCGGTGATCCTGCCGTAGCGCGGGACGCCGCCGGCGTCCGGCTCCAGCAGCGAGGCGATGCTGGGACCGGTCTCCACCTCGGTGGCGGCCCGCTCGTCCGCGACCCGCGCCGCGATCGCCTCGATGTTGCGCACCGTGCGCCGCACCGCCCCCCGCAGCCTCGGGTCGGCCGCGATCGACGGATGGGTCGGCAGCAGCTCCGCCGTCGCCGCCAGCGACCGCGCGTGGTACGCGCAGGTCTCCAGCAGCGCCACCACGTAACGGGCGGTGTCCCGCCGCGTGCGCAGCGGCGTGATCGGATGGGTCAGCGGCTGGGTGGCGGCCCGGAGATCCCCCAGCGCCTGGTCCAGATCGCGGGCCCGGTCCAGCAGATCCGCCGCCGGGCCACCGCTGAGCTGCTCCACCGCCCCCTCGGTGACGTCCACCAGCTTCTCCAGCACCGTGCCCAGCAGCTCGTCGGTACGGCGGTCGGTGCGCACCGGCAGCACCAGCGCCGCCGCGACGACCCCGCAGGCCGCGCCCAGCGCCGTCTCCTCCACCCGCAGCAGCAGCACCGACATGCTGTAGGTGTGCAGCAGGGTGTAGAGCAGCCCCAGCATGGCGGTGACGAAGAACGACATCAGGGTGTACGACAGCGGCGCGGTGTAGAACATCGCGAAGATGAAGACCAGGACCAGCGCGAACGCCGTCCAGGTGTGCTGCCCGACCAGCCCGGCCAGCACGATGCCCGCCACCACCCCGAACACCGTGCCCAGCAGCCGCCGGTAGCCCTTGACCAGGATCTCGCCGGTGGAGGCGGTGTTCAGGAAGACGATCCAGCAGGTCAGCACCGCCCAGTACCAGCGCTGCGTGGACAGCAGCTCGCCGCCCACGATGGCCAGCGAGGACCCGACGGCCACCTGCACCGCGGCCCGGGTCGTCGGCCGCCGCAGCCCCGTCGGCTCGGCCGCCGGGATCTCCTCCTCACCGGCGTCGATCGCGGCGTCCTCGGCGTCCAGTTCCTCGCGCGAGCGGGCGGTCGCGGGGGAGTCGTCCGACTCGTCCTGCGGCCCGTCCAGGGCGACCCGCAGACCCAGCACCGCCCGCGCGGTCTCGCCGATGCCCCGGAAGACGTCCTGCACGGCCGGTGTCGCCGCCGGGAGGTTCTCCTCCTCGCGGTAGCCGAGCAGCCGGTTGCGCAGGTGGGACAGGGCCGTGCCGCGGGCCTCGGCGGGCGGTCGCAGCACCAGCGCCCGCAGCGCCCCGAGGTCCCGGCGCAGCAGCTCCGTCGCCTCGTCGGCGCCCGGCAGTCGCCGCACCGTCGGGGCGGGGGCGCCCGGCAGGTGCAGGGTGAGGGTGTCGGCCCGGCGGGCGCTGCGCGCGCCCAGCAGCAGCAGCCCGAGCCGCTCGGCGGCGATCTCGGCGTCCGCGATACGGCGCTGCACCAGCCGGGCCGTGGACGCGTCCGGGGTGCCCTCCTCCAGGCGGCTCTGGATCATCAGCGCCGTCTCGTGCAGCCGGGCCGTGCCCTCCCGCAGGTCCTCCAGCGCCTTGTCGATGTCGTCGGGCCCGGCGTCCAGCAGCGCCAACTGGGCGGAGATCAACTGTGCCAGCCGGGCCCGGAACGCCTGCCGCAGCCGCTGGAGGACGCCGGCCGGCTTCGCGGGCACGATCGCGAACCGCACCAGCGCGCTGCACCCGAACGCCAGGGCCACGGCCCGGTACAGCTCGGGCAGCGCGCCGACGCTCGCGCCGACGAACAGGGAGACGAAGTAGAGCTGGAAACCGATCAGGCCCAGCGCGGTGCCCCGGTCACCGAACCGGCGGCCGTAGACGGCACAGAAGATCAGTACGACGAAGAAGACATCGCCGGCCACCACCCGGGAGCTGAGCAGCGCGGCCAGGGACACCGAGGCCAGCGCCACCGGCAGGCCCAGCGCCAGCGTGACCGCCTGCGCGCCGGGCTGCTTCTCGCGGATGGCGAAGGTGGCGACCATCGCCGCCATCGCCCCCGCCACCAGATGGGTGACGTCCGAGCCGAGCAGGGCGAGCACGGCCAGCGCGAGCGCGATGGCGCCCACCGTCCGCAGCCCGGCGACCAGCCTCAGCAGTCCCGGGTCGGACGCCGCGACGCGGTCCCGCAGTCGTGTCCGCACCGAGCGTCCCGCTGCTCTCACGCCGCCGTACTCTCCCCTGCTCGAACGCCGAGATCCACTTCTCAGCATGTCATGCCGCGAGCGGACCCCCGGTGCCGGGTCAGGTCCGGAGACCGGCCCCCTCGACCTGCTCCCGCACCTGCTCCGGGGACAGATACGCGTCCGTGTACTCGAAGTCCTTCAGCTTGGCGGGCTTGCGGGCCTGGAAGCCGGTGCGCACGAAGTCGTCGCCGGCCACCGCGTTCAGCAGCCAGTTGGTCATCACCCGGGTCTTGGCGACTCCGGTGCGCAGCGCCGACCAGTGGTACCCGCGGGCCACCGCCTGCGCGGGCAGCCCGCGCAGCTCCACGCCGAGCGGCTTGGACACCGCGTCCGTGCCGCCCAGGTCGACGACCAGCCCCAGGTCCTTGTGGACGTACGGCCGCTGCGGCTGCCCGCGCAAGGAGGCGATGACGTTGTCGGCGACGTGCCGGCCCTGCCGCATCGCGTGCTGCGCGGTCGGCGGGCAGACCGCCCCCTCCTGGCCCTTGCCGAGGTCGGGCACGGCCGCCGCGTCACCGAGGGCGAACACCCCGTCGTGGTTCGGCAGGCACATCTCGGCGGTGACCGCGAGCCGCCCCTTGACGGTCTCCGCGCCGAGCGTGCCGATGAGCGGGCTGGCGACCACTCCGGCCGTCCAGATCAGAGTGCGGGTCGGCACCACCCGGCCGTCGGTGAAGGTGACCTCCTCCGGGCCGGCCTTCTCGATGGAGACGCCGAGGGAGATCTCGATGCCGCGCCGGCGCAGCACCTCCTGGGCGCTGCGGCCGAGGTTCTCGCCCAGTTCGGGCATCAGCCGCGGCGCGATGTCGATCAGGTGCCACTTGATCAGACTCGGGTCCAGCCGCGGATAGCGCTTGACGGCGGCGTGCGTGAGCCGCTGCAGACAGGCCGCGGTCTCGGTGCCCGCGTAGCCGCCGCCGACCACCACGAACTGCAGCCGGGAGGCGCGCTCCGCCGGGTCGTCGCTGGCGTCGGCCAGGTCCAACTGGGAGATGACGTGGTCCCGGATGTACGCGGCCTCCGCCAGCGTCTTCATGCCGAAGGCGTGATCGGTCAGGCCCGGGATGTCGAAGGTACGGGTGATGCTGCCGGGAGCCAGCACGATGTAGTCGTACGGCTCGTTGACGATCCGGTCGGTGATGGTGCGCACCACGCAGACCTTGGACTTCAGGTCCACGCCGATGGCGCCGCCGGGAATGATCCGGGTGCGGTACTTGCTGCTGCGCCGCAGCGACACGGCGACCGACTGCGGTGTCAGCACACCGGAGGCGACCTGGGGCAGCAGAGGCAGATAGAGCTGGTAGGCGAACGGAGTCACCAGCGTGATGTCGGCTTCCTGGGGAGTGAGCTGCCTCTCCAGGCGGCGGACGCATTCCACGCCGGCGAAACCTGCGCCGACCACCAGGATCCTGGGTCGTGTCACGGTGTTCATCCCTTTCTGCGGCTCCGGGCGGTCTGCCGAATACGTCCTTCGCCTGCCCCTGGATCGCTGCTTCGCACCCACCGATCTCATCGCGCGGCGGCGGGCCCCGCCACTCGGCGGCGGCCGTCGGGGGGACCGCGCGGGGTCCGTCAGCCGCCGCCGCGCAAGTGGCACAGGAGGAGACAGACGTCGTCGTCCCGCTCCGAGTCGCTCAGCAGCGGATGCAGGATGCCGTCCGCCGCGCCGCCCAGATCGATGTCCAGCTCCGCCGGACCGAAGGTGCCGAGGGCGTCCGCGAGCCGCTCGATGCCCGGGTCGATGCCCCGGGCCCGCCGCTCGACCAGACCGTCCGTGTAGAGCGCCAGCGTCGATCCGGGGGACAGCCGTACGGTGTGGTCGGCGATCTCCTGCTTGAGCGGGATGCCCAGCATCGCGCCGGGCTTGGCGTCCAGGACCCGCACCCGCCCGTCCGCCCCGCGCAGCACCGGCGGCGGATGACCGGCCGCCGCCCAGGTCATCGTCGGGTCGTCCGGGTGGAACCGGGCGATGACGGCGGTGGCGTACAGGTCCGGCTGGAGGTGGTGCAGGAAGTTGTGCAGCCGGGTCAGGAGCTTGCCGGGGCTGCCGCCGTCGACGGCGTAGGCGCGCAGCGCGGTGCGCAACTGGCTCATCATGACCGCCGCGTGCAGCCCGTGCCCGGTCACGTCGCCGACCACGGCGATCACCCCGCCGTCGGGCTGGCGGAAGGCGTCGTACCAGTCGCCGCCGATGTTCAGCCCGTGGGTGGCGGGCAGATAGCGCGCGGCGAGGCCGAGCCCCCGGGTGGTCGGCAGTTCGGTCAGCAGGGCCCGCTGGAGGGTCTCGGCGATGTCCCGGTTGTGCTCGTAGCGGCGGGCGTTGTCGATGGCGATGCTGGCCCGCCGGGTCAGCTCCAGCAGCATCACCGCGTCGTCCGGGTCCCAGCGCTCGCCGGGCGGCGTCAGGGTCAGCACGCCCAGCGGCGCCTGCCGGCTCGGCAGCGGGACGCACAGCAGCGGCCGGCCCGGGTGCAGCGCCGAGGGCGGGTGGTCGTCCACGCCGGGCAGCCCGCCGGGACGGTCGGCGGCGTACTGCGGCCGGCCGGTGCGGGCGGCGGCCACCGCCGGCGCCGGGTGCGGTGTCGTCTCCCGCGGGTCCTCGTCGTCGAACAGCCAGACGTCGACGCTGCCCGCGTACTGCGGCACCAGCAGGTCAGGCAGGCGGCGGACGATCTCGTGGTGGTTCAGCGAGGTCGTCAGCACCGCGCTGGCGTCGGCCAGGAAGGTCAGCCGCCGGCGCGCGTCCTCCGCCTCGGTGCGCGCCTTGCGCTCCGCGGCGAACGCCTCCCGCTGCGCCCGGCCGGCCGCGTCCAGCTCGGCGTGCAGCGCCACGACGCCCTGGTTGGTCTGCTGGAGCTCCTCCCGGTGGAAGGCGACCAGTTCCTCCTGCTCGGTGAGTTCGCGCAGCACCACTGCGGTGTCCTCGTCGGCGCCGAGCAGCGCCTCCGCCAGCGCGTCCGGGTCCTCGGACACCGCGCCCGCCGCGCCGGAGCCGGCCGGTTCCGGGCAGAGCAGCGTCGTCCGCCACGGCGGCTCACCGGCCGCGTCGGCGTCGTGCGTCGGCGCGACCTCCGCCTCCAGCAGGCCCTGCCCGCCGTCCGCGCATAGCGTCAGGACCAGCCGCCAGGTGCCGCCCTTGGTCAGGCACTGCCGCAGATGGGCGCTGAGCGCCGCCGTCAGCCGGGTCCGCTCCAGCGGCGGCGCCCCGCACGCCGCGGCCAGTCGCGCGGCGGCGATCCGGGCCCGCGCCGCGTCGGTGACGGTGGAGATCTGCCACGTATGCTTCATGATCTTTCCGGCGGGGTCGAGGTCAGCACGGCCACGGCGGTGTCGTCCCGCACCGGGCGCGCGGAGCTGCTGGCGTCACGCACCGTCACCGCGGCCGTCACGGCCGGGTCGACATCGGGACGGCACGCCTCGGGCGACGGCGTCCAGCGGCTGGGCAGCCCGTCGCTGTGCAGGATCAGCACCCGGTCCGCCGCCCAGTCCGTCACCTCCTCGCGCAGGGTCGTCGGCCGGTGCACGCCGACGATGCCGGGCCTGGACACCAGCGCCCGCCAGGTCCCGTCCGCGCACAGCCGCGCCCCCACGTTGCCGATCCCGGCGAACGCGAGCCGTCCGGCGCGCAGGTCGACCTGGGCCACCGCGACCGCCGCGCCCCGGGTGCCGCCCAGCGCTCCGTGCAGCCGCCGCAGCACCTCGGCGGGCGGGACGTGGGCGGCCTCCCGCAGCGCGTCGACCGCGGCCGCCGAGGCACGGGACGCCTCCGGGCCGTGCCCCAGCCCGTCCGCCAGCATCAGCGTCACCCGGTCCGCCGCCCGCACCCACGCCCAGGCGTCCCCGGAGTACTCCGCCTCGCCGAAGGGCACGTTCACCCCGCCGGCCCGCACCCCGGCCACCCCGCCGGCCTCCGGGGCACGGGTGCGGGCGGCGGCGGCGCCGACGCGGGCCAGCGCCACCGTGCCCCGGCCCGGCACGCTGTGCAGCGCGAAGTCGTCGGCGACCCGCAGACAGGTGCCCAGGCCCGCGCCGAGCGAGTCGGCGGTGGAGAAACCGTCCCCGAGGGCGGCGGACACGTCCGCGATCCCCGGTCCGTGGTCGACCGCCGCGATCTGCACCACCGGCTCCGGGTCCCGGTCGGCCCGCAGCACGGGCGGCGCGACCACGTCGATGAGCACCCGCCCGCCGCCCGCGTGCTTGAGCAGGTTGGTGGCCAGCTCGGTGGCGACCAGCGCCGCCGTCGCGCCGCGCCGCTCGTCCAGCTTCGCCAGCGACGCCGCCTGCTCGGCCGCCACCCGGGCGTCGCGCACCCGGGTGGAGTCGTGGACCGGGACCTCCCACAGCTTCGGCATCAGTACTCCTCGCGCGGCCGGGGCGCCCGCCCCGTCCACGAGGTCACCCGGACCGTGGTACCGGCCCCCGGGGCGGTGTCGATCGCGAACTCGTGGACCAGCCGGCGCGCGCCGCCCAGGCCCATGCCCAGGCCGCCGCCCGAGGTGTAGCCGTCGCTGAGGGCCTGTTCCACGTCGGCGATGCCGGGGCCCTGGTCGCTGAAGACCAGCCGCAGCCCGTGCGAGGAGCCGTCCACGAGGTGCTGGGCCTCCATCGTGCCGCCGCCGCCGTACACCAGGGTGTTGCGGGCCAGCTCGCTGGCCGCGGTCACCAGTTTCGTCTGGTCCACCAGGCCGAAGCCGAGCTGGGCCGCCGCCTGCCGCACATGCTGGCGCACCCACACCAGGTCCATGTCCGAACGGATCGGCAGCCGGGCCTCGACGCCCTCGGCAGTGTGCATCACGCACTCTCCTGGCGCCGGCCGCCGAGGCGGGGGGAGCCGGTCAGCAGTTCCATGGCCTGCTCGGTGCTGAGCGCGGTGCGCAGCCCCGGCAGTGTCAGGCCCAGCTCGACCAGGGTGATGGCGACCGCGGGGCGCATGCCGACCACCACGGTCCGCGCCGCCAGCAGGCTGGACTGCGCGGCGATCTCGGCCAGCACCCGGCCGAGGAAGGAGTCGACGATCTCCACCCCGGAGATGTCGATGATCACACCGGTGGCGCCACTGCGGGCGATGGTCTCGGAGAGGTCCTGCTGGAGCTGCTCGGCCGTGCTGTCGTGCAGGTCGCCCTGGATCGTGACGAGGAGTACCTCGCCCAGTCTCAGCACGGGCACGCGCCCGGTCGCGGCACCGGGGAACATCTCGTTCACCGCTGATCCGCGTCGAGCACGATGCCGGCTCCGAGCTTGTGCAGGGCGTAGGCGAGGGCGTCGGCCAGACCCGTCCGGGTCACCACGGTGCCCAGGTCCAGGCCGAGGTGGACGATGGTCTGCGCGATGGCCGGCCGGATGCCGGAGACCACGCACTCGGCGCCCATCAGCCGGGCCGCCGCCACCGTCTTCATCAGGTGCTGGGCCACCAGCGAGTCGACCGTCGGCACACCGGTGATGTCCAGGATCGCGTACCGGGCCTGCTGCTCGACGATGGACTCCAGCAGGGTCTCCATGACCACCTGGCTGCGGGCGCTGTCCAGGGTGCCGATCAGCGGCACCGCGACGATGCCGTCCCACAGCTTGATGACCGGCGTGGCCACCTCCAGCAACTGCAGCCGCTGCCGGTCGATGAGGGCCTGTCCCTCGCGCAGCGCGGTCTGCATCACCACGACCCGCAGCGTCCCGATGAGCACGGTCAGCGTGGTCATACACGCCCGCACATGCCCCTCGGGGGCCTCCTGGAGGTCGGCCAGCAGCGGGTTCTCCAGCGGCAGCCGCAGCGAGGCCAGCTCGCTGGAGATCTGCCCGGCGCTCAGCCCCGCCCGGGAGCGGGCCGTGCCCATCCGCCCGAGCTGATCGCGCACCGAGGAGAACCCCGCGGCGTCCGGGTCGTCCACCCGGGCGGCGTCCGCCACCTCGGCCATGGCGTTGACGACCGCCTTGGCCGCCTCCACCGCCTCGTCCCGGGAGACGGTGAACACCGTCCGGAACAGGGGCTCGTCCGCCCACCGCTGAGCGATCTGCTCGCGTCGACGGCGCAGGAAGTCCCGCACCTCGCCCGTCGGGTTGACGAAAGTCCCGTCCGCTGCGTGCTCCGGCACCTGATCCACTCCTCATCCGCACTGCGTCGGGCGCACCTCTGCGGCAACGGGCCGACGACGTAACTCTGCCGGGCGTCAACTGTAACGACCCGCCGACCTCGTACGACACCGCGTGGGGCACCCGCTCCCCCGGGGCGGGTGCGCGGGACGGCAGGCACGGCGGGAGCCGCCGCGGCCGGCGTCCGAGGAGGGACGGACCGGGTCCTCACTCCCCCCGCGACTCGGCGGGATCAGGCTCCTGCCCGGTCCGGCCCGGCTCCCCGTCGACGCGGGCGAGCGCCTCCTCGACGCTCTCGGAGACCGGGACGGTGATGCTGACACCGGTGAGATCCAGTATTCGCCGCACCGCGGAGGCGGGCCGGATGATGTGCACGCTGCCCGGCAGCTCCCGGGCCTCCTGGTACACGCGGAGAATGATGTTCATGCCGGAGGAGTCCATGAACGGAACCGCCGACAGGTCAAGCAGGAAGTGCCGCCTGCCATGGTGGAGCTGATTGGCCAGATGGTGCTGGAACTCCGTCGCGGTGTCGACGTCCAGATAGCCCTCGACCGTGAGCAGTGCCACGTCCTCGCGAGGCAGGGTCACCTCGACGGACAGTGGATCCTGGGCAATGGGCACGTGTACCTCCAACGAATGCGGACAGCCAGGGCTGCTTACCCCCGTAGGCCACTTCGACGCACGCCTCTTTCCGGCGTGCGCAGTGATCAAGATCTCATGGTGTGCGCCTCCTTCCGGTGCGCGTTCGTGGCCTGCGCCCGCGCGCTTACCCCCGATCCGGCCCGTCATGCGTCCCGGTCGTCACGCGAGGCGCACGCCCACCAGACAGGTGTCGTCGTCCGTGTCGGACCTGCTGTACGTCAGCAGGCGGTCCAACTGCTGGTCCAGGGTGCTCGGCGCGTTCCGCGCGGTGGTCAGCAGATGGGCCAGCGACTCCTCCACCGAGCGGTCGCGGCGCTCGATCAGACCGTCGGTGTACATCAGCAGCGTGTCCTCGGCCGCGAGCTGCATCTCCGCCTCCTCGTACACCGCCTCCGGCACCGCCCCCAGCAGCAGGCCCTTGACCAGCGGCAGCGGCGCCGCCTGCCGGTCGCGGACCAGCACCGGCGGCAGATGCCCCGCGCGGGCCCAGGTCAGCGTGCGCCGGGCGGGGTCGTACAGCCCGCACACGGCGGTGGCGGTGACCGCGCCGGTCAGATGGTGCGCCACGATGTTCAGCCAGGACAGGAGCTGGCCCGGCCCCGCGCCGGTCACCGCCAGGCCGCGCAGCGCGTTGCGCAGCACCACCATGCTGGTCGCGGCCTCTATGCCGTGCCCGGCCACGTCGCCCACGCACAGCAGCACCAGCTTGTTGGGCAGCACCACCACGTCGTACCAGTCGCCGCCCACCAACTGCTCGGTCTCCGCCGGCCGGTAGCGCACGGCGACCTGGAGGCCGTCCAGCTTCAGCGGCCCCTGCGCGGGCGGCATGATGGCGTGCTGCAACTGCAGGGTCAGCCGGTTGCGCTCGTGGGCCTGCTGCTCGGTGTGCGCCAACTGGTCGCGGGTCGCCGCCAGCGCCACCTCCGTCCAGTGCTGCGCGGAGATGTCCTGATAGGCGCCCCGGACCAGCAGCGGCCGGCCGTCGGTGTCCAGGACCGGCTCGGCGACCACCCGGATGTGCCGGGTCACCCCGTCCGGGCGGGCCAGCCGGAACGCCGCCGAGGCGGGCCGCCGGCGGTGCAGCAGGGTGCGCACGAACCGGCCGATGGTGACCGCGTCGTCCGGGTGGGCGTGCGCGGGCAACTGCTCCAGCGGCACGGGCGTGCTGGACTGCGGCCGGCCGTACAGGTCGAACAACTGGCCGTTCCAGGTGATCTCCCCGGTCAGCAGGTTCTCCTCGAACCCGCCGATCCGGCCCAGGCGCTGGGCGTGCTGGAGCAGGCTCGCCAGCCGGGCCGTCTCGTCCTCGATGCGCCAGATCAGCAGGACGGCGCTGCCGTGCCGGCTGATGCTGATGTCCGCGACCGCCGACAGCGGCACCTGGTCCACCAGGGCGGTCAGGTTCATCCGCCGGGCCCGGAACGGCTCCCCGGTGGCGTACACCCGCTCCACGCGCTGGAACAGCTCGCTCTCCCCGGCCGCCATCGGGTACGCCTGGAGCAGCAGCGCGCCGCCCACCACGGCCCGGGGCCGGCCGGCCGGGTCCAGGAAGCGGTCGTTGACGTGCTGGATGCGGAAGTCCACCAGGTTCCCGGAGCCGTCCAGGTGCGGCACCAGGACCAGCGCGGGGTCATGCAGCCCGTCCGCCAGGTCCATCAGCTCCGCGGCGTCCGGCAGCACCCGCGGCTCGGCACCGGCGCCGGGACCGGCCCCGGTGGCCGTCTCCAGGGTGTGCGCGCACAGCTCCGCGAGCGCCTCCACCTGCCGGACCACCTGCGGCGGCTGCCGCTGGAGCGGATCGGGCCAGGCGATCTCCAGGACGCCGTGCACCCGTCCGCCCGTCCCGGCGGGCAGCGCGGCCCGGCCGCCCTCCGGGTAGCGCTGCCGGCCGAGGGTGGGCAGCCCGGTCTCCGCCAGGGACCTGATCCACTGCCCGTCGCGCTCGGTCAGGCCGCGCCGCGCCACCGTGGCCACGTCCGGCGGGACGTACCGCCAGCGCAGCGCCTCGGCCGGGGAGAACCCCGCGCTGCCGGCCAGCGCCAGCGAGCCGTCCGAGCCCGCCGACCAGATCGCCACCGCCACCGCGCCGAGCGGGCGCAGCGCCTGCTCCAGCAGCGCGTCGGCGACCGCCTGGGTGTCGTCGGCGGCCAGCGCGCCGCTCTCGGCCGCCCGCAGCCGTACGGCGGCCGACTCGGCGGCCTGCTCCTCGCTCTCCGCGGCGGCGGTGGCCGCGAGGAAGGCGTCCGTCACCTCCGACATCCGGTCCCGGGCGGCCTGGTTGATGACGTCGACCGCGAACTCCAGCGGCGTCATCTGGGCCTGCTCGGACAGCTCGGTGAGCTGCCGGGCGGCCTGCGCCGGACCGCACCCGAGGCGTTCGACCAGGATGCCCTTGGCCAGCTCGATCAGGGCCCGGCCCTCGGCCTCGGCCTGGGCCCGGCTGACCTCCCGGCTGAGCCGGTCCACGGTGGCCGCCAGCCGCCCGACCGGCGACTCGGGGGAGACCCCGGCGAGTTCCGCGCCGGGGAGCTTGCCGTCGGCCGGGTCCTGGGGCTGCTCGGAGATGCTCACGGGGTGACTGCTCCTCGACTGCGGTGCGCGCCGGACGGCCCGCCGGGGTACGGAACGGTGACGGGCGCACTCATGCCGGCAGCCACCGTCGTACGCGGTCCATGAGGTCGCCGGTGTCCACCGGCTTGGTGACGTAGTCGCTGGCCCCGGCGGCGATGGACTTCTCCCGGTCGCCCGGCATGGCCTTCGCCGTCACCGCGATGATCGGCAGCTCGGCGTACTGGGGCATCGCGCGGATCTCCGCCGTGGCCGTGTATCCGTCCATCTCGGGCATCATCACGTCCATCAGCACCAGCGCGATGTCGGGGTTGTTCAGCAGGGTGTCGATGCCCTTGCGGCCGTTGTCGGCGTGCAGCACCCGCAGGCCGTGCAGTTCCAGGATGCCGCTCAGCGCGAACAGGTTGCGGGCGTCGTCGTCGACGACCAGGACCGTGCGGCCGGCGGCCGGCTCCTGGGTGAGCGGCGGCACCAGGCGCTGCGGTTCCTCGGAGCGGACCAGAGACAGGACGTCGCCGGGCTCCTCGGCGGACAGGTGCAGGGCGATCCGCTCGCGCAGCTCGTCCAGGCTGGAGAGGAACTCCAGCGCCCCGCCGGTCCCCTCGGCGCGCAGGCCCTCCTCCAGCGCCTCGTCCACCCGGTGCCCGCTGTGCACCAGCACCGGCACGCTGGCCAGCGCCGAGTCGCCGCGCAGCGCCCGCAGGAAGCGGGACGCCTCACCGTCGGGCATGCCCAGCTCCAGGACGACGCAGTGGCAGGGGTCGGCGGCCAGGGCGCCCGCGGCCTCCTGGGCGCCGACGGCGGTGATCACGTCCAGCGGGGGGCGGGAGCCGGCGTCGTCCCGGCCGTGCGTGAGGTCGGTGACGACGCTCTCGGCGACCAGGGTCAGCAGCCCGCGCGGCCGTTCCTCCACCACCAGCAGCCGCCGGGGGCGCTGCCCCTTGCCCGCCGACAGCTCCGGCACCGGCACCGGCCGGGCCGGGGCGCCGGCGTCCAGCTCGGCGGCGGCGCGCTCGGTGTCCCGGCCGCGGCCCAGCAGCTCCTCGAAGTCCGGGCGGGAGACCGGCAGGAACAGCGTGAAGGTGCTGCCCTGGCCCGGCGTGCTGTCCACGCTCACCGCGCCGCCCAGCAACTGGGCGATCTCCCGGGTGATGGACAGCCCCAGGCCGGTGCCGCCGTACTTGCGGCTGGTGGTGCCGTCGGCCTGCTGGAACGCGCCGAAGATGGTCTCCAGGTGCTGCTCGGGGATGCCGATGCCGGTGTCCCGGACCCGGAACGCCACCACGGCGCCGCCCCGGACCACGCCCTGGGGGACCTCCTCGTCCGCGGCCGGTTCCACCCGCAGCTCGACCCCGCCGCGCTCGGTGAACTTCACCGCGTTGGACAGCAGGTTGCGCAGCACCTGGCGGAGCCGGGAGTCGTCGGTGAGCAGGTCCGCCGGCGCGCCGGGCGCGGTGGCCACCGTGAACTCCAGGCCCTTCTGCGTGGTCATCGGCCGGAAGGTGGCCTCCACGTACTCGATGAGCTGGCGCAGCGTGACCCGCTCGGGCGCGACGTCCATCTTGCCGGCCTCGACCTTGGACAGGTCCAGGATGTCGTTGATGAGCTGGAGCAGGTCCGAGCCCGCCGAGTGGATGATGCCCGCGTACTCGACCTGCTTGGGGGTGAGGTTGCGCGAGGGGTTCTGGGCGAGCAACTGGGCGAGGATCAGCAGGCTGTTGAGCGGGGTGCGCAGCTCGTGGCTCATGTTGGCCAGGAACTCCGACTTGTACTTCGAGGCCAGCGACAACTGCTGGGCGCGGGCCTCCAGCTCCTGCCGGGCCTGCTCGATCTGGAGGTTCTTCGCCTCGATGTCCCGGTTCTGCGCGACCAGCAGCGACGCCTTCTCCTCCAGCTCGGCGTTGGAGCGCTGCAGCTCGTCCTGCTGCACCTGCAGCTCGGTGGAGCGGGCCTGGAGCTCGGCGGTCAGCCGCTGCGACTCGGCGAGCAGTTCGTCGGTGCGGGCGTTGGCGACGATGGTGTTGAGGTTGACGCCGATGGTCTCCATCAACTGGGTCAGGAAGTCCCGGTGGATCTGGGTGAAGGGGGTGACCGACGCCAGCTCGATCACGCCGAGGACCTGTCCCTCGACCACGATCGGCAGCAGCACCAGGGCGGAGGGCACCACCTGGCCGAGGCCGGAGGAGATGGTGACGTAGTCGGGCGGCAGCTCGTCCACCATGATGGTGCGGCGGCTGCGCGCGGCCTGTCCGACCAGGGTGCGGCCGAAGGGGATCCGGGTGGGCCGCTCGTCGTCGGGGGAGCCGTAGGAGCCGACGAGCCGCAGCTCGGGGCCGCTCGGGCCGTCCTCGGCGAGGTAGAAGGCGCCGTACTGGGCGGAGACCAGCGGCACCAGCTCGTCCATGATCAGCTCGGCGACCACGGGCAGGTCCCGGTGGCCCTGCACCAGGGAGGAGATCCGCGCCAGGTTGGTCTTGAGCCAGTCCTGTTCCTGGTTGGCCCGGGTGGTCTCGCGCAGCGACTCCACCATCGCGTTGATGTTGTCCTTCAGCTCCGCGACCTCGCCGGACGCCTCCACGTTGATGGAGCGGGTCAGGTCGCCCTCGGCGACCGCGCTGGTGACCTCGGCGATGGCCCGGACCTGCCGGGTCAGGTTGCCCGCCAGTTCGTTGACGTTCTCCGTCAGCCGCTTCCAGGTGCCGGAGACGCCCTCGACCTCGGCCTGGCCGCCGAGCCGGCCCTCGGTGCCGACCTCGCGGGCGACCCGGGTGACCTCGTCGGCGAAGGCGGAGAGCTGGTCGACCATCGTGTTGATGGTCGTCTTCAGTTCGAGGATCTCGCCGCGGGCGTCGACGTCGATCTTCTTCGACAGGTCGCCGCGGGCCACGGCGGTCGTCACCAGCGCGATGTTGCGCACCTGGCCGGTGAGGTTGTTGGCCATGGAGTTGACGTTGTCGGTCAGGTCCTTCCAGGTGCCGGCCACGTTGGGCACGTGCGCCTGGCCGCCCAGCCGGCCCTCGGTGCCGACCTCGCGGGCCACCCGGGTCACCTCGTCGGCGAACGCCGACAGGGTGTCGACCATGGTGTTGATGCCCTCGGCGAGGGCGGCGACCTCGCCCTTGGCCTCCACCGTGATCCGCTGCGACAGATCGCCCTTGGCCACGGCGGTGGCGACCTGGGCGATGGAGCGGACCTGGTGGGTCAGGTTGGACGCCATCACGTTGACGTTGTCCGTGAGGTCCTTCCAGGTGCCGGAGACGCCCCGCACCTGTGCCTGCCCGCCCAGGTTGCCGGCGGTGCCGACCTCTCGGGCCACCCGGGTGACCTCGTCGGCGAAGGCGGAGAGCTGGTCGACCATCGTGTTGATGGTGTTCTTCAGCTCCAGGATCTCGCCGCGGGCGTCCACGGTGATCTTCTGCGACAGGTCGCCCTTGGCCACGGCGGTGGCGACCTGGGCGACGTTGCGGACCTGGTTGGTCAGGTTGCCCGCCATGAAGTTCACCGAGTCGGTCAGGTCCCGCCAGGTGCCGCGGACGCCCTGGACGTCCGCCTGGCCGCCGAGCCGGCCCTCGGTGCCGACCTCGCGGGCGACGCGGGTGACCTCGTCGGCGAAGGCGGAGAGCTGGTCGACCATCGTGTTGATGGTGTTCTTCAGCTCCAGGATCTCGCCGCGGGCGTCGACGTCGATCTTCTGGGACAGGTCGCCCCGGGCTACCGCCGTGGCCACCTGGGCGATGTCCCGGACCTGAGTGGTCAGGTTGCCCGCCATGGCGTTGACGGAGTCGGTCAGGTCGGACCAGGTGCCCGAGACCCCCGGCACCTTCGCCTGCCCGCCGAGCCGGCCGTCGGTGCCCACCTCGCGGGCCACCCGGGTGACCTCGGAGGTGAACACGGACAACTGGTCCACCATGCCGTTGAAGACCTTGGCGATGTCGCCCAGCAGGCCGTCGGCGTCGTCCGGCAGCCGGGTGCCGAAGTCGCCGTCGCGGACGGCCGTCAAACCGGCCAGGAGTCGTCGAAGCTCCTGGTCGCCCGGCACCGCGTCGACGGTCCCGGTGCTGTCGCTGGTCATGCGCACCCTCGTTCCGCTCCCCAGGAGCCCTCGCCACCGAGGACTCGGAACCACCGGACCGACGGTGCCGGCCCTGGTATGTCGTGCGTGCATTTCCGCAGTTCAGCGGAGCTGCCCGATGAGAAAATACGCCGAAGGCTAACGCACGCGCGCAGTAGGGAACAAAAAGACGGCACCCGCCCGGGTCCGGCCCTCCCGCGTCCGGGTAGGGCCCCGCATGGATCGCGGTAAACAGGGTAGGCGACCTGGTTTACGCTGTCGACACGCGGGCCGCGTGCCCGGGTCCGGCAGGTGGGGCGGCGCCCGCCGAATGGCGGTGCGCCGGGAGGGTAGTTGCTGCTGTGTAAGACCGGGCCGGCCGCGGTGGCCGGGCCCCGGACCACGACCCGTCACCGCCCGGGAGGGAAGGAGCACTGTGCCGATGGACAGAATCTGGTCGTACGCGCCGGACAGCCGCCACGTCGAGGGAGAGGACCTGACGGACTGCACCGTCGTCGCGCCCGACGGAACCATCGGCCAGGTGGACCGCCAGGCCGACCACTTCGGGATGCGCCACCTGGTCGTCGACACCGGCGTCTGGGTCTTCGGCCGCAGCGTGCTGGTGCCGGTCGGGGTGGTCACGGACATCGACACCGCCGCCCGCAAGGTCACGGTCTCCTGCACCCGGGCCGAGGTGAAGGCCGCGCCCCGGTTCCGTACCGACAGCGAGACGATGGACCCGGAGTACCTCGCGGCCGTCGGCGAGTACTACGCCACCCTGCCGCCCCGGACCGCCTCAGCGTCCTGAGCGCGGCTTCTCTCCGCAAGGGGCCGCCCCGGGCCCGGCCGGCCGGGGCGGTCACCAGGGCAGGAAGACGTGGATGTCCTTGCCCTGCTCGTCGGGGATCACGCTGACCTGGTCGCACAGTGTGTGGATCAGATGCCACCCTATGCCGCCGCCGCCGTGGTTCGGATGGAACGGCCGTGGCGTCGGCGGGGTCGGATTGGTGTCGTGCACGGCCACGTGCACCCCGTCGAAGGTGCGGCGCAGCCGCAGCCGGAACGGTCCCGGAGCGTACTGCACCGCGTTGGCCGCCAGCTCGGTGACGACCAGCAGGATGTCGTCCCAGTGCTCGGGGGCCGTCGGTGGTGACACCCGCGCGAGGTCGTAGAGGAATTCCTCCGCGACCAGCCGCGCACCGGTCACATTGTGCAGCTCCCCGTTGAAGCTGGCGGTGCGGTTCGTGATCTCCTCGGAAGCCAGTGTCCTGTCCCAACGCGACTCGGCTGCCATTTCGCCTTCCCGGCCCGGCATCAGCCCGGCTGTCTCGTCCTTTCCCGTGCGCCCCCTTCGTCTGCTAGTTCCCGTGCGGGCAGAGCCTACGCGCCTGTCCGCACGGGACCTCGAAGAGATGGGCGAGGGTGACACGGCGCGGGGCGGTCAGCGCAGGAAGACATTGTCCGAGTCGTCCCATACATCCGTCTCGTCGGCCGCGGTCCGCTCCCGGGGGCGGGAGCGTGCCGCGTACATCGCGTCGATCTCGAAGGCGTAGGTCCGGACGATCTCGTCCCGGCGCAGCTTCATCGAGGGCGTCAGCAGCCCGCCCGCCACGTCGAACGGCCGGGGCAGCACCCGGAAGACCCGGATCGACTCCGACCGCGACACCGCGCTGTTGGCGACGGCCACCGCGCGGGAGATCTCCTCGCGCAGCGCGTTCTCCTCCCGGGCCTCCCGCGCCGGGGCGTCGCCCTGGAGCGCGAGGGCGGCCCGCCAGTGGGTGAGGAACTCCGGGTCCAGCGTGATCAGCGCACCGACGCAGGGCCGGTTGTCGCCGACCACGACCGCCTGGTGGACCAGCGGGTGCGTCCGCAGGCGCTGCTCCAGCGCGGCCGGGGCGACGCTCTTGCCGCCGGAGGTGATGATGATGTCCTTCTTGCGGCCGGTGATCGTGAGATAGCCCTCGTCGTCCAGGTGGCCGAGGTCGCCGGTGGCCAGCCAGTCGCCGCGCAGCGCGGACCGGGTGGCGGCGGCGTCCCCGAGGTAGCCCTGGAAGACCGACGGACCGCGCACCAGGATCTCGCCGTCGTCGGCGACCCGGATCTCGGTGCCGGGCAGCGCCGTGCCGACGGTGCCGGACTTCTCCCGGCCCAGCGGCTGCATCGTCACCCCGCCGCTGGTCTCGGTCAGCCCGTAGCCGTCGTGCACGTAGATGCCGATGCCCTCGTAGAACAGCGACAGCTCGCGGCTGAGCGGGGAGCCGCCGCAGGTCGCGCGGCGCACCCGGCCGCCCAGCGCCTCCCGCAGCCCGCGGTAGACCGTCCGCTCGTACAGGGCGTGCTGGAGCCGCAGGTCGAGGCCGGGCCCCGGCCCGGTGCCCAGCTTCCGGCGCTCCAGGGCCGCGGCGAAGTCCCGGGCGGTCGCCGCGGCCCGTTCGAACAGCGCGCCCCGGCCGGCCTGCTGGGCCGCGCGCAGGAAGTTCTTGTAGATCTTCTCCAGTACCGAGGGGACGGCGTAGAAGTACGTCGGCCGGAAGGAGCGCAGCGCCGGGACGAGCGCCGCCTCGTTCATCTCCGGCTCGTGCCCCATGAGCAGGCCGCCGCGCACGCACAGGCTCTGGATCATCAGCCCGTACACATGGGAGAACGGCAGGAAGGCCAGGACGGAGCCCTGTTCCCCCTGGGGCGCGGCGGTGTGGCCCCAGCCGGCCAGCAGGATGTCGCAGGGACTGGCCAGGCCCCGGTGGCTCAGGGCGCAGCCCAGCGCGCGGCCGGAGGTGCCGGAGGTGTAGGCGACCACCGCGGTGGCGTCCGGCAGGACGATGCGGCGCAGGGAGTCCACGGTGGGCGCCGGGACCGGCGCGCCGCGTGCGGTCAGCTCGGCCAGGGCGCCCGCGTCCAGTTGCCAGACATGGCGCAGCGACGGCAGGGTCGCGCACACCGAGCCGACGGTCATCACGCCCTGCTCGTCCTCGACCACGACGGCCACGCACCCGGCGTCCCGCAGAATCCATTCGACCTGGTCGCGGGCGGAGGAAGGGTAGATCGGCACCACCTCGGCGCCCACCGCCCACAGCGCGTAGCTGAGCACCGTCCACTCGTAGCGGGTCCGTGCCATGATCGCGACGCGCCGGCCCGGCTGGATTCCGGAGGCGATCAGCCCTCTGGCCAGGTCGACCACCTCGTCGCGGACCTCGGCGGCCGTGACCTCCTCCCAGCGGGCCGCGGCCGGGTCGGGGCGGCGGGCCAGCAGCGGCAGGTCGGGCGTCCGGGCCGCCGTCTCGAACAGGGAGTCGGCGAGCCCGCCGGTCAGCGGCGGGGCGGCGGAGGGAGCGAGAGCTTCGCGCATGCACTGCTCCTGACGGGTACGGGCGGCGGCGACGGCCGACGCATACCGTCCGTCGGCGGTGCTCGAATCTAGCCGAGGAGGGCCCGGCCGGGGGGCGGGACGGCAGAAGTGTGCCCGGCCCGGTGATCCCGGCCCGATCGGGGGACCCGTAGGGCATGAGCTATACGAACCCCGACCCCGAACCCGAGCGCACCACCGGCCTGGAGCCGGGCGGCGGTGTGCCGCCCGGCGAGACCCCGCCCGCGGAGAGCAGCCTTCCCGAGGCGGGCCCCCAGGAGACGCACAACCCCACGAAGGGCTGGGCCAAGGCACCCCTGGCGGTGATCCTGGGCCTCGTCGTCCTCATCGCGGCGGGCTTCCTGGCGTACGCCATCGCCTTGATGCTCTGACCGGGCCGCCCGGGAGCCGCGGGAGCCCAGGGCGGCCCGGGAGCACTTTCCGGCGCCCCGCGGGCCCTGGGGCGCTCACTCCTGGGTGAGGCGCACGCACTCCGTGACGATGTCCCGCAGGCTGCCCGTGCGCTCCAGCAGCTCCCGCTGCACCATGGCCCCGTTGCCGTCGCGCAGCACCTCCGCGCAGCCCTTCCGGGCCCGCTCCAGGTCGCCGTTGTCGGCCAGCGCCTCCTCGACGTGTTCGAGCAGGGCGCCTACGACGGTCTCGGCGGGCGCCGGGCGCATGGTCGCGGGGTGCAGCAGTTCCCCGGTCAGCCCCGAGCGGGCGGCCCGCCAGGCGGCCAGGCGCAGCAGGCTCACGCTGGGGCCGGCCGGCTCCTCGCCCGCCCGCCACTGCCGGACGGCGGTCTCCACCAGTGCGCGCGCCAGGGTGGCCACCAGCACGGCGGTGCCGGAGCGCAGACAGACGTCGGCGACCCGGAACTCCACGGTCGGGTACTGCTCGGAGAGCCGGATGTCGAAGTAGACCATCTTCTCGTCCAGGAGGGTGCCGGTGGCGACCATGTCGGCGACCCGCTGGTGGTACGTCTCCGCCGATCCGAACAGCTCGGTCGGCCCGGCCGACGGCCAGCGCTGCCAGACCCGGCTGCGGTAACTGCTGTAGCTGGAGTCCTTGCCCTGGTAGAACGGCGAGTTCGCGCTGAGCGCGGTGAGCACCGGCAGCCAGGGCCGCACCCGGTCGACGACGGCGACGCCCTCCTCGTCGGAGTCGACGGCGACATGCACATGGCAGCCCATGACGAGCTGCTCGTGGACCACGACGCCGTACTGCTCCGTCATCCACTGGTAGCGCCGGCTAACGCCCACGGCGGGGCTGGCCGGCAGGGGAGAGGTGGCGAGCGCCGCGACCGCGCAGCCGATGCCCCCGGCGTGCCGGGCGGCCTCCTCGCGGCAGCGGACGATCTCCGCGTGCAGCTTCTCCATGTCCTCCTGCGGATGCGTGGCGAACTCCAGCATCTGGTCGTGCAGTTCCTTCTCGAAGACATCCTCATCGCCCGGTTCCCGCGCGGCCCGCGCGAGTACCGCCGCGGACATCGCCCGGGGCTCGCCGGTCTCGGGATCGACCAGGAGGAGTTCTTCCTCCACTCCGACGGTGCGCACGTGATGCCGCCCTTTCTGTGAGCCTGCGGCGACGACGAGGGGTTCCTCGGTCGCAGGACCCCGCCTGCCCCTCATGGGCCGGTCGGACACCTGGCCGCGCCGCATGGCTTCACGGGACGTACGGCATCAGCCACACCGTGGCCAGCGGCGGCAGGGTCAGCCGGATGCTCCCGTCCTCCGGCTTCACCGGGTCCGGGCCGGTGAGACCGCTGCCGCCGTACCGGGCGGCGTCGGTGTTGAGGACCTCCTGCCAGGCGTCCGCGTCCGTGCCGACGCCGAGCCGGTACTCGTGCCGCACCACCGGCGAGAAGTTCGACACCGCGAGCAGCGGGGAACCGTCGGTGCCGTGGCGCAGGAACGCGAAGACGTTGTCGTCGGCGGCGTCCACCGCGACCCACCGGAAACCGGCCGGATCGGTGTCCCGCTGCCACAGTGCCGGAACCTCCCGGTAGCGGGCGTTGAGATCGCGGACCAGGTCCCGCACCCCGCGGTGGTCGCCCGCCGAGTGGTACCCGTCGTCCAGCAGCCACCACTCCGGGCCCTGCTTCTCCGACCACTCCGCGCCCTGCGCGAACTCCTGCCCCATGAACAGGAGCTGCTTGCCGGGGTGGGCCCACATGAAGCCCAGGTACGCCCGGACGTTCGCCCGCCGCTGCCACCAGTCGCCGGGCATCTTCGACACCAGCGCCCCCTTGCCGTGCACGACCTCGTCGTGGGAGATCGGCAGGACGAAGTTCTCGCTGTAGGCGTACACCATCGAGAACGTCATCTCGTGGTGGTGGTACTTGCGGTGCACCGGCTCGTGCGCGACGTACTCCAGCGAGTCGTGCATCCACCCCATGTTCCACTTGAACCCGAAGCCGAGGCCGCCCGCGTCGGTGGGCCGGGTCACCCCGCCCCACGCGGTGGACTCCTCCGCGATGGTCACCACCCCGGGGCAGCGCCGGTAGACGGTGGCATTCATCTCCTGGAGGAACGCCATCGCCGCCAGGTCCTCCCGGCCGCCGTACACATTGGGCTCCCACTGCCCGCAGTCGCGCGAGTAGTCCAGGTACAGCATCGAGGCGACCGCGTCGACCCGCAGCCCGTCGATGTGGAACTCCTCGCACCAGTACACGGCGTTGGCGACGAGGAAGTTGCGCACCTCGGTGCGGGCGAAGTCGAAGGTGTACGTGCCCCAGTCCGGGTGGGTCGCGCGCCGCTCGTCCCCGGGCTCGTACAGCGGGTCCCCGTCGAAGCGGGCCAGCGCCCAGTCGTCCTTCGGGAAGTGCGCCGGCACCCAGTCCATGATCACCCCGATCCCGGCCCGGTGCAGCGCGTCCACCAGGTACCGGAAGTCGTCCGGGGTGCCCAGGCGCGCGGTCGGCGCGTAGAACCCGGTGACCTGGTAGCCCCAGGACGGCCCGTAGGGGTGCTCGGCGACCGGCATCAGCTCGACGTGGGTGAACCCCAGGTCCTTGACGTACGCGGGCAGCTCCTCGGCCAGTTGCCGGTAGGTCAGCCCCGGACGCCAGGACGGCAGGTGCACCTCGTACACCGAGAACGGCGCCTGGTGCACGGGCGTCGCGCCCCGGCCCCGCAGCCACTCCTCGTCGCCCCACTGGTAGTGCGAGGCCGTCACCACCGACGCGGTGTCCGGCGGTTCCTCGGTGCGCCGGGCCATCGGGTCGGCCTTGAGGAAGCGCCGGCCGTACCGCGAGTGGATCTCGAACTTGTACGTGGCGCCCTCGCCGATCCCCGGCAGGAACAGCTCCCACACGCCCGACGAGCCCAGCGAGCGCATCGGGAACGCGGTGCCGTCCCAGTACGTGAAGTCGCCCGCGACCCGCACGCCCTGGGCATTGGGCGCCCAGACGGTGAAGCGGGTGCCGGTGACGCCCTCGTGGACCATCGGCTCCGCGCCGAGCGCCCGCCAGAGCTGCTCGTGCCGGCCCTCGGAGATCAGATGCAGGTCGAGTTCGCCGAGCGCGGGCAGGAAGCGGTACGGGTCGTGGGTCTCCTGCTCGCCCTCCTCGTACTCCACCAGCAGCGTGTACGCCGGGATCTCGGGCAGCGGCAGCACCCCGGAGAACAGGCCGTCGCCCTCCGGGACCAGCGGGTGCCGCTCGCCGCCGGTGACCACGCTCACCGCGCGGGCGCAGGGCCGCAGCACCCGGAAGGCGATCCCGCCGGGCACCGGGTGGGCGCCGAGCAGCGCGTGCGGATCGTGGTGGGCGCCCGCCAGCAGGCGCCCCCGGTCGGCCGCGCCCAGCGGCGGCGCGGCACCGGCCGGCCCGGCGGGGTGCGGGACCGGACCGGACGGCTCGGGGAGCGAGGTGTCGCGGAGGGCCATGTCAGTCTCCTCTCACGGCGAGTCGTTCGATCGCCGCCATGGGTACGGGAAGCCAGTCGGGGCGGTGCCGGGCCTCGTACAGCACCTCGTACACGGCCCGGTCCGTCTCGTAGGCGCGCAGCAGACCGTGCTTCTTGCGCGGGTCCCAGCCGGCCCGGACGGCGTAGCCCGCGCAGTACGCCTCGCGGCAGCGGCGCGCCCACTGCGGGCGCCACGGCCGGCGCTGACGGGCGGCGTAGTCGAAGGAGCGCAGCATGCCGGCGATGTCCCGCACGGGGGAGTGGACGCTGCGGCGCTCGCTGAGCGGGCGGGAGGGTTCGCCCTCGAAGTCGATGACGAACCAGTCCCGGCCGGCCCGCAGCACCTGCCCCAGGTGCAGGTCGCCGTGGACGCGCTGGGCGGGCGGCCCGAGGTCGCAGGTGGTCAGCGCGGCGAACGCGGACCGCAGCTTCGGCACGAAGGGGCGCAGCGCCGGGACGCAGTGCGCGGCGGCGGTCAGCCGCTCGGTCATCGCCGCCGCCGTCCGCGCGTTCTCCGCGCCGGCCCCGGACGGGAACGCCGAGGCCAGCGCCAGATGCACATCGGCGGTGGCCCGGCCCAGCTCGCGGGCCTGCGCGGTGAAGTCGTCGCCGGCCGCCAGCGCGTCCAGCGCCAGCGACCAGCCGTCGGTGGCGTCGTGCAGGAACGGCTGGAGCACGCCCAGCGTCGCCTGCCACGGATGCGAGGTGCGGAACCACGCCACCGGCGCGGGCACCCGGCCGCACCCCTGCCGGGCCAGCGCCCCCGGCACCTCCAGATCCGGGTTGACCCCGGGCTGGATGCGCCGGAACAGCTTGAGGATGAACTCGTCGCCGTAGACCAGCGAGGAGTTGGACTGCTCGGCGTCCAGCAGCCGCGGCGCCAGCCCGGCGGGCACCGGCCGCGCCGGGTCCGCCTCGAAGCGCAGCGGACCCGCCTTGCCCGGATGCCGCAGCCGCTCCAGCAGCAACTGGGCCATCCGGGGGTCCCGCAACGCGTCGTACACCGTCATACCGGCCAGCGAACCGTCGCTCACCTGGCCGATCAGCGCCCGGCCCAGCCTCGGGGAGGGGTGCTCGCGCACGCCGAGCAGCAACTGGTAGCAGTCGCCGGCCGGTGGCGCGCCGCCGGGCGCGGGCACCGTGCCGTGACCGGCGTGGACCAGCAGATGCAGACAGCCGGGGAACAGCTCCGTCATCGACAGCAGACCCAGGTCGGTGACGGGCCGGTCCTTGCCCGCGAACCAGCGCTGCCTGGGCAGCCAGTCCCGCAGCAACTCGCCGAGCGACGCCATGGGCTCGGTGAGCTGCGCCGGTCTCGGGCGCAGGGATGCGGTGTTCGGCATGGTGACGCGTCCTTTCCTCGGCCCGCGCTCACGCGCGGCGGCCGATGCGGGATGCGACTCGGGTGAGCCGGAACCAGTAGAAGCCGTGGCCCCCGAGGGTCAGCAGATACGGCAGTTCGCCGATGGCCGGGAATCGCACCCCGCCGAACAGCTCGACCGGGTGCCGCCCGGCGAACTCGCGCAGGTCCAGCTCGGTGGGCTGGGCGAACCGCGCGAAGTTGTTGACGCACAGCACCAGGTCGTCCCCGTCCTCCCCGTTCGAGGGCGCCTCCCGGAGGAAGGCGAGCACCGCCGGGTTGGAGGACGGCAGCTCGGTGTACGTACCGAGGCCGAAGGCCGGGTTCTGCTTGCGGATCTCGATCATCCGGCGGGTCCAGTGCAGCAGCGAGGACGGCGAGGCCATCGACGCCTCGACGTTGGTCACCTGGTAGCCGTGGACCGGGTCCATGATCGTGGGGAGCGACAGCCGTCCGGGGTCGCAGGTGGAGAAGCCCGCGTTGCGGTCCGGGGTCCACTGCATGGGGGTGCGTACGGCGTCGCGGTCGCCGAGCCAGATGTTGTCGCCCATGCCGATCTCGTCGCCGTAGTAGATGATCGGCGAGCCCGGCAGGGAGAGCAGCAGGGCGGAGAACAGCTCGATGGTGTGCCGGTCGTTGTCGAGCAGCGGGGCGAGCCGGCGGCGGATGCCGATGTTGGCGCGCATCCGGGGGTCCTTGGCGTACTCGGCCCACATGTAGTCGCGTTCCTCGTCGGTGACCATCTCCAGGGTCAGCTCGTCGTGGTTGCGCAGGAAGATGCCCCACTGGCAGCCCGACGGGATCGCGGGGGTCTTGGCGAGGATCTCGGACACCGGGTAGCGGGACTCGCGGCGCACCGCCATGAAGATGCGCGGCATCACCGGGAAGTGGAACGCCATGTGGCACTCGTCGCCGCCGGTGGAGTAGTCCCCGAAGTAGTCGACGACGTCCTCCGGCCACTGGTTGGCCTCGGCGAGCAGCACGGTGTCCGGGTAGAGCGCGTCGATCTCGCTGCGGACCCGCTTGAGGAAGGCGTGCGTGGCGGGCAGGTTCTCGCAGTTGGTGCCCTCCTCGGCGTACAGGTAGGGCACGGCGTCCAGCCGATAGCCGTCGATGCCCAGGTCCAGCCAGAAGCGGAGCGCGGCCAGGATCTCCTCCTGCACGGCCGGGTTCTCGTAGTTGAGGTCCGGCTGGTGGGAGAAGAACCGGTGGAAGTAGTACTGCCCCCGCAGCGGGTCGTACGTCCAGTTGGACGCCTCGGTGTCGACGAAGATGATCCGGGCGTCCTGGTACTGCTTGTCGTCGTCGGCCCAGACGTAGTAGTCGCCGTAGGGGCCGTCGGGGTTCTTGCGGGACTCCTGGAACCACGGGTGCTGGTCGCTGGTGTGGTTCATCACGAAGTCGATGATCACCCGCATGCCGCGCTGGTGGGCGGCGTCGACGAACTCCACGAAGTCGGCCAGGTTCCCGAACTCCGGCAGCACGGCCGTGTAGTCGGAGACGTCGTAACCGCCGTCCCGCAGCGGCGACTTGAAGAACGGCGGGAGCCACAGGCAGTCCACGCCGAGCCACTGGAGATAGTCGAGTCGGGCGGTCAGGCCCTTCAGGTCGCCGACGCCGTCGCCGTTGCTGTCCTGGAAGGAGCGGACCAGGACCTCGTAGAACACGGCCCTCTTGAACCAGTCCGGGTCGCGGTCCTTGGCGGGCGTGTCCTCGAAGGTGTCCGGTACGGGCTCGTTGACGGTCATGAGGTGGTCGACCCTCCGTTCCGGGGCGCGGTGGACGACCGCTGGACGTGGAAGACGTGCGCGGGGGCCCGGCCGGGCTCCAGTCGCACGTAGTTCGTCCGGCCCCAGTGGTAGGTCTCTCCCGTGAGTTCGTCGCGCACCGGCACGGACTCGTCCCGGTCCAGGCCGAGTCGCGGCATGTCCAGCGAGACCGTCGCCTCCTGCGTGTGGTGCGGATCGAGGTTGACGACCACCAGGACGACGTCGGACCCCGAGCGCTTGCTGTACGCGATGAGGGCGTCGTTGTCGGTCCGATGGAAGCGGAGGTTGCGCAGTTGGCGCAGCGCCGGCCGGGCCCGCCGGATGGCGTTGAGGCGGGTGATGAGCGGGGCGAGGGTGCGGCCCTCGCGTTCGGCGGCTTCCCAGTCGCGTGGCCTGAGCTGGTACTTCTCCGAGTCGAGGTATTCCTCGCTGCCTTCGCGCAGCGGGGTGTTCTCGCACAGTTCGTAGCCGCTGTAGATGCCCCA